>CAMOTI010000098.1 GCA_946625675.1 uncultured Prevotellaceae bacterium | reverse complement strand
AGGCGTGTCTAATTGTGCAATTGGCGATTGCACAATTTCGTTCAGGGGTAATTGTGTAGGCACTGACTGCGCAATCTCACCCTCCTCTGTATGTCTCAAAGCAGATTGCTAAGGCGACTAATACGCAGGTGGAATATACTTTGAGAAAGGGATTCAACGATGCAGAATGTCAGGAGTGGATTATGAAAGCCCTTAACGACCACAAGGTGCTGAGTAGAAAGCAGATTAACGAACTGCTCTGGAATAAGCTGCCTGTAGATTTCACCGAAGAGCAAAAGATAGGCAAGATAGGTAATCTACTAACTAAATTAAGAAAGAAGGGCATAATTTACACTGACGAGAAACGGCTATGGCATTTAAGTGAGATTTAAGCGACTTTAAGCGAGAATTTAAGTGAGAATTTAAGTGACTTTAAGTGGGATATTAAGCGAGAATCCCTGGAAAGCCCTTTATTTAGGACATTTGCACTGAGAAAATTTAAGCGACTTTAAGCGAGATTTAAGCGAGAATTTAGACGAGATTAGACAGAATTCAAGACGAGAAAAGAGGTGGAGGGGAACTGTGGCCTACTCAACCTCCTTACATAAGGAATGAAAATCTACCTGCTTAAACCTTTCTTCTTGGTGCCATCCCAGTTAGTCAATTCGTCAGCATTGCCATTATTGCCATCAATAGACTGACATAGTTATGCAGCCTACTCATAATGCGGCAACAGGATGTTTGAGCCGACAGGGATATGGTTGATGTCTTTAAGGAGCCCATGTTTGCGGTTGAACTGGATGACTTTATACACCATGTCGTGCTCTCCGTAGTGGTCGGTGACGATATGTTCGAGATAGCGGGTTCCATCGAAGACCACGGTGTCGACACGGGTTACGGTAGTTGCCGTAAGCTGGCTCTTCTGAGGCTTTTGGTTTGCTGCAGAGTCTTTAGCGAGAGAGTCTTTTTTAGCTGCGGCCATTTGTCCATTGGCTCCTGCATTGCCTCCGCTGGCATCCCCTTGTTTTTCTGCCTTCTCCTTCTTTTGATTCTTCAAATCAGCAGTGTTATCCGTCTCTGACTTGGAGCAGAAGAGGACAGAGAGTATCGTGATAAGTAAAGCTGCCGCAATAGCAGCGGCGATAAAGATTGTGTTGCTCTTCTTTTTGGGAGCTTTAGGAGTCTCGGTGGATTCAGTCTTTGATTCGGCCTCGGCCGAGGCAATATTCTCCTGAACCACATTCTCTTCATCATCCGTATGCTCCGACGAGTCCACGTCCTCATCTTCATTAGAGCCGTTGTCGATAACGGCCTTGCGATTGTTCTCCACATTCTCAAGTGTTTGGGAGAGTTCACGCACATCTTCCTGAACTGCGAGCAAATCCTCCTGCGAGCGGACAAGCGCAAGCTTAGCCTGCTCGAGTGCCTCTTGCGCCTTCTCAACTTGGCGGGCGGCATCTGCCTCTTTCTGCTTTGCTGCCTCCAGCCGTTCCTTTGTCTCCTCCAGGCTTTCGGGTGTGGAAATAAGTACGTCTATTCCGGAGAATCCGTCTGCAGGCTTTTCTTTCACGGGGTCCTGCTCCGGTTCCTCTGGATATATGTCATTCTGGTCGGATGACGCATCCTCATCCACCTCCCCTGGTTGTTCCACTATAATATCCTCCTCAGGATCAAGACCAGAGGGCGCTGGGTCTGAGGAGGCCGGTTCATTCTCTTCCGTATCTGTCGTTTCCTCGGTTTCAACGACATCAGCGTCTTCCTCAAGCAGTTCGTCGTCTTCAGACGCGTTGCTGTCCGACACGCCTTCCTTTGACAGAAACGAGAAAAGAGGCGCAAAAGAAAATTTGGTGAATTCCGGAATCGTGATTTTTTCTCCGTTTGACACGTTCACTCCCTCCCTGGCAGCCACGCTGACAGTGGAGAACGTGCCGAAATTGTCAATTTCAACCGTTCCGTCCTTTTGCAGTCCCTCGACGACAGTATCATGCAGAGCCCGTATAAAAGAGTTTACAGTATTCTTGAATTCGCCTGAAAGATTCGATACGTTGCTGACAATATCCTGATTGTTTTTTTTCTGCGACATGAGTGAGATTGTTTTTAAAAGTGCTGGTCATAGCAGACTATCGCATGGTTTTCCTGTCTGCTGGTCTTCTTGTCTTCTTGTTTTCTTGTCTTCATGAAAATGAGGAATGTCACCCCTTAAAGACATTTTTAAGGACGACCGACGGCTTAAACTTGACTGTTCTCTTTTTCGGAACGACTTTATATTGTCTGGTCCTTGGATTGTAGACCTTCCGCTCCTGTTTCTCGTTGGGTTCAAAAGTACCAAACCCTTTAAGGGATATGGTGCTATCCTCATCGAGGAATTGATCGAAAGTCTTCACGTAGGCCATGAGCAGTCTTTCAACTTTCACTTTGGAGAATCCAGTTTTTTTCTTGATGGATTCGATGAGTTCCTTATTCGTCATAGAAAAAGATTTAAAAAGAAAAATATGGGGATGCGGTTTGATAGGAAATGCCGGGATTATTCCGACGAGAGGGAGGCATAGAGGTCGAAGTCATCGGCATCGTCGATAATTACATTGTAGAATTCACCAATAGTGAGTGGTTGGTCTGCTGTCAAAAGCACCTCTGGGTCGACTTCCGGCGAGTCGAATTCAGTCCTGCCTATATAGTATTCACCCTCCTTGCGGTCGATTACGACTTTCATCTGCTTTCCGACTTTCTCCTGCTGGATGTCAGCCGAGATGTCCTGTTGCAGTGCCATAAGCTCGGAGAGTCTGCTCTGCTTGGTCTCCTCGGGGATATCGTCGGAGAATCGCTGTTCGGCAGGTGTACCGTCTTCCTCGGAGTAGGCAAAGGCGCCCATCCGTTCGAACCGGGCCCATCTGACGAAATCAAGCAGTTCCTGGAATTCTGTTTCGCCCTCTCCAGGGAATCCCACCATCAGTGTGGTGCGGAGATGAATGCCCGGCACCTTTTTCCTTATTTTCCTCACAAGCTCGTAGGTCTGCTCTTTGTCGATATGCCGGTTCATGTTTGAGAGCACACGCGTGGAGACATGCTGAAGGGCGATGTCAAGATATTTGCAGACATTGGGTTTCTCATTCATGACATCAAGCAGTTCCATCGGGAAGTCCTTCGGATAGGCATAATGCAGCCTTACCCACTCCACTCCTTCGATGTCTGCTATGTCACGGACTAATTGGGCGATGCGCCGTTCGCCATACAGGTCGAGACCATAATACGTCAGTTCCTGGGCGATAATCTGAAATTCCTTAACACCCTGGCTGACCAGCATCTTCACCTCGCGGAGGATATTCTCCGCAGGACGGGACTGGTGGCGCCCCGTGATGATGGGTATGGCACAGAAAGCGCAATGGCGGTCGCAGCCCTCGGCTATCTTCAGGTAAGCATAGTGGTTCGGAGTGGTGATCCGTCGCTCTTCGGCCCTCTGTGCATCATAGGACGTTCCTAAATCAGCAAGCAGCTCATTCCAGTTGAATTTGCCATAATACTTGTCGACATCCGGAATTTCCGTACCGAGTTCCTGGAAATAGCGCTGAGAGAGGCATCCCATGACGTACACTTTCTCTATCCGTCCTTCTTCCTTGGCCTGGCAGCATTCCAGTATCATGTCGATACTCTCCTGTTTGGCATCGGCAATGAATCCGCACGTGTTGATGACCACAATGTCGGCATTGATGTCGTCCGGATCGTGCCGCACACTGAAACCGTTGATTTCAAGCTGCCTGATAAGACGCTCGGAATCAACAAGGTTTTTAGAACATCCCAAAGATATGATGTCTACGCTCTTGTTCATTATGATGATTATGCGTTATTTCCAAACAGGGAGTTGACAAATTCCCGCCTGTTGAAGGGCTGAAGGTCTTCCTTATGCTCGCCCAGACCGATGTATTTCACTGGAATTTTGAACTCATGCGATATGCCTATGACCACACCGCCCTTTGCCGTCCCGTCGAGTTTGGTGATGGCCATGGAGGTGACATCCGTAGCCGCCGTGAACTGCTTGGCCTGCTCAAAGGCGTTCTGGCCGGTGGACCCGTCCAGCACCAGCATCACCTCTGTCGGGCCGTTGGGGATGACCTTACCGATGACATTCCTGATCTTGGTGAGCTCGTTCATAAGGCCCACTTTGTTGTGAAGTCGGCCGGCTGTGTCGATAATGACCACGTCAGCATTGTTGGCTACGGCTGACTTGACCGTGTCGAAAGCCACGGAAGCTGGGTCGCTTCCCATCTTCTGTTTGACAACCGGAACCCCGATACGCTCACCCCAGATAGAAATCTGCTCTACGGCGGCGGCACGGAAGGTGTCGGCTGCGCCGAGATACACTTTGTTGCCTGCCTCCTTAAACTGATAGGCCAGCTTGCCAATGGTGGTGGTCTTGCCCACTCCATTCACGCCGACAACAAGAATGACGTAGGGCTTTTTGTCTTGAGGAACCTCAAAACCATTGATATCCTCTGTGTTGTTTTCTGTGAGCAGGTTCGTGATTTCCTCTCTGAGGATGTTGTTGAGCTCTGACGTGTTCATATATTTGTCACGGGCCACGCGTTCTTCAATACGCTTGATAATTTCGAGTGTGGTGTCCACACCGACATCTGAGGTGATGAGTACTTCCTCCAGGTTGTCCAGCACTTCGTCGTCGACTTTCGACTTACCAGCAATCGCTCGTGATATTTTGCCGAAGAAACTCTCCTTGGTCTTGGAGAGTCCATTGTCGAGCGTCTCCTTGTTCTTCTTTTTTGAGAAAAAATTGAATAGTCCCATAGTATGAGTTGAGAGTTGAGAGTTGAGAGTTGAGAATTAAGAAATTAAAAACAGACTCCTTCCTGTTCATACAATTTTAGCATTCGGGCAGTGTTGGCATATGAACTGATAGACAAAGTCAAAATCCTGCTCATCAACATACACCTGATTTCTGGACAGCGTCTCATTGACTTTAATAAGGTTGCTTCTCCTGACTGCCTTGATTTTCTTGACACCTGAGAAGGATGTAACCATCGTGGTCCTGGCGGCAAGCATGCCCGCTCCAGCCACTCCCGGACGCCTGGCCAAAAGTCCTGCCAGTACGGTGAGGGTGCTGACGACCTGCGCTTTCTTCGCCTGACGGGGCATTTGCTCATGCACCAACTCCTTGTCGTCCATGGTGAATCTCACCACATATTTCCAGCCAGAGATAGCGGCATAGAGGAAATACCCAAGTGCACCTGCAAGTAGGACAGCTCCGACAATAATGAGCAACACTTTCGGAGAGGGAATCATGTCTTTGAGTCCGTCGATACCGTCAGAACAAAATCCGATGCATCCGACAAGCAGAAAGCATATGACTGCCGTGATGGAGAATGCCCAGTAGACTTCCCATAGGATGGCATAATTTTTGAGCAGACGGACCTCATACACCCACCTGTATCTTCCGTCCTGACCTTTTTGAATATTGCTGGATGGTGTCATAATCAGAAAAAACACATAAAGCCCTCCTTAAATTGGGAAGGCTTTATAGTTATAGAATGTCATTATTATTTCTTCAGGAAATCCTTCACTGAGTCAGCCGGAATCATCCTCTCCTCGAATGCATACGCTCCAGTTTTTGAAGACTTGAACATTCTAACGACCTTAGTGAATGATTTGTTCTCTTTGTCGTGCAGAGACGCAACGGTTTTCTTAGCCATATTGAGTTAGAATTTTTGAGTTGTGATTACTTAATTTCCTTATGCACTGTCATGCGCTTGAGGATAGGATTGTATTTTTTAAGCTCCATACGGTCGGGAGTGTTCTTGCGGTTCTTCGTTGTGATGTATCTGGAAGTTCCAGGAAGACCACTCTCTTTCATTTCGGTGCATTCAAGGATAACCTGCACCCTATTACCTTTTACTTTCTTAGCCATGATCTAAAAATTTAAAATTGTTATACTGGTACAGTCATTATCCGATGACCTGAACATCTTCCCACTGCAGATAGCCCTTGGCCACAGCCTTTTTCAGCGCTGCGTCGAGGCCGATTCTGTTGATGATACGAAGACCAGCACCGCTTACCTTAAGCAGCACCCAGCAGTCCTCCTCAGGATAGTAGAATTTCTTGGTGAACAAGTTTACCGCGAAAGTTCTCTTGGTTCTGCGCAATGAATGAGAAACATTGTTTCCAATCATTGCCTTCTTGCCGGTGATTTGACAAATTTTTGACATATTATATTAAACAAAATACAATAAATGTAGATTGTATGAATTTAAAAGTTAATGACTTAGTTGATAATAAAAATCTAAAACTCAGGTCTCAGTGGATTAAGCCTCCACCGGTGTTACACTGACTGTGCTTCTGTTCAGACGGCCCTTCTTGAAAGAAACAGTTCCGCTAACCAATGCATAGAGTGTGTGGTCCTTGCCCATGCCGACATTCTTGCCAGGATAGTGCTTGGTGCCTCTCTGTCTTACGATGATGTTTCCTGCCTTGGCAAACTGACCACCGAAAAGTTTTAGTCCGAGTCGTTTCGATTCTGACTCACGTCCGTTCTTGGAACTACCTACACCTTTTTTATGTGCCATTTCTTTTTCTCCTTTTAATTAAATTAAGCAATAACTTGTTTGATTGTAAGCTCAGTAAACTGCTGGCGATGACCATTCAGCTTCTTGTAGCCCTTCTTTCTCTTTTTGTGGAACACGAGGACCTTGTCACCCTTCACGAGCGGAGTCACGACCTCACAAACCACCTTAGCACCATCTACAATAGGAGTTCCTACTGTAACCGCTCCGTTGTTGTCGACCAACAACACTTTCTCGAACTCTACAGTAGCCTGAGCCTCGATGTCCTTGATGTGGTGGACAAAGAGTTTCTTTCCTTCCTCAGCCTTGAACTGCTGTCCGTTGATTTCTACGATAACGTACATTTTGATTTATAAAATTAAACGGTTAAATCCGTGGGGCGAGACCATCCCGTGATCCACTTATTTGAGCCCCTGCGGCATCTAAAAATAATTATTTTACTGACCTAACGGCCAAATCGGATGCAAAATTACAAAAAAATTTTGAGTTGGCAAAATATTTTCGCAAACATTTTCAGTTTGTTAAGAATTATCGTCGTTTCAGCCGAAATTTAATTAAAAACTAGCGTCCGGAAACGATAGCAGACAAGAAAAGCAACAAGATTGAGCCACTATGATTGCGACATTATCGTGAGAACCGTCATGGGTCACATTACGAAACAAAGGAAACCTGTAAAACGGTTTCCTTTGTTTTGATTTGGCGGAGAGAGAGGCTCTCAAACTTATGGTTTCTTAGAATATCATAAAATACTCAAATATCTGTATATCAGTAATTTGTAAAATTCGCCAAAAATCAGGATATCACAAAATATCTTTCCGTATCGCTATTTTTGGGTGTAAAATTGGGTGTAGATTTTGAAGTTACACCCAGAAGAATAGAATCTTAGTATTCTCAAATTTTTGTGCTCAAACGACTGTTCTGCATTGATTCATGTATATTAGTCTTGTTTTTTGCGCAGAAAACAGGACTTTTAGCCTCTTATACGTTAAATAAGCATTAAAATAAGTAACTTTTTGGTGCAAAAGCATTGTTTTGTCCCAATTTTATTATAATTTTGTGCCAAAATACAAATTAGTATGGTTGATAGTACAGCAAAAAGAATTGAGACAGCCATCGCTTCGGAACCGGAAGGGAAAATAGTCTTTTCCACAGACTATGCCGAGCTTGGTACGCCAGAGGCCATCAAGAAGTCACTAATCAGACTATGTGAACGTAATGTTATCGTTAGACTGGCCCACGGGATATATTACAAGCCTAAGTTCGACAAAGAACTTGGCCTTGGTATGCTGTTGCCAAGCTTGGACGATATTGCCCAGGCTATAGCAAAGCGTGATCATTCACGTATTGTTCCAACAGGAGACTACGCTCTCAATAGTCTTGGACTGAGTACACAAG
>CAMOTI010000097.1 GCA_946625675.1 uncultured Prevotellaceae bacterium | reverse complement strand
ACAATGCCAAGCTCGCTTGAACATTGTTGAGGCATAGGAGATTCGACGAAGACAATCGCGATGATGATTCGACGAAGTCAATTTTAAGGGAAAAGATGCCAAAAAAAAGATGCCAAAAAGAGGCAAACACAGGCAAAGAGATAATCAGCGATTAAGCGAGAGCAGTTCCAAGCTTGCTTGAAATTTGCCGAGCGAGAGCTGATTCGCCGAAGGCAATTCTCTTGGATTTATTAATTATTAGAACATGCCTTTACTGCTTTGGGTGCACGCAGATGGTGCGGGTATTGGATAAAAATGAGGTGGTCTGAACCAGGATTTTCTGTCAGAGAAGTTACTCTTACGAACTTTGCATGTACTTATGGATTTGGAAATAAACTGGCTATGGCATATAATGAAATAATAAATATTAGCTAATCGATAAATGAGAATTATTTTAGCTTTCATCACAACTATGTACTTTAACTTAACAAATTTATTTGATAAATGAAAAAATTATTTACATTAACTTTTTTGATGCTTGCATTCGTCACGAATGCATTGGCATGGCAACCGGTGATTAAGGAAAGACACTGGTTCGGCGTGAAGGAATTTGAGGAGGAGTTGTACCCCCACCCAGGAGTTGGTCCTTGTCAGTGTACGCTTAATTGTACGGATAATGAGCTTATGTCCATTACGTTAAATCGTGATTGGTCAGACAATCCGACCAATGTCTCTTCGTTTAACTGCTGGATGGATGACAGTGGGGACAGCCCTAAGCCTCGTTTCAAATTTAATTATAGTGGTAACTGGGAAGTTGGCAAGAACAGTAATCCCAATTACACTGGATATGGCTTGAAAGTAAAGGACTTGGGGGTCGACCAGGATGGACGTGTTAAAGGAACAGTAATTCATATCCAGCACTTGAATAAGGGTGATAAACTTGTTTTTGAGATGTATTGTGTGGCTGGAGGAACTCAAAATATCTTATACATGCCATTTTTGGAGTCGGGTTCCATAAATGGTGTTCCTGCTCTCAATTATGCAGCTGAATGGCCATGGAACTCTGACTACAACATAGGTAATCCCAACGGAGTCTCTGACGAGTATCTTTATACCGGTGACGACGATGGCACTGTAAGCATCAAGGTGCCTTCCAATGCAGTTATCCGCTGCATCACCATTATATATAACGACAGCCATTATCAGAAAGCCACGTCAAGAATCGATGAGATTCAGGATGCACAAGGCAACAAAGGTTATGAAATGACCATCACTGGCTCTGGTGTGTTGGAAGACAAGCGTGGAGCAGTGCCTTATCTGACCATGCGCTACGGAACTGAGAACGACATGACTTTCTCAAGGTATCTTGGCACGGTCAACGGAGAGAAGCAATATGGAACTTCTTCCATCGTCGATGAGACCGATCCGCTCAGTCCTGGCAACGTGCAACTTCAGTCGCCATACAGACAGCGATCGGAGGAGCAAAACAAAAAGTCGCTGGTAGGTAAGGAATTCACTGTGTTCACAGAAAATGAGGACTTGTCAGGCGAATCCCCTGGCGAAGGTCAGGAAAGCCCTCGGTTCAACTCCATTTATCCGCTTTATGGCAATTATTTCTATTTCTTCCCTGAAGTGGATGGGAAATTCCATGTGAAATTCTATTGTGAGGGCGATGGGGAGTACATGTGTATGTGGTATAAGCTCGACGCAAACGGAGTGCCTGTGCCAATTTCTAAGCAAACCTCATCAAATTTAATGATGAGCAAAGATGGTGGTAACTCATGGTCTGGTCCTCTGTTTGGTGGAGCTGATAACATTCTTGGTCAAAATTACTATGAATTCACCGCAGATTATAAGGCGGGAGGTGTCTATTACCTGTGTTCGAACCCAACAATTCAGACCCAGCAAAGCCCTGTTCTTCGTCTGATCTCATATTCATTCATCCCTTCATTCCGCCTGGACCCGCTTTTCAATGTGGTTGACAATGGAACGGAGTCCTGCACGGGCATGGCACAGATATATGGTGGTGTGTTCTCTGACTTGAATGGCGATGTCCCATTGGACAATATCACAATCAATGGAGAAGCGGCTCCGAGAGTGAAATGCCTTGGCAACGTGGCAAGTGCCCAGCCCTACTTCTACACCGAGGACGGCGTTCAGCGCTTAGGATTCAGGAATATTACCTATAAGTATAAAGAAGGTGACGACACCAGCAAGCCGATTAACAAGGGCGGTGCCATCGTGGTCAATGTGAGATGTGCTGCTGGTCAGGCCGCATTCGTACTCACCATTGCATACAAAGCCGCAGAGGCGGCATGGGGAAAGGATGCCGATGGCAACGACGCCCGTATGGGCACCAACGACCAGGATGCTTTCGTGAAGCGTTGGGACTTCTTCTCCGGCAAAGGCGATGGCGCAGACGGTGGCTGGGATCTCGGAAAATATAGTGATGAGAATTCAAAGCTTTATAAGGAAACCCACAAGAAAGACGGCCTTACCGCAGACTGGGTAAATACATACGTGAACCTGAAGGCAGAAGAGGAGCCTATCTTCAAGAGTGTCTACGATATGGAAGGTGACAATGCCGATATGATTCACGAGACAGCAGGTCTTCTATTCTTGGTAGAGTCGAATCTGCTCGGTGTCTACAATGAGAATGCCGCATCGACGACAAGTCAGTTCAACGACCGTTACATAGGTCTTATGGGCCCGTCCGACCTGCCTCTTGATAACGGCAGCGAGGCACACCCGCGCGCTTTGATTATCCCGCGACTGAATGCTGGCGACCGCATCGCTATCAAGATGGGATGCTACGGCAACGTTCCCGACGAGGCTGGCAATGACATCGAAACACAGACAGCCATACTGAAAATATCCGGTGCGCAGGATGCCGTCGGAACGGATATTACCGGCGATTATGTTATTGGTGGCTCAGGCGTTGAGACTGCCAACGACACTAATAACGGTACCGATATCACAGACAAGAGCCAGCCTTGGGGTGAATATCACTTTATCTCTTCGGGCGGTGATTTCATGCTGGAGGTGAAAGAGGCAGAACTGCTGAAGATTTACTCTATCGTTATCTACCGTAATGCAAAGGACAATAACGCGGATATCCTCAGCGAAAACGAACTGCTGGGCGACGAGCAACACCGTCAGATTCTGAACACGTCGGAGTTCACGACTGCGGACGACGTACAACTGCATATGCATTACCGTGGTCTGAATGAGGCTACAAACTACAAGGAGCAAATTGTGGCAAAGACCGGCAACTTGGAGAAAAAAGACGTTTTGGTCTCTTCAATGACATCAAACCATTCACTGTGGTACACCTATGCCGTCCAACTGCCTGAGACCCCTGCCGATGCCAAGTTCGGTGTGTTCAAGGCACGACTGGGCGTGCAGACCATCGGAGAGGATTATGTCACAGACTATGCCGACTGCATGATTCCGGTGGGCTACCGTCAGACGATGAAATATCCTTACACTTGGGACTTCACCGACCTGAAGAAATATGTCGGCGCAGGTATTGACGGCAATGGTGTTGAGAAGGAAGTGGTTGATGCTGATGCTGACTTGAGGATATGGAACGGGTGGAACCTACGTGTGAAACCGGAAGAGTGGGATGGCAACATCTTCGTGTCGGGAGGCCAGCTCTATGGTGGCAAGACCATGTTCGACGAGACCCGCGGACTGGGTATCACCCACGACGACAACAATGTTGCCTCAATGACTGGCACGGCTACCGATGAGACAGGCGGTCTGGCTATCGGCAACGGAACCTACGGATTCATCGTTCCTCAAGTGGACAAGAATCAGGCTGTCTATGTACGTGCTCACAAGGTGGGTGACAGTCAGAAATCCAGCTATGAGAAGAGCGACGGCACAACAACCTACGCCTTCGGACAGAACGAGCAGGATTTCACCTATCATGCAACTGCCACAGACGGAACCGGTGACGAGGTGTTCGCCATCGTCATGCCAGCCAACCTCGCGAAAAAGAGCGACGTGCTTCTGAACTTCCAGGGATATGAGGTGAAAAAGATTGCAGTGGCTACCGATGCCAAGGCTGTGAACATCAAGGGATATGCTTCCGAGAGCCGCGACCATGCCATCGACGCATCCTTGCTGCCTTTCTTCACCGGTAAGGACATGAAGACTTACGTGGTTAGCAATCCTGACTATGAACAAAGCACGCTCACGCTGACGGATGTGGGTGAGACAGGTCGTTATGTGGTTCCTCAAAACACGGGCTGCGTCATCTATTATGCCGGTGATTCAAAGCTTGACCTGATGGGCGAGGGCAGCGGATTCCATCTCTTTGTCCCTGACATGCACGATGTGACGGGTAAGGAAACGGAGCTCGATAACATCCTTGTGGCCAACGTGGACGAGGAAGGCAAGACCCTTGGTATGTTCGACGGCGACGACACCAACTATGTTCTGGCATACAAATACAGGCAGCTGGACAAGAACGGTAATCCTGTAAGCGAAGAGTTTGAAGGCGACGAAATGTTCTACCGTGTGTCATCGGCAGGCATCAAGCTGCATAGAAACTCAGCCTACATGAAGCTTCCTACCGAGATGGTGGCACCAAGTTATTTCCATCCAACAGGCAATGCCAAGTTCAGATTCATATTAGGCAATTCTTCTGAGTGGTCCGACGACCCTACTGGCATTGAGACCATTGAAGCCTTTGATGAGGAAGTGGCTGGTAAGTCTGTTGAATGGTACACCCTGAGCGGACAGAAACTCAACGGCAAACCAGCTAAGAGCGGTCTGTATATTATGAACGGTAAGAAAGTATTTATCAAATAACAGAAAAGGAGGAACAAATGATGAAAAAAACATATAACAAACCTGTTTTAGAAGAAGTTAATCCCCGTCTGTTGAATGTCGTGCTCGGCCCAGGCATCGGTGATTGGAGTAATGGTGCCGGTGGTGAATATGCAGACGCCAAAGAGAGAGATGATACTTTGGATGGCGAGGCAGAGATAGAGTCTGAAAAACGTTACTCATGGGGTAGCCTCTGGTGATGACAATTGATTATTAGATATTGTCCACTGCAGAATTTGAAGCACGTATAATAATATTAAGTAAATATTATTTTCATTATGTTAAGTGTCCGGTCTCGTTGTATGACGAGACCGGAGTTTTTGTAGTATGAAGCATATTTACAGTTTCATTTCCCTTTTCCATGATTTGATGATTTCGTCGGCACGCTTCTCGCTCAAAAAAAACGATGGGGCAGGGCGGTTCACCAGCAGGTCACAGAGCGCCTCCAACGACAGGCCCCGGCTCAGTGGACGATCCTTCATTTTCAGATAGTCGCAGTAGAGATAATCATAAAGGACCGTCTTCTTCATCTCGCGTTGACGCACATGGCGGCAACCTTTACGACGGTTGCTAATCTCTTGATACAGGTAGTTGGGACTTACCCAGAAACGGCTGGCTGGGGAATTTACGGCCGCACGGACGGCCTCGCTGTGGGTGGTGTGGCCTTCCCGCATGTATTTGCGGTACAATGCGTACAGTTCCGCATTGCGTTCTTGTGTGTTTGTCATGATAAAAAAATGATTTTAAGGTTATTCAGGATTTCGTGTGGGTCTTACTTTTCCACTGGGGTTGTGGACGTCCTCGTCCGCACATCTGACCGGCGAAGCACGGTCAAACACCAGCATGCAATCTTCCAATTCCTGAAGTATTAAATTTTAAGGTTGTTAAACTATTGAAAGTAAAATGGTCTGCATGGCAGACACGGTGTGTTTTCTTTGGTGTTGCAAAATTAATGCTTTTTTCCTTTCCGTCCAAATTTTTTTGACGGACTTTTTCTGTTTCTGTCCCTGATGCCTGTTTGCCAGGGACTTCGTGTGCCGTTGCTGTGAATGCTACTTCCACAGCAGCGGATTCGTGGCAGGCATCTCTTCCCTCACGTGGTTATACACCTTGTTCAGCTCTGCGTCCGCCAGAGCGGCCAGAGAGGCTGCAACTGCAGGAACCGTCAGCAGCAGATAGCGGTAGGCCACGTAGAAGGCCACATAGTCGTGGATCATGCGGCCAAGCGTCTGCGGGTCGACACTGCTGTCGTCGCGCACGCGCAAAACGATGTCGTACTCTCCGCGGGCAGGGCATACGCAGTCGTCGCCGGCCACGCGGTTCTTGTCCGCCACGCACCAGCGCAGCTCGCCGCGCACGTTCTCGAGGCCGCTTTCCGTCAGTTCGTCCATATAGTCCTGGTCCGACGGAGTGGAGGCCACCTCTGCGGCCAACTCCGGGGTCTGATCCGAAAAATGCACTTTTGCCACCTTGTACGTCATGTAGTCGATGCTGTACCTCAGGGCGTCTTTCTTCAGTGTGATTACAATGTCTTTCATTTTTTTGTGTGTTTTAAGGTCCTTCATGTTGCCATGCGGAAGGCCTTTAGCATCTGCCGTCCGGCAGGGTGGGGGCTTGTGCCGTTCCACATGGCTCTGAGTGCAAAGTTACAATGAAATTCCATTCCTTTTCCACGTTTTCGGATTTTTTTTGAGTTCTTCATAGGCTTCTCTGACTTGTTCCTGCAGCGAATCCACCCGAAACTTTTGTGGAAATGCTTGAAAAAACGCCCTTTGATTAATAAAAATTAACTAAATGTCGATTGTGCAAATTTTAAAAATGATGTATATTTGTATAATCGTTAACGTTGTTTAACTAAAAAGTCAAAAACTGGCAAAAAATAAAATTTTTGTTGACGTAGGTTGACACAGTTGTGTCGTAACTTTGCACTGTCAAAAATCAAAAGTAATTATTGTATCACCTATTTATTATAAGAAAGGAAAAATATATGGAAACAATGACAGTGAACAACCAGCAAAACGTAATGACCAAGAAGTCTGTACTCGGATTTTTTGCCGTTCTTTTCTCAGGGATTATGGAAGAAAATGTGTCGCCGCGTCAGGCGCGTGCCATCCTCAACGCCATCATCGCATTCTTTGTACTCATCCTCACAGCAGCTGCGCCATTCTGGACATCATGCCTTGCACTCGGATGGTTTGCAATGGCGCTGCGCAGCTGCAGGAGGTGCCTGTCCTGAACAGGATGCAGACAACACATACACATGACCCAATCTGTTTAACAATGCGCACCGATGCGCATAAATCTAATACCACAAGAAACACACATTATTATTAATCAAAGCTGAATGGACGTTATGAGCCGTCATAACAAATTTTTGGGTTTATTTTTGAGGGAATGCCGTACGATGCGAATCGCACGGCATTCTGCTTTTTGGCTGGCACTTGCCTTTAGCCACCTTTCCCTTCTGAATCATACAAAACTGCCATGAAAGTGTTTCGGATTGTTACTTTCTGAGCTGTTTTTACTTTAATACGTAAGTTGGAAGGAAGAATTTTACCGAAATGTTTTGTACAACCAACTTTTATTACTAATTTTGCATTTCAAATAGCAGAAATCATGTATATTATCAGCATATCTATCAGCAGTATTCTGTCGCTACGACTTATTAAGCCCGGAGCGGGAGAGGCTTGATGCTGGTGTGTGTCTATGTATGCATATCTTTATAGCCTTTCTTGTTCCGGGCGAATGAGAAAGGCTATTGCTTTAATGCAAAGAGGAGCAACTACAAAAAATAACTGAGAAAACTCGAGGTCTCGAAATCTCGAATCCTCTAAAATTCTCAACTCACTATCCTCATTATACTTTAAACATTCAACTTTCAACTAAAAAGAGTAACTTCACTCTAAACTCTCAACTCTAAACTCTAAACTTAAAAAATATAATGGACAGATTATTCATTTTCGACACCACCCTCAGGGACGGAGAGCAAGTACCGGGATGTCAGCTCAACACCGTGGAGAAAATCCAGGTGGCACGACAGCTGGAAGCCTTGGGTGTGGATGTCATCGAGGCGGGATTCCCCATATCCAGCCCGGGCGATTTCAACTCTGTGATTGAAATATCAAAAGCCGTCACTTGGCCTACCATCTGCGCGCTTACACGGGCCGTGCAGAAGGACATCGACGTGGCTGTGGAAGCACTGAAGTTCGCGAAGCACAAACGAATCCACACAGGAATTGGTACGTCCGACTCTCACATCAAGTATAAGTTCAACTCAAACCGCGAGGAAATCATCGAGCGCGCGGTGGCAGCCGTGAAGTACGCACGTAGGTTCGTCGACGACGTGGAGTTCTATGCCGAAGATGCGGGAAGAACGGACAACGAGTATCTCGCCAGGGTAGTCGAGGCAGTCATCAAGGCGGGGGCAACGGTGGTCAACATACCTGACACCACTGGCTATTGCCTGCCGGCGGAGTACGGAGAGAAAATCAAGTACCTCTGCGACCATGTGGCGGGCATCGAGAACGCCATCCTGTCAACTCACTGCCATAACGACCTCGGTATGGCCACGGCAAACACCATGAGCGGAATCCTCAACGGCGCAAGACAGGCGGAGGTGACTATCAACGGCATCGGGGAACGCGCTGGAAACACCTCACTCGAGGAAGTGGCCATGATCCTGAAATGCCATAAGCACATTGGCATCGAGACCAACATCAACACCACCAAGATCTATCCAACCAGCCGAATGGTCTCCAGCCTCATGAACATGCCGGTACAGCCCAACAAGGCCATCGTCGGAAAGAACGCGTTCGCCCACTCAAGCGGCATCCATCAGGACGGTGTGCTGAAGAACGTGCAGACCTACGAGATCATCGACCCGCACGATGTCGGAATCGACGACAACGCCATCGTGCTTACGGCCAGAAGCGGAAGGGCTGCACTCAAAAACCGTCTGCATGTGCTGGGAGTGGAACTCTCACAAGAGAAACTCGACAAGGTGTATCAGGATTTCCTCAAGCTGGCTGACAAGAAAAAAGACATCAACGACGACGACATCCTCGTGCTGGCTGGGGCCGACCGAACGGAGAACCACCGTATCAGAATGGAGTACCTCCAGGTGACCAGCGGGGTGGGCGTCAAGTCGGTGGCAAGCCTCGGACTCAACATCGCTGGTGAGCACTTCGAAGAGTGCGCAAGCGGAAACGGACCGGTCGACGCGGCCATCAAGGCGCTCAAGAAAATCATCAACCGCCAGATGACGCTCAAGGAATTTACCATACAGGCCATCAGCAAAGGCTCCGACGACGTGGGTAAGGTACACATGCAGGTGGAGTACAACAATCAGATGTACTATGGATTCGGTGCCAACACCGACATCGTGGCCGCATCCGTGGAAGCCTACATCGACTGCATCAACAAATTCAAAGGGCTGTAATCCTCTAGAAAATCTAGAATATCTAGAATGTCTAGAATGTCTAGAAAATCTAGAGCATCTAGAACTTCTAGAAAATCTAGAATCCCTAGCTCCCCTGAAAAATTCAAAAATATAAAAATAAATAGTAAATCGTCAATTTCTAAATCGTAAATATCTCTCATGAACACATTATTCGACAAAATATGGGACGCCCACGTCGTTCAGAACGTGGAGGACGGACCAACACAACTTTATATCGACCGCCTCTATTGCCATGAGGTGACGTCTCCCCAGGCTTTCGAAGGCATGCGCAAACGTGGACTCAAGTGCCTGCGTCCCGACCAGATCTTCTGCATGCCCGACCACAACACGCCGACTCACGACCAGGACAAGCCCATCGAGGATCCGGTCAGCAAGACCCAGGTGGACACGCTCGCCAAGAACGCGGCGGACTTCGGACTCACACACTTCGGAATGATGGACGATAAGAACGGTATCATACACGTGGTGGGACCGGAGAGAGGACTCTCCCTGCCGGGAATGACCATCGTGTGCGGAGACTCTCACACTTCTACCCACGGAGCCGTGGGAGCCGTGGCATTCGGCATCGGCACATCGGAGGTGGAGATGGTCATGGCGTCCCAGTGTATCCTTCAGCAGAAGCCCAAGTCCATGCGTATCAACGTGGAGGGACAACTGAAATGGGGAGTGACTGCCAAAGACATCGCGCTCTATCTCATGTCGAAACTCACTACCAGTGGAGCAACAGGCTATTTTGTGGAATATGCGGGCTCTACTGTGCGCAACCTCAGCATGGAGGGACGACTCACGCTCTGCAACCTCTCCATCGAGATGGGAGCACGTGGAGGATTCATCGCGCCCGACGAGAAGACGTTCGCCTACCTTAAAGGACGTGAGTATGCGCCGAAGGGCGAGGAATGGGACAAGGCGGTGGAATACTGGAAGACGCTCAAGAGCGGAGACGACGCCGTCTTCGACAAGGAACTGACGTTCAAGGCTGAGGACATCGAGCCGATGATCACCTACGGTACCAACCCGGGTATGGGCATGGGCATCAACGAGGCGGTGCCGACACTCGATTCCATCGACGAGGCTGGACAGGCTTCTTTCATCAAGTCGCTCGACTACATGGGATTCCAGCCGGGAGAGAAACTCCTGGGTAAGAAGGTTGACTACGTCTTCCTCGGTGCTTGCACCAACGGACGTATTGAGGACTTCCGTATGTTCACCTATCTCGTGAAGGGAAAGAAGAAGGCCGACGGAGTGACGGCGTGGCTCGTACCTGGATCCTGGATGGTGAGCAAGCAGATCCATGAGGAGGGGCTCGACCGCGTGCTCGAGGCTGCTGGTTTCGAAATCCGCCAGCCGGGATGCTCGGCTTGTCTGGCCATGAACGACGATAAGATTCCGGCAGGAAAACTGTCAGTCTCTACGTCCAACCGTAACTTCGAGGGTAGACAGGGACCAGGAGCCCGCACCATTCTGGCTTCTCCGCTCACTGCTGCCGCCGCAGCCATCACCGGCGTCATCACCGACCCGCGCGTCTTCATGAAGGAAAACCAAAATTAGGCAATAGCATGGAGGTAGGCGGAACCTCGTGTTCCGCACATCCGGCCGGAGAAACCCGGTCTCTCTCTCAACCCAAAAGAGTAACTTCACTCTAAACTCTAAACTCTAAACTCTCAACTAAAAAGATCAATGAAACAAAAATTCGATATCATACAGTCCACATGCGTGCCGCTCCCGCTGGAGAACGTGGACACCGACCAAATCATACCGGCACGATTCCTGAAAGCAACCACACGCGACGAGAAATTCTTCGGCGACAACCTCTTCCGCGACTGGCGATTCGACAAGGAGGGCAATCCAAAGCCTGACTTCGTGCTCAACGACCCGACTTACGGTGGTGAAATCCTCGTAGCAGGAAAGAACTTCGGAAGTGGATCCAGCCGTGAGCATGCGGCATGGGCCATCGCTGGATACGGATTCCGCGTCGTCATCTCGTCTTTCTTCGCCGACATCCACAAGAACAACGAACTCAACAACTTCGTGTTGCCGGTCGTGGTCAGTGAGGAATTCCTCGCGGAGCTCTTCGCGTCCATCAAGGCTGACCCCAAGATGGAGGTGAAGGTGGACGTGCCCAACCAGACGGTCACCAACCTTGCAACCGGTCGCTCCGAGCACTTCGACATCAACGGCTACAAGAAATACTGCCTCATGAACGCGCTCGACGACATCGACTTCCTCCTCGAAAACAAAGACAAAATCGAGGCCTACGAACAGAGCCGCTGATAGCATTTTAACATAGCATTAGAAACAATTCGTTAAAATTCGTGTTGGAAAAAAATATCGAAATCATGGACACGACGCTGCGCGACGGAGAGCAGACAAACGGAGTGTCGTTCGTGCCGCATGAGAAGTTGAGCATCGCCAGGATGCTCCTCAGAGACGTCAATGTCGACCGCATCGAAGTCGCCTCAGCACGTGTCTCCGAAGGAGAGAAGGAGGCCGTCACCGCCATCTGCCGCTGGGCACGGCAGAGCGGGAAGCTGCAGAGTGTTGAGGTGTTGGGCTTTGTTGACGGAAAGACATCCGTCGACTGGATTGACGACTGCGGATGCACGACGATGAACCTCCTCAGCAAGGGGTCCCTCAAGCATCTCACCTTCCAGCTCAAGAAGACACTCCAGGAGCATGTGGACGACATCAAGCGGAGTGTGGACTATGCTGCCTCGAAAGGCATCAGCGTCAACCTCTACCTCGAGGACTGGAGCAACGGGATGAAAGACTCCCCGCAGTATGTCCACGACCTCGTCGACGCACTCAAGGACGCGGGAATACAGCGCTTCATGCTGCCCGACACGCTCGGAGTGCTCAACCCCGACAAGGTCAGGGAGTTTGTAGGTCAGATGGTGGAGTGGTTCCCCCAGCTGCATTTCGACTTCCACGCACACAACGACTACGACCTTGCCGTGGCCAACGCACTTGCCGCCGTCAGCAGCGGATGCAAAGGCATCCACACATCCATCAACGGACTGGGAGAGAGAGCTGGCAACGCGCCGCTATCCAGCGTGCAGGCCGCACTCAAAGACCATCTCCATGCCGTGACATCTGTCAACGAGGACAAACTCAACGACGCGGCACGTATCGTGGAGGGATTCAGCGGCATTGCCGTTCCGCCCAATAAGCCCATCGTCGGTGAGAGCGTCTTCACACAGGTGGCTGGCGTGCATGCCGACGGCGATAACAAGAACAACCTATACTGCAACGAGCTGCTACCCGAGCGGTTTGGAAGGAAACGTGAATATGCTCTTGGAAAAAACAGTGGAAAGGCCAATATTCTCAAGAATCTTGAGGAACTGGGGCTGGAGCTCACACCAGAGCAGACCAAGCGTGTGACCGACCGAATCATAGAGTTGGGAGATAAGAAACAAATTATCACCCAAGAAGATCTTCCGTATATCATCAACGATGTGCTCAAGCACAGCGAGCCGGAAGACCGCGTCAAATTGCTTAGCTACATGGTCTCGACGGCATACGGACTCAAACCGATGGCCAGCGTGAAGATGGAAATCAACGGAGAAGTATACGAGGAGAGTGCCATGGGCGACGGTATGTTCGATGCCTTTATTCATGCGGTCAGACATATCTACCGCGACAAGTTACAACGCAAATTCCCCTGGCTCACCAACTATGCTGTCAGTATACCGCCTGGAGGACGAACTGACGCACTCGTGCAGACAAGCATCTCGTGGACCTTCAACGAAAAGACCTACCGCACAAGAGCACTTGATGCCGATCAGACTGAGGCTGCTATCAAAGCCACCATCAAAATGCTCAACATACTTGAGAATGAGGTGGCATTGACAACCTCATGTTAAGAACTTCCTATGACGTATAGAAATCAATATGGATATTTCAACAATAATAATCTAAATCTTTAATTTTTTAAACAATGAAAACTATGAAGATATTTACGTTGTGGATGTATGCCACCATATTTTTATGTGGCATTTCGATGACCTCGTGTCACGACAATGAAAACGATGTAATTGACAGACCCGAACCCGTATACGAAAGATTCTTCACACCCACCATCAACAAGATGATTGATGTGAATTATCAGGTGGTGCAAGCAAGGGGATATGGTGAGCTGGTTATACCGGCTGAACTCTTTGACAAGAGCCTTATCTATCTGCCGAAAGTACACTGCGAGACTATGGACATCATGGCGGCTGCTGGCTATAAGACCTATGTCAACGGCGGTGCTGTGAGAGATGCTATACTCGGCACACCCATCCATGACGTGGATTTCTCCACCGATGCTACTCCTGAGCGGATGGTGGAAATCGTGCCCAACGCTGTCATTACAAACACAGGAGGGGGAAAAATTGCACAGGCGCGCCATCCTGATGGCGATGTGACTGACATGGTGCCGATTCGTGGTATCGACATCCGCTTGCAAGGGAAGCCGGGATTGCCACCAGACGGAGCCTATGGACAGAATTATAGCAAGAACTTGCTTGACGACACCTATACACGCGACCTGACTATCAACTCCATCTACTACGACTACCAGACAGGCAATATCATTGACTACCACGGAGGATTGCACGACTTGCGTGAACATATCATACGCACGGTCTATGATCCTAATCTGATGTTCTCCATCAACCCATCGGCACTCATACGAACCGTTAGATTCGCGGCACGCTACGGATTCGACATCGATGCTAATACCACACAGGCGATTGCTGAAAACATGCACTACTGTGATGATATTCAGCCTTCACTGGTGAACTATTATGTCACTAAGGGCTTCACCGACGGATGTGGCAAGCGCACATACCAGTATTACCTGAATTATGGAATTGTTGACCGGTATATGAAGATGCTGAATGGCTACTCACGCAACGCAAGTTACACGGACCGCCTTTTCCCCGCACTCGATTACATCGACGAGCAGCACGAAGGTGGCATCGCACTCGGCATAGCTGCTCTCTTCTTACCATGTATGCAGGATGCCATGGGAACGACGGAACCTACCTTGGAGAATATCACCACCACTTGGGACCAATTGGAGGAAAAAAGCGGGCAGAAGGCACACTTCGAACTTGATGATTATTCCGGTACAAAAACCGATCTGATGAACATCTGGTATCTGTATGGGCAAATGACGGACAACAACTCCTTCTCTGCCTCCCAAGAACAAAAGAATGCAGTCCTTCAAAATAATTACTTTAAGAGATCCTTGATTCTGCTGACAGGCTATGCAAAAACAGATGCCTCTCTTCAGAAATATGTGGATTTCTGGACTAATAGCCCTTCCGGTCTGTCGGATGGTTTCTTTTCTCCAGCTGTCAATACCTTGATTGACCAGAACTATCAGGAGGTGCTGAAGAATGGCTATGCGGAATTGCGTATACCGAAAACCATGTACGATAGCAGTATTTTCTCTTTTCCCGTGAATGCTGCATCTGATATGCAGTATATGGTTGACGCTGGGTACAAAGTGTATGTCAATGGAGGAACCGTGCGTGACGTAATACTTGGCAAGCCTGCCCACGATGTGGATTTCTCAACAAATGCCAGCATCGAACAGATTGTCGCAACCGTACCAAATTCACAGGCTTTCAATGCTTTCGGCAATATCTGGGTGGTGAAGGCTTATCATGAGGGGGACATTGAGACAGATATCGCACCCATATTCTCCATCTTTCCTGATTACAGCGGACAAGCGAATGTGCCGGTGGCAAAAGACCTGTCATCACCTTATTGTGACGACCTGCTGGAGGATACCTACAGTCGTGACTTCACTTTCAACTCGCTTTATTACGACTATGCCACAGGAGATATTATCGACTACCATGGAGGTTTGCGTGACTTAAGGGAAGGGGTCGTCAAGTTGATTATCACCCCGGATTTCAAAGTGGCAAAAGACCCGAGGACCATACTCCGGGGCCTGCGATTTGCTGCTAAATACAATTTTAAATTGGACGATGACCTGGCACAGGCCTATCTGAAGCACAATGACAAACTGGGCAATCTCGACAGTTACAACGCAATCTACCACACGGAGAGTGGTTTTAACGGCGGTTTTGCCCAAGACTATTTCAAACTGCTTGAGCAATACAAAGTGACAGATTATTTCCTGACATCACTCTCCGACAGGCTGTCTACAACAACCTATAAGAACTTCGTGGAGGGGATGCTCGGTGAGTTCGACAAAGTGGGAAAGGCCGACCCTGCTCTTTGCTGGGCTGCTATCCTTTGGCCACGTTTTGCCGATGATATAAAGACTTATTCTGAGCCGACCATGACTGACGTGGTGAATGTGTGGGATGGCATTGACAATGACAATAGCGCCAACTTCAAGTTTGACTACAAGGACTATACCTACATTCCTGAATTTATTCAGAACGTTTGGTATCTGCAACTTGAGATGGCCGATCCGGACAACCGGACGGAAGAGAAGGCTGCGGACATTCGTGGTAATGCACGCTTTGCCGATGCGCTGCGGTTCCTTAAGGCCAGAGCTGCTCTTGACAGCAGCATCGACTATGCGACTTATTGGGCTAACTGATTTCCGAAAAATTTTATGGGGTGTTCAAAAAAACAAAATTTTAAGAACACCCCTAAAATCTTTATTTGAGAGTCTCCAATAATCGACTGCTCCTGTCGTTTCAATAAAAGAATATCCTTTTATTCCTTTAATTAACATTTAAACATTTAATTTTTTTAGTTATGAAGAAATTATTTTTGCTAATGTGTGTGATGCTGCTGGCTTTCAGCGCACAGGCTCAAGAGAAAGGTGATTTTGCTGTCGGACTGAAGGCGGGCGCCACATTCACCAAAGTGGAATTCGACAACTGGGATGTGGACGAGACCACAACACAGTTTGGTATCGGAGCTTTCGGACAGTACAGCTTCTCTAAACACTGGAGGGCTGAGCTCGAGGGTGTCTACCATCCGATGAAGGACCATATCTCTGATTTCACCCTGGGAATCAATATCCACTATCTCTTCAACCTCGGAGAATACCTCAAGATCTACCCGATTCTGGGATTTGCGGTGGCTTTTGCACATTCTGAGACTTTCACCGAAACCGACAAAGGGTCAACCATCACCGTAGAGGGCGACGACACAACGGACTCAGGAATCCAGCTGGGTGCAGGCCTCCAGTACAACATCTCAGGAAACTGGTTCATCTCTGGTGAGTATAAGTACCAGCCGGGCATCTTCGGCGATTCTCACGTCGCTATGGCTGGAATTGGATACAGGTTCTAAATCCTGCGGAGATGAAGTCGAATCGTAATGATGGCTAGCAGAAAAGCGGCATGAGCGACAACATGAAGAATTTCTTGCTCTCTCTGCTGGCCACCACTATTTCCATCGCGCTCACATTCGGTACGGCTGCCGTCATCGACAACAACAAGAAAAAACAAGAAAAGCAGGAGATTGTCATGATGGTTATGTACGACATGTACAGCTCGCTCAAGTCCATGGAGGAGGCTGATTCCTGCCTGTTGCAGTCCATGAGGATGCAAAAACAGCTGGCGCAGGACACAACTCTCTTCGAAAATCTTAGGTTTCAGGTGGGATTCCTTGTGCCTAAGGCGGATTTCACTAAAACCACCGAACGGATTTTCTCTTCAAGCATCGAGACAATCAACACGGTGGGGAATGTGCTCTTCACGGAGAATGTGGCTGAGTTCTATCAGAATCGTAAGTTGTACCAAACAATCGTGTGCGACTCTGTTGCCAATGAGATTTACAGGAGTCAGGTTCTGACATCCATACCTTCCATCGTCAATTTCAACTTTTTTGCCTATGCCCTGCAGAGCAATGAGCTCCTGAACCGTGAAAAAAACTGTTCGATATATGCAAGAACTTGATTGGGGTGACGGAAACAGAACTGGAAGCATACAGGAAAGAGAGAGAACGAATCGACCAATCCAAGGACTATGTATTGGACGACGATCCGAAAGTGACAGAAATCATGGAATTGCAAGAAAGCATTTCCAAGGCTGTCAAAAACTGGACTTGAAATAAGTAAATGCTTTCTATCCTCCGAAGGATAAAGAAATCATGGGGTGCAGCTGCTCACAGGCAGCTGCACCCCGTCTTTTTATATATTTAATCCATCACCGGAGTAAATAAACTTTTCACTATTCACTTTTCACTATTCACTTTCTTCTTTTCACTTAACCAAATATCTCGTCCACGCCCACCATCTCCTTCGACGCAGGTAATTGATGTCATGCTGATTGAGGTAGGCCTCGCGCTCGAACGAGATGTTGAAGTAGGCCCGCGTAAGGTTGTGGTATTTCAGCAGCTTCAACAGCCATTCCAAGACATACCACGTGTAGAACGGAATCCAAAGCATCTCGGCCTGCTGCCGGGAGTGGATCAGCTCATGGTGGATGTCGACCCAGCGCATCTTGTAGCCCTTCTTCACCACGATGAAGCCGAACAGATTGATGGCGGCATAGTTGCCAAACGGGATATATTTGCTATGAAGAATCCTTAACATGACTGACTTTCTTGTTTTATCCACGAATTTAGTGATTTTTCATTATATCACCAACTATTTTGCAGACTCTACTTGTCAAAAACATAATTTTTTACGAAAATCAACAGCTCTTATGCAAATTTTATGCTGAGAAAATTGCGATTCTCTTTTTCTATTGCTATATTTGCATTGTAAACTCAGCCTGCGGGAATGAAGCACGGGAAAAACGACATCCCGACGGCAAACATAACATATGAAAAATATGCATTTTCACTGATTATATATCTTTAAATCATAAAATAATATTATTATGGCATTTTTAACAGACGAGAAATTAGTGATTGTTGGAGCAGCTGGTATGATTGGCTCCAACATGGTTCAGACTGCCCTCATGATGGGCCTCACAAGCAATATCTGCCTCTACGATGTGTTCTCACCAGAAGGAGTGGCTGAGGAGATGCGCCAGAGTGGATTCGGCGACGTGAATATCGTGGCTACAACTGACGAGAAGGAAGCCTTCACGGATGCAAAGTATATCATTTCTTCCGGTGGAGCACCACGTAAGGAAGGCATGACACGTGAGGACTTGCTTGCCGGCAACTGCAAGATTGCAGAGGGACTTGGACAGAATATCAAGAAATATTGCCCGGATGTGAAGCATGTAGTGATTATCTTCAACCCAGCTGACCTCACAGGACTCGTTACATTGCTGTATTCAGGACTTAAACCAGGTCAGGTGACAACGCTGGCAGGACTTGATTCCACTCGTCTGCAGAGCGCGTTGGCAAAGAAGTTCAACGTGATGCAGAGCAAGGTGACTGGTTGTGCCACATACGGTGGTCATGGTGAGCAGATGGCCGTATTCGGAAGCAATGTCAAGATTGACGGAAAACCGCTTACTGAGCTTATCGGAACAGAGCAGTTCCCGGAGCAGGAGTGGGAAGAGATGAAGACTGCTGTCACAAAGGGTGGTGCTGCCATCATCAAGCTGCGTGGACGTAGCTCATTCCAGAGCCCGTCTTATCTCTCTGTAGAGATGATTCGCGCCGTCATGGGAGGTGAGCCTTTCAAATATCCTGCTGGCACTTACGTGAAGACCGACAAGTACGACCACATCATGATGGCTATGGACACTACTCTCGACAAGAACGGATGCTCTTTCAAGGTGCCGACCGGTACGCCGGAGGAAATTGCAAAGCTTGATGCCAGCTACGAGCACCTCTGCAAGATGAGGGATGAGCTCGTCACTCTCAACATCGTTCCACCGATTGAGAAGTGGAGCGAAATCAACCCCAACCTCTAAAAAAGTGAACTTTGACATAACGACACTTCCCCCTGGCTCTCCGGCCGGGAGAAGTGTCGCTATATATTTAAGGAGTCTCGTCAGACCCGTCCGATTACTCTGACTACTCTGATTACTCCGATAACTTCGATAACTCCAATTACTCCAACAATTTCTAAATAACTTTAACTCTAAAACTAAAAAAACATGGACATCATCTTTGATCTTTCTTTTTGGGTGCTCTGGCTTATTGTTGCTCTCGTGTTCATCATTCTTGAGATCTTCACGGCAGGGTTTGCTGTGGCATGCTTCTCCATCGGAGCCGTAGCCGCCGCCATTGTGGCGGGGGTAGGTCTTGGCATCGCATGGCAGCTCGTCGCCTTCTCTGTATTCACCTTCCTCGCATTCCTTATCGTGCGTCCGCTTGTCATCAGGCATTTCTATAACAGCAAGGGCGCAGGGAGAAAATCCAACGTGGAAGCGCTCGTAGGGCGTCAGGCACGCGTCACCGAAACCATCAACAACGCAGCGGGGACGGGTAGGGTAGCCGTCGACGGAGACGACTGGAAAGCAGTCTCCAAGCGGGGGCTCGTCATCCCTGTCGGACAAAACGTCACCATCCAATCCATAGACAGCATCATCCTCACCGTCGACTGAAACCCCGAAATCTTGCCCCATCGAATCCTCGATATCTCGAAATCCCACTATCCTCATTAAACTTTAAACTAAAAAGAGGTAGGCGGAACCTCGTGTTCCGCATTTCCGGCCGGCGAAGCACGGCCTTCCTCTAAACTCTAAACTCTCAACTTAATAATATGTTAAACGGAAGTATTTTGATTTTTCTGATTCTGGCCATATTGGTCATTATCCTTGTTATGAAAGGATTTATCATCGTCAAGCAGTCAGAGACCATGGTCATCGAGCGTCTTGGCAAGTATGAGCGCACGCTCTCATCAGGCATCAACATTATATGGCCCATTTTCGAGCAGGCGAGACCCATCTACATGCGCTATTCCATCAACACGCTCGACGGCAGGGTGATGGTGAAATTCACGCAACGTAAGAAAATCGACATGCGTGAGCAGGTGTTCGACTTCCCTAA
>CAMOTI010000096.1 GCA_946625675.1 uncultured Prevotellaceae bacterium | reverse complement strand
GAGAAAAACGACGGGACTGTCTTTTCTAACGCCTCGCTGCTCGACGACCACTTTCACCTTTGCCATCAGCCACGGGTATTCCGGTTGTCATAAAAGCCGCACAGGATACGCTCAAAACAGCATACACGTTGTGGAATTTATATATTTTGATTAAAATGGGACGCATCACTGCGCCCCATTTTCTGATAACGATTTCAGTTCTTGAAATCTCAACGTGTATGAGAAATTAGAATTATATTTATGTACATTGCTTGTCTGTTATTGATTTAGTGGCATTCACTTCTTCGGATCACTCCACCTGTTCCAAGATAAAGTCGCAGGCCGAAAACCACTCGCTTGGACTGATGCTGGATCCGGTAATATCTGCACGTGTTGTGACGCCATAAACGACGGGACTATCACCGTCTACGACGATATCGTCGAGATAGATGCGGTTCCAGCCGAAGCCCTGACCGCCATTGGCTGTGGCCTTATTGATGTCAAGAGCATAGACCCCTTGTTTTGCGGCTGCACGTTCTTCGAAACGGCAGAATGCAGAGAACCACACATTACCTCCCTTTTTTCCCTTTGCCGGGATTTCCTTATGATAGGTTTTTGCGGACGAACCGGTTCCCGTCCTCACAAAAACATGAACGCCGGAATGGACCTGCTCTGCTGCACGAACCACGGCAGAAAGACGGTAGCGGCCTGGCATTAACGGCTTTAACGTGGTCTCTGCGTGGAATCCTTCCACCGCACTTCCTTTCACATCGAAATAGGACAACTGGGAATCACCAGTGTAGTGCTCTCCCTTGCCTGTGAAGAATACGTGGGTGTAGTCAACAGGACGGTGAACCAGCTTCCAACAGTTACTATTCAGGAATTCCTGGTCTTTCTTACTGAGGCGGTCAATGTCTTCCGTAGGATTTTTGCGGGCGTTTATATGGGCGTACGCCTCCGCCACTTGATGTTTCTGGTTCTCCGGAACCACTAATTCAATCATGCCCACCAAGGAGTTCAATTCCTCAACTTGGTATCCAGACAGCAACGACGGATATTCATCAGTCACCTTACCCAATGTATGACAGATGGCCAGAAGCTCCGTCGGATTTGCCGTCTTGCTCAGCTCCTCCATGCGTTCCAGCTTTGCTTTCAGCGCGCCATAACTGGTGGTGTTGGTTGATATCTCCGGGGATTTATAGAGATTACCAGTCATATTGTCAAAGGTGTAATGTTCCTTTTCCATCAGCGTGTCGGTCTCCAATTCAGACGCCAGCTGGGGATTGTTCTTCTTCACGTCCCACACAAGGTTCGATGCCACATCAAGCCCGATATTGGTGCGTTCGAGATATTCATCTGGATCGTAGGACTTTACCTGAGGCACAGAGGTCATCTGAGGGCAATGGAACTCATAGAAGATTCCGTGCGTCTCGTAGCATTTCTGCTGGCTGCTGGATTTTTCCGTCTCATGGCTGTACCAAGAGAGCAGATAGGTGGACCGGAACCCGTCCTCATCCTTGAAACTGATTACGCGGACATTCATCTCCGGCTCCAGTCTGAGCGGAAAGGAGTCTCCATTTGTTCCGAACGTGACACAGATGCCCGGAAAAGCAGCCTGCTCATCACCGGCTTTGTAGCTGTAGTAGGTCGATGCGTAGGGAGCCTGCTTGTCGAATGTGTCCAGAATCCGACGGAGAGGCTTCAATGAATCGGCGGAGGATTCATAAAATGTAAACCGGTGGCCATCGAGATAGAGCGGGCCTATATGTCCGCTATTGGGGGAGAGTTCCACGAAATAGATTTTCTCTTTCGGCACCAGACCTCCCCCGTCGAGTTCGTCCCAAACCACGTTTGCGCTGTCGCCATTTTCTGCGCCCTTATTATCTGTGTACTTTGCGTAGCGTGTCATGACAAAAGCTTCACGCATAGACCGGGCATGCGGGTTTTCCTGTGCACACAGACTGCTTATAGGCATCAGGAGCATGGCTGCTATTAATAGTTTTCTGACTGATGTGTTCATTTCCTATTGATTGTTTAGTGTTAAAAAAGAACTTGCCTCACCTTCTCTTTCATTGACATGATGATCATAACAGACTATTGTCTTGTCTTCTTGTCTTCTCGTCTTCTCGTCTTCATAAAAACGAGGCAACTTATCTTTTAACGGTTACTGAATTAAAAGTTGATATAATTGGCAGTACTGTCTTTCTGATATTCATTCCATGCCTGCCCCACTTGCCCCACGACTATGCGGTTGACAAGCTGCTGCAGACGTGTGTCGGCTGCGATAAGTTCTTCTATATGCGCCGCGTTCACACTGTCGTCGAGTGCATCCATCTCTGCCTCCAGCTTGGCAATATAGAAAGCGATGTTCTCTGTGGCTGACGAGTCTTTTTCCGTTGACTTGTCCGCAGGCTCTGGTTTCGGCTTCACCTTTTCATGCTTCTCCCCGCAGGCTGGCTGTGGCGTTACAGAGTTCTGCTTCCTGTATGCTATCCCTTGAGCAGCTGAAGGACGGACCGTTTTCTTGGCCTCATATGCCGGTCGGCTTTGCGACGGAGTGAAGGCTATGGCCTGCTCCTGGCTGACGGGCTGAGGGGGGACAAGTGTTGGCGTACCAGTGTTGAGAGTCTCAGTTTTCCGCTCCCCGTCTTTCCATGGAGTGGTCTCAACGCTGTCTTTAGGCTGTTCTGTCGGGTATTTCGCCAAAGAAGGTCTCTCCGTCTTTTCCTCTCCCGAAAAGAAAACAAGCAGGAGCAGCACACTGGCCGCGACAGCCCCGGCGGCAACATGCAGCACCCATCGTGGCAGACGGATGCGCCGGCGAGGCGTTTCCTGGTCTTGCCGTAGTTTCAGGTCCTGCCGCATCCTGTTCAGGAAATCTTCCGGCATCTGCGGGGTGTCGGCATATTTTCGGCGGAGGGCTTCTCTTATATCGGTATCCTTATAGTTTGTCATGACGTAAGTTGTTTATGGAGTTTCTTTCTGATTCGATAAAGGCGTTTTGCCAAAGTACGGGGATTGGAATCCATGATAAAAGAGCATTCTTCCAGAGAGCGGTTCTCATAATAATAGAGCGTGAGCAGCAACTGTTCATCAGGGGGCAGGTGGTCCATGAGCATCTCCAGCTTGCAGATCCGTTCTTCCTTGCCGGACGACAAGTCTGCTTCCAGCTGCTCGTCGCTGATGTCCGTCTGCCAAACCTCGCTGTCCTCGATAGAGAGAGTTATCGGGTGCTTACGCCTGAGAAAGTCGATGGTCAGTCTGTAGGCGATGCGGCAGAGCCAAGTGGAAAGCGACGCTTTGGCAGGATCATAGCTGCTGATATAGCGGAAGGCACGGAGGAAGGTGTCTTGGGTCAGTTCCTCGGCGTCCATCACGTCGCCCACCTGCCTTGCCACCATGGAGAAGACCTCCTGCCCATAGCGGACCGCCATCTGGTCCTGCCATCCGCTGCGGCCATGCATCACGGCATCTATGATTTGTTCGTCTGTTTTCACACTCGTTGTTCTTTTCGTCTTTTTCTATTTGTTATACGGAAAAGAAAGTGAAATATTCCCCAATTAGCAAAAATTTTTTTCATCAATCGTGTAATCATGATGGATTTCTTGACATAAAAACGAGCCCTGCCACATCTTCTCGACATGGCAGGGCTGACAAAAGAAAAATATAAAATTATTAACTATAATAACAATCTAAAGGATGTGATTGGCAGACAGTAAAGCTTGCCGTTTTTTTTGCTTGTCATGGCGTCACCTTATTGGCTGCAAGCAACAAAAGGGAATGCACATATTCATTGGTTTTCTGCAAGGAACGCGCTAACATGGTAAGCCGGTTGGCGCAGATTTCCCTCTCGTCCTCTTCCAGCTTTTTCGGTACGTTCTTGCACAAGTCGAGCACCAGGCCGGCCGACACGATGAGTTCCTCGGGATCGCCCCTCAGCTTGTCAATCTTTTCTGTGAGCAGTCCGAAGAGGCGGAGCCAGTCGGAAGGGTTGAGTCTTCCAATTTTGCTCACCGCGTTACTCACCCATCCTTTTATATTCCCCGTAACAGCAATGTCACGGCCGTCATCACCAAAGAAAAAGCTATCATTGGGAAAGCTGCCAAAAACGTCACCGTTGAACGTGTCCTCGTAACGGCGGAAATTACCAAAAGAACGAGTTTTGCCCCCCATCAGACTGTCGATTTGATGTGATGAATATGGCCATCCTTTTGCCATCAGGCTGTCGGGAAGCGATCGGTAGCTGGCCATAATGCTGTCGGCGTTCATCCCTTCCGGTATGTTGAAGCGGTAAGTGCGGGTCACTTTGGTCTGGGCTTTAGGCTTTTCGCCATAACTGCAGACAAGTCGTCCCTGCTGGATATCCGGGTTCTCAGTTTCCCACCACTCTGCAGAATAGACAGTGCGGCATTCTTTGTTTTCCGGATCCTGAAACATCATGACGACAAAGGTGGAGTTCTTTTCATTTCCCACCAAGATGTCGTCGCTACCCATCGCTTGGTTAATCCGGAAGCGTTTTCTTGTGTTGTTCTCAGCAATCGGCTCATAGAAAGACCAATCCATATAGGCCTTGTCGCTCTCCGTCTGGAATGCGTCGCGGAGGTCGTCGAACAGCTTGAAGTTCGGCTTGCCAACAAGGATGTCGATAATGGTGGTGCGGGCATGAATACCGTTTGACTCATTATGAAAGTTAGTAACGGAGGATTTGATTCCATTCGTTTTTTGAATTCGCTCAAACGCCTCGTCGATGGACTTCTGCGCGAAGAGCGTGAGCGGAAGCAACAGCATCAGTGCCGTGCAGATGAATTTGGTGTTTGTTTTCATTGTTGTATAGGATTTGATGATTGATATGAAAGAGAATTTAACGCATATAAGCCCCTATAATTCCATGAAGTGGTTTTGGTTGGTCTCCATGACGTTCAGGTCTCCGTTTTCGTCCTTCACGAGGATGGCTCTTGGGGAAGGCGGCACAACGTTGAAAGTGGCTTCAAGAATGTCGTTTCGGATTTCCTGCGTCTCACGGCTGATGATTTCATCGCACTCGCTGAGCATCCTCATGGCAATAAGGACATTCTTTGGCGATTGGAAAATAGAGTTGCCAAGTGTGTCCGGCAAATCCTCCTTGACTACAGCTATTTGAGTAGTTGGTTCTTCTGGCTCTGCCTTCGAAACGATGTTTTCTTTTATGGGGCGTGTGGCCATTTCGTCTTTCGCTTTGTTTTTTTCCAATCCCGACTTTCGTGCTTTCCGTCCAGTTTGCAGCCTCTCCCCCTGATGAGGCTCATTGGTCTGGGCAAGCAGTGGCTGTTTGGGCTCCGCCACATTCAAATGTGTGTCCGGATTCTCTGGTTGTGTTTGAATGGAATCCACTGCAGTGATTTCGATTCGTGGTGAAGACTGTTCTATGGCAGTGTCCTGTGTTTCTGTTCCAGATGGCGGATTCACGGTCGCAACAGGATCTGATGGCAAGGGCGGCTGTTGTTCTTTTCCCATGCGTCCGGGCAAAAGCAGCAAGAGTGCGCAGGCTGCCACGGCAGAGGCAATGGCAGCAGTCTGCCACACAATTCTCTTGGACTTTCTCCGCTTGTCGTCCGCTGCCTGAATGCGGTTGAGGAGCCGTTCGTTCAGGTTGTCGGACATGGGCGGCAAGTGTTGGTTCTGCCGGCGTACCGCCTTGCGGAGGCTGGCGTCGTGCCTAAGTCGGGTGGATATATCGTTTCCGTTCATTTCTCTGTAAATTGCTTGATGGTTTGGTAGAGTTTCTTCCGTATGCGGCTCAGACGTGAGCCAATGGTAGAGGGAATGGAACCGGTGATGTAAGCGATTTCCTTCATGCTCATATTCTCGTAGTAGAACAGGGAGAGTAGCGTCTGGTCAGCAGCCGGAAGCAGCTGCATGGCCTGCTCAAGCAGCATGACGGTCTGCCCGTCGCTCCCCGTGTCATCAGGCTCATATTCAAAGTCGGTAGCCAGGGTGTCGTCGTCCATGAAGACGATGTCGAGGCGGGAGTGTCGCAGGTGGTTGACAGCCTCATTGTAGGCGATACGTCCGAGCCAAGTCTGCAACGACGCTTTCTCTGGGTCGAATGTATGGATTTTCGTGAGCGCCTTCACGAACACGTCCTGGTAGATTTCCTCCGCATCCTCCTGCTGCCCAACCATTCTGACGATGAGGCGGAACACCGCCGGTCCGTAGTCGGTGAGCAGCCGCTGCTGGGCGGCGGGCCTGCCTTTACGTAGTTCTTTGATGAAGTCGTTCGTTTCTTTTCCCATTTTCTGTTTGGCTTTCTACTCTTATATACACGGAAAACGGAAAAAGATTGCAAAAAAATAGAAAGTTTTTTCATGGTAAGAAGAAAAAAAGGGAAAACAAGTAGTTTTACCTTATTTTCCCCACCACCTGACACAGCTTCTCGTAGACTCTTCTTCCGAGCAGCTCGGCTCCTTGCGCGTCGAAATGGAGCCGGTCACGCTGGATGGTGGCGTCGCTTGCGTCCACCACATAGAAATTCGGATCTTCCTGCTCGAGCCGGTAGAGGGCACGGACTACCCGCTCATCCCGGTCGCGGCTCGACTTGGAATAGGTGCCGCAGATGAAGGGCAGACTGGCATAGCGCTGGTCGCAGGTCTTTTCCACGAGATAAGACCGTACGTACGACAGCAACGCCTTGAGATTGTCGTAATAATGCTCCGCCATTTTCTTGTCGCTCTCTCCCTGGTGCCACAGAAAGGCCTTTATCTCAAAACCATGCTTGTGGCGGGAAAGCACGTTGTCAATGCAAGCTCCGATATTCTCGGTAAAAGCTTTCAAGAGCGACTTTCCTCCCTTGTCGGACGCAGAGGTCGAAGCCAGGAATTCTGGCGACGCACTCCAGTACATCCCGCTGGTGCTCGAGCATGCCGTGTCGATGGCCGTTCCGCCCAGCGACTCCTTGATGACATAGAAATCACGCTTGATTTTCTTGTCAATCAGATAATAGACTACAGCGTCGTAGCCCCAACGCTCCGTGTTGTCGGGCTTGGCAACCCGTGGCCAGAATGGTTCGAAGCGTCCACCGCCTGATATCGTGTCGCTGCCATACGACCACAGGCAGTGCTTATAGCCGTTCTTCCGGATATATTCAGGCAAGTCGGCATTACTCACCCGTCCGTCGGTGTTGGACTGCCCGGCGGTGATAATCACAGACACAGGTTTTCTTTGTGCGTTGCCACAAAGAAAACACAAGAGCAAAGAGAGGGAAAATAAGATACGGGGTAGTTGCATAGGGATAGGCCTTTTTGAGCTGTGTTTCGTTATCTGTTGCAAATTTAGCACTTTTAGTTGAAACAAATATCATTAGGTAAAAAAAACTGTAATATCTGCGTAGATTCATTTATTTTTTTTATCTTTGCAGAAAGATATAAAACAACAGAGTAACAAATCTTATAAAAAACGAAACACAATGAAAACTAAAAACCACATCAGCTTGAGATGTTTGTATGCCATTGTAGTGACACTGCTATTGGCATCATTCACACCGGCGAAAGCACAAACGGCCTATGCGGTTTGGTGCAGTTCCTCCGCAACGATGTATTTCACCGCTTCGTCTTACCCAATCAAAGCGGGCGGCACTTACGGAGGTAACACAATCACTAACGTGTGGAGCGGGAACCTCGTCACACAATCCAGCAACACCCCCGAATGGAACATAACCGTGCGCAGCGGATTGAAACGCGTGGTGTTCGAACAGGATTTCAAGGACGTACTGCCCACCAACTGCAAACAGTGGTTCTACAGATGCAAGAAGCTTACCTCAATCACCGGGCTGGAATATTTCAACACGGCCAACGTGAAATCCATGATGGAGATGTTCCGCGAATGTGAGATGCTCTCAACCATCGATGTCAGCAAGTTCGACACGAAAAACGTGGAAAGCATGGAGAGTATGTTCAACGGATGCAAGTCGCTCACAAGTCTGGATGTCAGCTCGTTCAACACGCAAAAACTGACAGACATGAAAAACATGTTCAGCGGGTGCGAGTCGCTCACATCGCTAAAGCTCGTCACCACCCTCAACAATGCGTTCAAAGCCTCCAACGCAGTCCAGATGTATGGTCTGTTCAGCGGATGTAAGAAACTGACCGAACTCGACCTGAGCAATCTCAGCACATCCAACGTGAGGGACATGAGCTATATGTTCAACGGGTGCTCCAGCCTGAAGACACTTGACCTGAGAAACTTCGACGTAAGAAGTGTCACCAGCATGTCGTATATGTTCAACGACTGCAGCTCACTCACCTCCATCAAATGCAACAAAACATGGAGTGCCAGTTCCTCTGCCAACATGTTCCTGGGCTGCCTGAAGCTGAAGGGAGCCATAGCCTACGACCCGCAGAAGCTCGACGTCAAGTACGCCAACCCCAACAACGGCTATTTCTACACGTCCGTGGACTACGACCTCTATATCAACGGAGTGAGGGTGGACAGTCACAACTGCGACGACCTCACCCAGATTGAAGGAGTGACGCTGACGAAAAGCACAGGAAAAGCCGTGTATTACAACAATGTGAGGCGGCTGTACCTGACCGACGTAAACATCAAGACAAACAGCGGCATAGGAATCCAGAGCTCTATTTCCAATCTTGAAATCATCTGCAACGGGAAAGTGATTGTTGAAGGAATGACAGGATTACAACTGGAATCTTCAACCAGAATAACGGCAAACAAAGAGAAAAATGTCCAACTCAATATTAAATCAACGAATGTCGGCATGATTATCAACAACGGCACCACCACAATCACTGGTGGAATCTCTTGCCTGATAGAAAGCCAAAACATTGGTATTGCCGGACAATATAAAAATGGAAGCTTATATGGAAATCTGAATGTGAGTGATGGAAACACGGTGCTTCATGTCATTGGGAGTAAAGTAATTTCAATCATATATTTAAAAGAATTCAATCTTTACGACGACCTGCAGATCACCTATCCTGTCGGTGCACATCTTACAAATACCTACCATGAGTTAGTGGACAAAAACGGAAACAGCGTGAAAGACGTTGTCGTCATGAACCCCAATGGACCAGCCTACGACCTCAAGATTTGCGGTCAACAAGTCAATGCGTCAAACTGCTCCGACCTGACAAAAATCAGCGGAGTGAGCGTGAGCAACGGAGGATATGCGAAATACGACCCGTCAAAAAACACGCTGAGTCTGAAGAATGTCTTGATTGAGGACTGGCGGGAGTATCTCGTGGAATGCTATTCACAGGGGCTTGTCATCAATCTTGAAGGTGAGAACACAATCAGGCAGGAGTCTGAGGAAGGAAAGAACGCACTCTACATCCATGCAGCGACCACCATCACCGGAGGCGGCACGCTCACATGCAGAGGAGGCTATAACGGAGCCGGCATCCTCATCCACGACGCCACGCTCTACATCGACAACGCCATTGTTGAGACACGTGGACAATATGGCGTAAAAGGAAATATAGGGCACTCGAGATTATCGGTGAAAGAAGGCGATGGCAAACTGACCGCCTACGGTTACGAAGAGACCATATACAATCTGAACGAGATTGAAATGGAAGGAGATGTCGCCGTCCTCCAGCCAGACGGAGCATCCTATGTCGCCTACCCCACTTACAGCATTGTCGACAGCGACAACAAGAAAGTGTCCGCCCAGACCGTGGTCATCGCCACCAAGTTAGTGGATTATGGATTAGAAATCGCCGGCATTCCAATCACCAGCAAGAACCACAAGAACATAGCTGAGTTGGTGGCAGATACCGACGATGAATCAATGGAAGCCTTTTTCAATGGCATGCAGATCAAGTACTATCCCGAACGTAATGAACTGTATCTGAGAAATGCATTCATCAAAGGCAAAGGAGAAAGTGGGTTTGGCATTTACAACAAAAATGCTTATTTGATAATATCCCTCAGTGGCAATAACCATATAGAATCAGAAAAATGGACAGGAATCTGCCATACAGGCAAAGGACTAACCTTCAGTGGACCTGGCAGTTTGAACATAAAAGGAGTTCGCGGCATAGACATTGTATCTGCTTCAGAAAACGATCTGATTTTCAGGGAAGGAGCACAAGTAACTTGCGAGGGTTCATTGTACGGCATTGAAGGCGCTGCGTCCACCAATCGCTTTACGGGTGCCGTAAAAAAATACTTCACCACGTTCAATTTCTTCGACACAAAAACTGTGGTTCGTGTAAAAGGAGCCGAAGAATCTATTCGCAAAATCAAGGATTTGAAACTAGCAACAGGACTAGCCATCACAGAGCCAGCAGGAGCCACATTCAGCGACAACACCATCAAGGCCGGAGGCCAGGCAGTGAAAGGAAAGTTTGTGGTCATCAGCGCCGGAAGCAGCAGTAAGAAAGGCGACGTGAACCTTGACGGAAAGGTTGACATCTCCGACATAGTTGCTATCATCAACACCATTGCCGGCGACAACACCTACAAGGCGACGGCTGATGTCAACAGCGACAATAACATAGACATCTCCGACATCGTGGCGGTTATCAATATCATCGCAGCCATGTAGCCCCCCAAAAAACTTTAACTTTAAAGGATTCATCAGAAATCCCGGATTGCCCGGACAAAACGGACTAATCTGGGATTTCTTGTTTCTATAATCCTAAAAATGCTTTCATCATTCATTTTCCACCTTTCGTCATCAGCAGATGCGGTTTCATCATTATTTCAGCGTTCAGTACATTCAATTCTGAGCAAAATCATTATATTTGCAAAAAATACAACCAATTTTGCAAACAAATTCTTCAATACCAAACCAAACAAACAGGCCTATGAGACCCAAATACTTACTTTTGACATTGCTGATGGCGCTGACAAGCCAGCTGGCATCGGCACAGTACTGGGAAAGCGGGACGACGAAGACAAGCAGCTTCTACAGCTACACTTCGGGCAAAACGACCCATTCGAAAACTGACCAATGGTACGCCATCCATCTGGATGAGGACGGCCAGGTGCAGTTCACAGCTGCCGCCATAGGTGCGGTCCGCATTGACTACATCGAGATCTACACAATTGGTAACGATGGAGAGGGAGCCTTCCGTACACGCGGTCAATCTCCCTACACACAGAGCGACCTGAAAGCCGGCACCTACCGCATCAGAGTGACAGGAGTCCCGACTGACTCGAAAGGATACGGCGGAAATTTCATCGTGGCGTACAACTATCAGCAGGCCACTCTCGCCAACGACCCCGATCCGAATGACCAATGGCAGGATGCATCGCTCGTGGCCAGCGGCACCGAGCTGACGGGCCACCTCGGCTACTATTACAACAGCGCATCCCTTGACAAATCAGACTGGTACAAGATTGAAGTGCCGGACGAGGGCGTGGTCAAATTCGATGCCTTCGCCGAAACCACCATGATGCTTGGCTATCTGGAGATGTACACCCTGAAAGCAGACGGCAGCGGCTTAGACTTCCGCAACCGCAAGGACATGAACGGCCATCAGAAGGACACCATCGTCAGTTACGAAGTGCCGAATGTCGCACCCGGCACCTACTACGTGAAGCTGGACCAATGGGCGGGCTTCGGCAGCTATAAGCTGAAGTACACGTTCACGCCAAGCCGCTACAGCCAGGATAACCTGAACAACAACAGCTGGAAGGAAGCCATTCCACTCAGCCTCGACAGCGACAACCAGGGACGACTGGGCTTCTACTACAACCAGGCATCCTTCGACAAGGAAGACTGGTACCGCCTGGAGGTGAAAGAGGACGGCAAGCTCACATTCACCACCAAGGCTGAGCCCACCCTCGCACTGAGCTATCTGGAACTCTATGTACCCAATGCCGACGAAACGGACATCACCTTCCGCTCACGCAAGGACATGTACGGACAAAACAAGGACACGACAGTGGTGTATGAACTGCCGGACATTGCCGCATCAACCTATTACATTAGAATCATCCACTGGGATGGCTTCGGAGGCTACGACATGGGCTGCTACTTCACGTCGCACAGCGCCACGGCCGACCCTGAGCCCAACAACACCTGGCAGAACGCCGTCGCACTGAGGAACGGGCCTGCAGCCAGCGGTCAGCTCGGCTACACCTCGCAAGGCGATCTCGACGTGGTAGACTGGTACAAGATTGAAGTGCCCGACGAAGGCAACGTCAACTTATACGCCACGGCCGAAACCACCTTAGTACTGAGCTATTTAGAAGTATTCACACTGAACGAAGACGGGCAGGACATTGCGTACCGCAGCCGCAAGGACATGAACGGCCAGCAGAAGGACACCACCGTGGTGTTCAACCTGCCCGACCTCAAGGCCGGTACCTACTACCTGAAACTGAACCGATGGAACGGATATGGCACCTACTCCCTGCAATACGTTTATAGCAAGAACAGCAGGACGACCGACCCTGAGCCCAACAACGAGTGGAGCCAGGCTTCGCTGATAGAAGAAGGAGCAGTTCAGACAGGCGCGCTCGGACATTATTACCGCAGCAGCGATTTCGACAAAACAGACTGGTACAAGATAGAAGTGCCGGACGAGGGAACCGCTGAATTCGCCACAACAACCGAGACATCCTTAAATCTGGGTTATCTGGAAGTCTATACAGCGAAGACCGACAGCACAGGCACAAAGATAGTGTTCCGCAACCGCAAGGGTATGGACGGTCAGCAAAGAGACACTACCGTGGTGTTCACCTTGTCCGACATGGCTCCCGGCACCTACTACCTGAAACTGGACCAGTGGAATGGCTTCGGCAGCTATGACCTGAAGTACACCTTCACGCCCAACAGCCACGGTCAGGACAAACTGGACAACAACTCATGGGAGATGGCCACGCTGATCGCTCCGAACACCACACAGCAAGGACGGCTCGGCCACTATTATGACAGCAGCACATTAGACAACACAGACTGGTTCTATATCGAAGTAGAGGACGAAGGGACTGCCACGTTCTCCACAAAATCTGACACTGGTCTGATACTTTCGTATCTGGAAGTTTACACCGAAAAAAACGACAGCACGGGCACAAGCATGGCGTTCCGCAACCGCAAGGACATGAGCGGTCAGCAAAGGGACACGACCATCGTGTTTGAAGTTCCCGACCTCGCTCCCGGAAAATACTATCTGAAACAGGGATATTACGCCGGTGTCGGCGGCTACAATCTGACGTATGAGTTCCGGCCCAATGTATATGGTCCAGACCCGTTCGACAACAAAGACTATATCCATGCATCCGTCATCGAGAGCGGTGCCACCCAACAGGGGCGTCTCGGCTACCGCTACCAGAACGACATAGACACAGAAGACTGGTACCGCTTCGAGGTGAGCAGTCCGAGTGAGGCCGTATTTGCCTTGTCAGGAGAGAAAGACCTGGCACTGAGCTACCTTGAGCTTTACACCATCCAGACCGACAGCACCGGCACAAAAGTCAACTTCCGCAACCGCAAGGACATGAACTACCAGCAAAAGGACACCACCATCGTGATGACGGTGAGTGATCTGGCTCCCGGAACATACTATGCTAGACAGACACGCTGGTATGGCCAAGGCGGTTATGCCTTGCAGCTCACGCTGAACAAGAACCCTTACGGACGCGACAACCACAAGAACACCGACTTTGCAAACCGGATGACGCTGAAAGAAGGTGAGATGGTTTACAACACCCTCGGCTACACCTATTACAACAACACCAACTCCACCGACTGGTACGATCTCGGCATGATTTCCGGCAAGCAGATTGATGTCACCATCGCTCCCGACACCACCCACACGCTCAGCATCAGCTATCTGGAACTCCACAAATACACAGGCGACAATGAGGACGGCACTCCCAAGACGACGTTTATCAAGCGTGTGCCAGTGGAACGCAGCCAGGCTACCCTGTCGTATATCGACACAAGCGCTGAGGATTCCCACTACATCGTGAAAGTGAACCGCTGGACCGGCAATGGCGGGTATGCCATCGTCTACGGCAATGAGCAGAAAGAAGGCGCTGCCGACATGGCTGAAAACCGCGTGACGGTGATGGCAGAAGGACGCAACACCGTGCGTAAGGGCGTGGCGTGCGAGAACCCCATCACCATCACCAACCTCTCGTCGGAGACCACACGACCGATGGTGGTGGCTGTGGCAGGAACAGAGAATGTAGACCTGCTGGGATTCCGGATGAGAGGACAGGCAGGTTCGGCCTATCAGCCCATCAGCGACGTGACCGTGATGGACGACGGCCAGCTGGAGCATACGGCGGTGTTCGTCATACCAAGCCTCGCACCATGGGAGAAGTACACCTTCACCCTCATCTCCGAAGGCAAGGGCGACATCAGCTATGCCCCACAACGCACAGAGCACTCCACCGGCCGCAACAAGATCATCATCTCCGGCACCACCTTCGTCGTGGCCGCCGTGATGGGCTATGTGGACTCCGACCTTGACGGCAACAAGCTGGCCAGCTACATCAGCACAAAAGCCACCGAGCTGTTCAGCCTCGACGAAGAGGAGCGATTGATGTATGAGGAGCGAGTGGACTCCGTGATGGGACAGTTGTTCTATATGAAGAAAACAAGCGGCATCTCACTGTTCACCATACGCACGCTCATTGAGAAGGCAGCAGAGGGAATGGTGGCTGCCCTGCCTACTGGCAAGATAGCAGCCGGATCCACAACGAACGAGTTACAATTTATCATACAGGACATCCGCGAGCGTCTGTGGCAATGGATGTTCAAGGATACCGACTATGCGCAGGGCAGCATCGAGACCCTCGACGCGAAGATGATTATCTCCGACGTGGTCGCCTCATGGGACCCTAATGAGATGACCGGTCCGGAAGGAGTGGGCGAAGAGCACTACATCGGCAACGTGCAGACGGTGAACTACCGCATCCTCTTTGAGAACAAGGCCGAGGCAGGCGATGCCGCCTACCGCATCCGCATCAGCGACGAATTGGATGAAAACGTGTTCGACGTGTCGAGCGTGCGGTTCGGAGAGACCAGCCACGACGGCGTAGGCTACAACTGGGAAATGACCCGCGAGGGCAACAAACTGTCATGGGACATCAAGGGCATCGAGCTGCCACCTAATGTGAACGCACCCGAAGGCGAAGGATTCGTCACCTTCTCCGTCGACCTGAAACCGGGGCTCACCGACGGAACCCAGCTGAAGAACAAAGCCACCATCATCTTCGACAAGAACACGCCGATTGAGACCAACGAGTATGTGAACGCCCTCGACCTCACGCCGCCCGTGACGACGATGGCCAATGCCGCCTACTCCGAGGACAAGAGCTATATCGACGTGAAGTGGACGTCAGAAGACGAGGCATCCGGCGTTCAGCACTACTACCTCTATGTGGCCAAGGACGACGGTGACTACGAATACTTTGGACAGAGCGTGACCGGCAGCATCCAGTATCCGGTTGAGCCAGGAACGGACAGCAGCTACCGCTTCTACGTGCTCTCCACCGACAACGTGGGCAACACCGAGACAACCCAGCCGCAAGCCGTGGAGCCGACAGGCAAGAAGGGCGATGTGAATATGGACGGCAAGGTGGACATCAGCGACATCGTGGCTGTGATCAACCAGATTGCCGGGACCGCCAGCTACAGGAACGCCGACGTGAACGGCGACAAGAAGGTGGACATCTCCGACATCGTCGCCATCATCAACATCATCGCAGGCCAATAAGGCACCTCAGACTCTCTGAGGAGTGCTCCACGGACTAATTCAGCAGCCGCATCCCCATGAAAATGCGGGGATGCGGTTGTTTTTTTCACCGCCAAATGAAAAACATATGTGAATAAATTGGTGGTAAAGATAAAAAGACTTATTTTTGCGGAAGAATGAGCAAACGGATTTACATATTGTTTCTGACCTGCTGCCTGTGCTTTGGCATGAGGGCAGAAGAGCCGGTGGTGCAGACAACATACAGCTACCGCCGTTTCACCACACATGACGGACTGCCACAGATGCAGACGGAAGTCATCTGGCAGGACTCAAAGGGATATATATACATCGGCACGCTGTCGGGATTCGTCCGCTATGACGGGAAGCAGCTTGAGCCGTTCCTGAAAGGGAAGCGCATCAACATCGTCGGGTTCGCCGAGAGCTCCGACGGTGTGACAGCCTTCGGATTCCGCCGAAAGTGGCAAATCAAAGGCGGAAAGCTCCTACAGTCTCCTCTTACCGACTGGGGCGGCCAGTACAACAACTTCAACTCCCCCAGCCTGCCCGACGGGCATCTGCTGCTTGAAGACGATCAGGAGCTCAACAGGGAAGTCTGTCAGTTCAACGGTAGCAGCATGAAAAAAATCTTCAGCCATCCCGTGCTCGACAAGATGATGCCCGACCGCAAACTCTATATCGACCACGACGACATCTATATCCCCACCGAAGAAGGGCTGTATCTTCATCATGAGGGAAAACTCAGCAAGCTGAGCGAGAAGAACGACGTGTTCACCCTGGTCCGCCACCAGGCCCGCTTGTACGCGTTTGCCTCCGACGGTGTTTACGTTGTCAGCCAGGGGAGGCTGTCGCCTCACGTCAGCTATGAGTTCAGCGCTCCCGACTACGGACTTCTGGTCTGCCAGGATGCCGACGGAAGGGTCTTCATCGCCGACTCCCACAGCCTCTACCAGTTTGACGGCCAGACCGTGCGGCTGCTCTCAGGAGGTTTCAACATGATCAAGGACCTCTTCATCGACCGATGGGGACGACTGTGGATGGCCACGTATCAAGGGGTCTACCTTTTCTACAACACGAATTTTGAAATCCACCGGCTGAGTGATGAAGACGACATCGTACGTTCTCTCTGCGTGGACAGCATGGGACACATCGTCATGGGCACACTGAACGGAAAGGTCATCGCAGGTGGGAAGGTCATCAGCGACATCGACGGCAATTACTACTCCCCCAACGCCGTACTGCTGTCAGGGAAAGTGTATATGCCGGGAAACGGTGACGTCATGTGTGTCAACGGAGACACCGCCGAATGGCTGGGACTGCCGAAGGACCGCTACCAGTTTGTGGCGCGTCATGGTGAGGAACTGGTAATCGGCACCCGGCAGGCACTGTTGTCGTACAGTCCCCAGACCGGGCAGACGGACACCCTGACCACCGACATTTCCCATGCCTGGTGCGCCACGACCGACGGAAAGGGACGCCTTTGGGTAGGCAGCACCTACGGATTGTATTCTATTGATAAAACCGCCTCCGGCATGCATGCCGCCACCGTCCATCCATTCGGGAAGGAGCGTCTGACCGTGACAACCATGACCCGTACCCCATCCGGCGACATCTTCGTTGCCTCCTGCGACTCCGTCTTCCTGGTGCACGACACTCTGATAGAGAACTTCACAGAACGGATTCCCATGATTCAAAGCCATGAAATCCGCTCCTTGCACTTCTCTCCCCGAGGATATCTTATCATCGCAGCAATCGACGGACTGCTCATCGCAAAGACCGACGACAAATATGATGTGAAACAGTCACGTTGGTTCGACCACACGAACGGCTTCACCTCGCTGGAGCCGCTGAACGCATTGATGTGCGAGGAGGCTGACGGCAGGATCTGGCTTGCCGGGATAGACGAGGTGACCACTTTCATTCCCGAAAGGCTGCTGGCTCTGGACGCGGACGACACGATCATCATCCCTCCTGCCCCATGGTGGCGCACATGGTGGTTCATCGCCTTGAGCGCGACCACAATCTTACTGCTGATTTGGTGGATGCTCCACAACTACGAAAAACGGCGAGTCCGACGAACGCTGATGAGGCTGGAGCGGGAGAAACGGCAGAAAGACCTGCTGATCCAGGCCATCCGCCTGAAGTCCTTCCCGCACTTCCATGCCAACGTGATGGCCGGCATCGAGTACATGATGATGAACAACGAGAAAGAGACGGGCAAATACATGAAAATATACAGCGACTTCACCAATCAGACGCTCTCCGACATCGACTGCACTTCGAGAAGCATTGCTGAGGAAGTGGACTACACCCTCCTGTATCTGCAACTGGAGAAACTGCGTTATGGCGACCGACTCAGCTACGACGTCTACGTGGCTGACAATGTGAACATGCAGACGCAGATACCCACCATGCTCATCTACACCTACGTGCAGAACGCCGTGAAACATGGAATCGGAAACAAACCGGAAGGAGGACGCATCAACGTGAACATCACACGTCAGTCCAACCGCATCATCGTGTCGGTCACCGACAACGGGGTGGGACGGGACGCTGCTGCCAGACTGAACCGAAACTCCACAAGAATGGGACTGCGCATTCTGCTCGAGCAGATTGAGCTCTACAACCAGGCTAACCGGGAGCACATACTGCAGACCGTCACAGACCTGCACGACGCCGACGGCAACGCCACAGGAACAACATTCGAGATGAGCATACCAGAAGACTATCATTATTCCATTGACTCTACCCGAAACAGATAAACGACTATGGATACGACGACAGACAACAGACTGAGGACCATCGTGGTGGAAGACGAGCGACTGCCACGACTGGCTTTGCTGCAAAAACTGGAGAATTTCAGCAACGACATACAGGTAATCGACAGCTGCGACAACTTCGACGCGGCTCTGCATGCCATCCTGCAGTCAAAACCGAACCTTCTTTTTCTCGACATCCAGCTGCAGGGACGCGACGCCATCCAGCTGTTGGAAGAGGTAAGGAAAGTGCAGCCACTCCCCTATGTCGTGTTCACAACCGCCTACAACGACAGACACTACCTGATGAGCGCCATCAAGCTCTCGGCTGTGGACTATCTCATCAAGCCCGTCGACACCAACGACCTGGCTATCGCCATTGCCAAGGCTGTGAAACGACACAAGTCCGATTCGGGTACAACAGAAACTCAAGCAGCGCCTCCACGAGACCGACTCACGCTGAAGACCATCAGCGGTATGATTCTTCTAAAAGAGAGTGATATCCTCTTCGTCAGCGCATACGGAAACTACTCCAAGCTGACCACCTTCCGCGAGACTGAGACCGTGATGGAGTCGTTAGGCACAATGGAGACACTGCTCAGCAGCTCTCAGTTCGTCCGATGCGACCGCAGCACCATCGTCAGCATCAAATATGTCTATAAGCTCGACACCAAGCGTAACATCTGCATCTTCCGCTCCGACAACGGTCAGACAGTCCAGACCGAGTTGTCGAAAAGCGGCATGGAACGGCTACGGCAATTTCTATAGGAGGTCCATCTGAAAACATCAGCTGTAGGGTTTCTGTCCCCCGATAACGGGGGAACCGAAGGGGGTGTAAAGACCATTGATTACTTTATATATGTCCGAAAATCTACAGTTTGGAGCAAGGATCCACTCCCAAATTAGGCTAAATTTGGATTAACGTGAGTTCGGTTTAAGAATTATGCAATAAGTCTGCTCTTGTCAATGATTTCAATATTCAGAGAGGGTTTCTTAGGCATGAGATTG
>CAMOTI010000095.1 GCA_946625675.1 uncultured Prevotellaceae bacterium | reverse complement strand
GCCGCAGGTTCTCGGCAATATCCTGGCGACCATACGTGAAGCCCGAATCGCTCATATACTCACCATTCTCCTGCGGGTAGTAGTGGGTCACCTTGCCCGTGGCGGGGTCGCGCATGGTCAGCGTTCCCTCAGCATCCTCGGTGACATATTTCTTCCAGTACTGCTGTTCGGGCGACTGCGGTTCAGGAGGTGGGGGCTGGTTTTCCTCGTCACGGCGGCCGTTGGGCTGAGGCGGTGTGCCACCATACGGATAGTCTGGAGCCGGTTCGGGTGTGGGCGACGGGGAGCCGCCTCCAAAGAAGCCGCCGACATCGCCTCCGATAGATGCCACGCCATTGGCAAACAAGATGGCGCTGATGGCTGAAATGGCGGAGATAATGGCCGACGGTATCGGTCCGGCATGCTGGCCCGTGACCCCGACATAATGGCGAAGGGCATCCAGAAGATCATCCAGAACCCCGCCCAACTCCACGCGCTGCTCCTCGGTAAGCGGTGTTTCCTCGCCGTCGAGCAGCACCTCCTCCACCTTGAAGTAGACATAGGTGCGGTTGTCTTCCTTGTGAACGACATTGTCGGGAAGCACGGTCAGGAAAGAGCCCCACACGCCGCACTCGGGCCTATAGCCCAGCCTCATCTCCGTCTCGCTGGTGTTCACCATCTTCACAGTGCCACCTTCCCATGTGTCAGCCTCAAACTGACCCAGAGGCGTATAGGAGAACTCGTAGTGGTGCGTGTTATGATTGAAGTTGAAGCCCATGTCCTTTGCCCTCAGGAACCACACGCCAGAGTAGCAGCCGCGATAGGCCGCGTCAATCTGGTTGGTCCAAATCGTGATGGGCGTGTCGTTGTACAGATAGAACGTGGCTGGCGTGGCGAAAAGGAGTTTGTCGGGCACGGGGTTGAACTCATTGCGCGTAAACTTGTAGGTGACGAGCTTCATGCCCTGCATGTATCTTCCTTTCTTCCACATGACATCGGCCAACTGGTCCATGTCCAGTTCGCCTTGCCCGCTGAGTTCAAAGAACTTCACAGGGTCCACCCACTTGCCGTTTTTCCGCACGCCGTTCACGTCCTGAGCCGTCATCGGCATGCAAAGAAACGCCATGAATGCAAGCAGTAGGCACCGCCTGAGCTGCCTGTCTTTCCTTGTTTCTTTCGTTGTCTTCATTTTCCCTTTCTGCATCTTTGCATGTTTGTCTTGGAGCAACGTGCTCACATCGACGCAAGTCTGTCGCTCCGATACTGTGAGGCTTTGTCTGAGAATTCCTTCAGCGTGTCAACGTAATAGCGAATGTCGTCGGGGATGTGACCGACTGCAGGAATGGCATCGTCGGTAACGAAGTTGCTCACGCTGTCCATGCCGTAGTTGCCGGTCATCCCGCCCAGCTCGCCCGCTGAGCTGATGATGGCCTTCGACTTCACGATCTCACCGATGCCCGTCTCAGCGTTTCCTCGCACAAAGCTCTTGTATTTCAGGGCCGCCTGCGTTGTGTCGAACCGGAAGCCGGTGTTGTCTTTCAGCGTGACGTTGTAGGGGTCGAGCGTCTGGTCGGCCGATTTCCCCAGCCAGTTCATTCCTTTCTCCACGCCCTTGCCGATGAGGAAGTTGTTCAGTTTGCTGGTCATGCCGTGGCCCATTGCCGTAAGCACCTCCTCAGGCGACTTGTCCGGGTCGCTCATTGCCTCCATTCCCTTGCGTATGCCTTCGGTACCTACCACCAGGAAGGCCTCTTTATAGACGTTGTTCGTAAGGTCTCCGGCATAGTTCTGCACCACACCCAGTCCGCCGTCGATGGCACCCTTGCCTATCTCGGCAGCAAAGTCCCATCCCGACTTCCCATCAGCCCATGCCTGTCCGCCATAGGATGCCACACTGTGTGCAAACGTATAGGCGTTCTTCACCGCAGAGCCACCAGGCACACAGTCGCCAAGGATGTTAATGGTCACTTCACTGGCCTTATCGATGACCTCGAGAGCCGTAGTCGTCTTATCCAGAATGTCAGCAGTCTTCTTCCACAACTCAGCTTCGCGTTGTGCATCAGCCTGTTCATCTTCAATGGTTTTCCTGAGCTGAGCCACATCATTGACATCAACGCCATACTTATCGGCCAGCTTCTGCATATACGCCTGTCGCTTGGCTTCCTCCTGCGCCTCTGCCTCGCGCTCAGCACGGACCGCATCACCACGAGCCTGCGTCTCAGCATTCTCTCGGGCGGCTTGTGCACGCTGTTCGGCCACGTCACGGGCGGCCTTGTCGCTGATGTCCTTGAAATAGTCACTGTTTTCGGCACGCAAGCGCAGATTCTCTACCAAGAGCGATTTTTCGAAAGTGAAACCAGAATCACTCAGGTATTCTCCGTTCTCCTGCGGATAGTAGTGCATAATCTGTCCCGTGGCAGGATCGCGCATGGTCAGCGTACCCTCAGCGTCCTCGGTGACGAATTGCTTCCAATACAACTCCTCAGGCGTAGGCTGCGGCTCAGGTTCCGGTTCCGGCTCGGGTTCTGGTTCTGGCTCTGGTTGAGGCTGAGGCGGTTGGTTTTCCTCCTCGCGTCGAATGTTGGGTTGCATCGAATCACCATACGGAGAGCCTGGATCTGGCGTTGGTGATGGAGCGCCACCGCCGCCGCCGAAGATATCACTGATACTGCCTGTAATGGACGTAACTCCATTGGCCAACAACAATGCACCAATAGTAGAAATCGTAGAGATAATAGCTGATGGAACCGGTCCCGTATGATCGCCAGTGACACCGATATATTCCTGCAACGTTTCCGTCAGTTCGTCGAGCTGATTGATGAGCGCGCCACGCTGTTCTTCGCTAAGCAGCGATTCATCACCGTCAAGTTGAACCTTCTCCACCTTAAAAAGCACATAAACGTTCTGATCCCTGTAGCCTGGTATCCCATCAGGATCATGCAAACAATTCAGGAAGTAACCCCAAACGCCTTCTTTTTTTGAGTAGCCTAGTCCCATATCAGTGGCTCCCGTCGACTTGTTATGTTCGTGAGTTGTTGAATCCTCTATGCGCTTCCACAATTCTTTTAACCTCGCGTCCTCTTCTTTTGTTCTATCCGACACTTTATACTGTATTGTGTAGCCATCATCAAAGACATGGGTTATAGTCTTCGTCTTATCTTGCAATCTTTTAAACTCATCATAATCAAGATCTTCGTCGGTCTCTTGTGATTTTCGTGGCCTTGTGGGATCATCATAAACGTATGTTCCCGCAGGCACATAAGAGAAAGAATAAGAATGACTATTCTCACTAAAACTAAACTCCACATCATTGGCAATAAGATTGTAAACACCCATGATTTTGCTTTTCCCAGACATGTCGGAAACAGCACTGATGGAAGCCGGACTGTTTATATAGAGCTGAAAGGTCGGCGAACCCGTCAACGGCATCGAGGTTTTTGTCGGATTGTCTTTAACAAACGCAATACTATAGACCTGTATCATCATGCCGGTAATGTGTCGCTCTTTCTCCCACATAATGGCTTCCAGTTCGCTCTGACTGAGTTTGTCACCATGTTGGTCGAGGTGGAAATAGGCCACGGGGTCTACCCATCTGCCCTTCATTGTTGCTTCTTGAGCCGTTGCGACTGAACGCCCCACAATATCCATCAACAGGAAAAGAACAGCTACGAGTCGCCTGATGTGAATATGATTCTTTTTCATCTTGATAGCATGTTACGATTCCACAGGATTTCCACAGTTGGCACAGAAGCGCGCGCCAGGTTCCAGTGTTGCGCCGCAATTCATGCAGAAATGCGGTGCTTCTGCCGACGATTGTTGCGGTGTAGCAGATTGCCGAGGTTCCGACGTTCTTTCTTCCTCCTCAGCTTCCAATCGCTGCATCACCTGCGTCAGACCTTGCAAGAGACGATCACGTTCCGGCCCTTTCTCCATCGGGATGAATACCCACTTGACCAGATATTCCAGTCCCGGTGCCAGTCCGATGGCCCCCTCACGGCTCACCATGTAGAAAGCCTTTTTCTCCAAGGGATGCTGTTCATCCTGTTCTTTGGCGAAGTTAAAGAGGTCGTCGAGGGTGAACGGTTGCCCCGTTTCCGCGAGACGCCACACCAAGCAGCTATTCATGGCGACGGCCAGTGCCTGCAGCAGATAGTGATAATGTCCCGTCCAGAAAGCCTCCTCAGCATACTGCCGCGGCGTCTTGTTCGTAAGGTTGTCTGTATTACTCATGGTTTTAACGTTGATAGGGTGGATACTGATTGCCCTGCATGGGCTGCTGCGGATAGCCGCCAGACTGTTGCCACTGCTGCGGCTGCTGCGACGGATGATACGGAGGGTTCTGCTGTTGCGTAGCGACCAACGGCTGCTGCTGATTGTTCTTCACAAACAGTCCGAGCACAAAGCCGAGCAACAGCACGGGAATGGCGAGCAGCAGACTGAAGGGGAACCCGATGACGGAGAGCGCAACGCCGATGGAGAAACCGATGGTCATGCCGGTGAGTGTGCGGGTAACGGTGACGTAGCTGGGCGTGCGTCCCTTCGAAATACTTCCGGCAGCGGCGAAGAGCAGGCCAAACATGAAGCCGCCCTGGTTGCCGATGCCCTGCAGAAGCATGACGGCAGCCACGATGCCCACCATCGAATT
>CAMOTI010000094.1 GCA_946625675.1 uncultured Prevotellaceae bacterium | reverse complement strand
ACATTCCGATTCACCAGCCACGATCACTACCTTCGGTATATGAGTTTCGTGACACACGAATATTTTCATCTCTACAACGTGAAGAGCATCCGACCGATTGAACTGGGACCGTTCGACTACGACCGCGAGGTGTTCACACCCCTGCTGTGGGTCAGCGAAGGATTCACCGTCTACTACGAGACTCGACTGATGATGAGTGCTGGCATCTGCGACAGCGAATACCTGTTGAAAGACCTATCCAGCTACATCGAGACGATTGAAGGAAAGGAAGGTCACAAGCACATGAGCCTCCGTCAGAGCAGTTACGACATATGGCTGAACTTCTTCAACCGATCTAAAAACGGCAAGGACGTGCGTATCTCCTATTACGACAAAGGCCCCATTATCGGACTTCTGATGGACATAGAAATCCGAAGCAGAACCAATTGCCAAAAGAGCTTGGACGACCTGATGAGATTGCTCTATTGGCGATATTTCAAGGAACTGAAACGTGGATTCACGGAGGAAGAATTTTGGCAGAGCGTGGCAGAGACAGCTGGCAGCCAGCTGGATGACATCCGCCGCTATGTTGACACGACCGTAGACATTGACTATGACGGCATTTTGGCAAAAGCAGGACTTGGGATCAACCATGATTCCTACCAGCTCTTCAGGCTGAAAAACTGCAGTAAAGAAGCCCAAAAAGTACGTCGGAGCATGGGGCTGGAAGCTCGATAGAAACAAAAGGAAGACGAACAAATCAGAATAATTGGTAAACCGCCATAAAAACGAACGGAACATGAACATAGAAAACGCGAAATCACAGATGCGGAAGGGAATGTTGGAATATTGCATTCTCCTGCTGCTGAAACATCAGCCAGCCTACACCTCCGACATCATCAACAAGCTGAAGGACGCCGACCTGCTCGTGGTGGAAGGCACGCTCTACCCACTGCTTACACGCATGAAGAACGGAGGCTTGCTGAAATACGAATGGCAGGAGAGCACGCAGGGACCGCCACGCAAATATTATGCACTGACCGACACCGGGTCAGCGGTCCTGGTAGAGCTCGACAAGGCCTGGAACGAAATCGCCAACACGGTGAACATTCTGAAAAACATAACGTAAAAGCCCCTATGCCCATCAAACTCTAAACTCTAAAAATAAAACTTTAAACTACCCCCTCAAGGCCTCAGTGTGGCACGCCTTCCCCCTGCCTCACGAACGCCCCCCGTGTCGGGTGGCTATAGCAAAACTAAAATCACTCTAAACCCTCAACTCTAAACTCTAAACTAAAATAACTCTAAATTCTCAACTAAAACAACTCTCAACTAAATATGAAAAAGAATATCACAATCAATATGTTTGGCCAACTGTATGCCATCGACGAGGATGCATACGAGCTGCTGAAAAACTATCTTGACGCCATACGTCAGCATTTCCGCAAGGAAGAGGGCGGCGACGAAATTGCCGACGACATAGAAGGCCGTATCGGCGAGTTGTTCACGGAGCTGAAATCAAGCGGCGTGCAGGCTATCACCATCGAGCACGTGGAGAGCATCATCAAGCGCATAGGCAACCCAGAGGACATGGAGTCACCGGCAGCAGACGGGTCTGCGGATGAGGCAACACAGACGCAAAACACATCGTCCACACCCGAAGGGCAGCAACAGGCAAACAGCAACACGGCATCAACTTCCGCCAACAGCGGAACGAAACCGAACAGCGGAACCAGGAAAAAATACTACCGCGACGGCAACGACAAAATCATCGCCGGTGTGCTCTCTGGTGCGGCAAACTATTTCGGGGGTGACCCGCTGGCATGGCGACTGGGCTACGTACTTTTCGTCGTGCTGTGGAACAGCGTAAGCAATTGGGCTATCTTCGACCACTTCAACTTCGTACCCGTGTTCAGCATACCGATCCTGCTCTACATCCTGCTGGCCTTCCTCGCACCGTGCGCCAAGACACCAGAAGAGCGACTGAAGATGAAAGGAATCGACGTGACACCGCAGAACCTGGCTGACGAACTGGCTCAGCAAGCAAAAGAAAGAGGAGACGGACTGCCTTATCCTCCCAAATCAAAACAACATGGATGCCTGAACGCATTCATGACTGTCATGGGCGTTTTGGTGAAAATCATGATCGGGGCATTCTTCCTCTTTATGTTCATCACCTTCCTCGTCGTGTTCGTAGCACTGATCAGTATCATCTTCTCCCCCACCAACGAGATGCCAAGCTTCATAGACTCCGAACTCATACCGATTTACACAGAACACCCGTTCCTCTTCTGGTTCACCGGCATCTGCGTGTTGCTGATTTTGTTCATCCCGGGCTATTGCGCGCTCCACTCGCTACTGAGCAGTTCCGGAAAGACTGCTCCGATGAGCATGAGCCAGCGATGGATGTGGTTCGGACTATGGATTGCCACCATCATCGCTGTAACAGTATGCGGTGTGAACATCTCAAAAATCGCACACAAGCACTTCATGAAAGACAACACTTTCGAGGGGGTGCTGATGAACAATACGGACCAGAATTACTTCAAGCTCACGCAGTTCCATCTCAAAGGAGCAAATCCAGACAGTAATGATGTGTGGCATATACATACAGAAATAGGCCAATACTACGACGACCGCATACGCTACTTCTCTGCATGGGACGACGGCATACTGGACTACTACCAGATTGAACGCGCCGACACATTCCTGTCACCGGGCATCTACCGCCTGACAGCCATCACTCGCACCGACGCACAAGGCGCTTATCTTTATGCTATAGCCGACGAAAAAAAACTGCAAACCGCCATCCCCGCCAACGGAGAACAGGGAGGAAATATCTGGGAAGAGGCAAAGACAAAACTGAGTCTCAACCCCGCTGACTCGCTGACTTATGGCGGCATCGTAGCATCGAACGACAGCACCGGATGCGGATGGAACAAAGTGACGCTCGACAACATCGTGCTGACTGGCAACACCATCAAATACGGTGTCAGCACCATCCCGACATTCACCAACGCGCCCTGCTACTGCACCTGGGTGAATTCGATGGATTTCCTGCTGGAAAAAGTAAAATAGTTAAATTAGTTGATAAGTCCGGACAGGCATGGGCATGTTGTGAAACAGAGCCCATGCCCATTATAGTCCACCACAAACGAAACAAAAAATATCAAAAATGAAAGAAAAAGCGATTTTTTCTGATTTCATTGTAGTCTTTTGGACATTTTCTGCGTCTAAAAGATAAACGAAATTAAAAAATAAAAAATGGGAAAAAAGATTGTAATGACAATGGCGGCAGCCCTGTTTGCTTTGACGGGCAACGCACAAGTGAACAACGAGACAACAGGCGTGCCCGGCGACACCATCGACTGGGAAAAATACCTGGACCAGGTGACGGTTTCTGCGGTACGTCCGTTAGTGAAGATGGAGGCAGACAAGATGACCTACGACGTGCAGAACGACGCCGACTCGAAAAGCGCGACCGTATTGGATATGCTCCGCAAGGTGCCGATGGTCACGGTGGACGGCCAGGACAACATCACGGTGAACGGATCTGGCTCGTTCAAAGTATATGTGGACGGAAAACCGAGCCCGATGTTCTCGAACAACCCGTCGCAGATTTTCAAGATGATGCCGGCGGCGGCTGTGTCTAAAATTGAGGTCATCACGAATCCAGGTGCCAAGTACGACGCAGAGGGAGCCGTGGGCGTGCTCAACATCGTCCTGGCCAAGATGAGCGTGGGAGGTGGTGGACAACAGTCCATCGACGGAATGACCGGAACCGTGCGGGCACAGGGTGGAAGCCAAGGATACAACGGCGGTGCCTCATTCTCTGTGCAGCAAGGAAAGCTGTCACTGTCCGGAAACCTCATGACCGGCTACCAACGGATGCCGAGAATCAAGTCCACAACTGAGCGAAGGGAAGACAACGGCAACGTGACCAGCCAATATTTCACCACAAAGCAGAAAACGAGGTTCAACATGGGGACGCTCAGCCTGTCGTACGACATCGACTCTCTCAACACGGTAAGCGGAAGTTTCGGACTGACGGCGTTCCGAATCAAGAACAGATTCAGCCCAAGCATAAGTCTCATCAGCCCGGACAGCAGGCTGAACTCCTACTCATACAACAACGACACCAAACAGAAGTCAACATCAATTGACGCAAGTGCCGACTGGCAGCACTTCTTCAACGGTGAACGTACGCACTATATCACTCTCTCCTACCTCTTCGGCTACAGCCCTCAGACGAGCGAGACCACACAGCACTATGACGAGGAAGTTCTCATGATGGACGACATCTTCAACGAAAACCGGCCAAAGTCCACCGAGCATACGGTGCAGCTGGATTATGTACACCCGCTGAACGCAACACAGACGCTCAATCTCGGCGGAAAATACATCAACCGACGCAACCTCTCGAAAGCCGACTATTACCTGCTCAGCGGGGATGAGCGGACGCTGACAAACCAAATGGACTATCAGCACACGAACAACATCGCGGCGGCCTATGCGGAGTATGAAGGTAACTTCGGAGTGGTGAGCGGAAAGGCTGGACTGCGCTACGAACACACATGGCAGGACGTGGAGTACAAGAAAGGGGAAGGCAGCGACTTCTCCACAGACTACGGGAACCTCGTGCCGAGCCTCAGCCTGAACCTGAAGCCGTCGGCGACCAGCAATATCGGTCTCACATACAATATGCGAATTTCACGTCCGGGTATCACCTACCTGAACCCTTACGTCGACCGAAGCGACCCGATGCAGGTGAGCTATGGTAATTCCCACCTGAAAGTGGAAAAGAACCACAACATCGGGCTTTCCTACAGCCTCTTCAGCTCTAAGTTCATGATGAACATCGGACTTGTACAAGGACTGTGCGACAACCGCATTTCAAGCTACAGCTTCTTTGACGAAGGGGTGCTCTACAGCACGTTCGGAAACATCGTGAAAGAGCGAAACACCTCACTCAACCTGTTCATCAACTGGCTGGCTCTGCCCAAGACACGACTGATGCTGAACGGAGGGGCCACATACGCCGACTTGCGAAGCGACCAGCTGGGACAGCGGAATCACGGATGGCAGGGCAATCTCATGGTGGGACTGCAGCAGACTCTGCCGTGGGACCTGAAACTGAGTCTGAACATGGTGAGCAACAGCCGCAGTTACAACCTGCAGGGATGGAGCAGCGGTTTCAACATCGGAATCGCCAGCATCACAAAGTCATTCCTGAAAGACCGTCTGAACATAAGCGCGTACGGAGTCACTGGATTGAACGACCACGGAAAACTCAGCTTCGAAACCTACACCCGTGGCAGCGACTTTTCCAACCGACAGAAAATCTCTGTGCCAATAGCTCAGTTCGGTGTGAGTGTGAGCTTCACTTTCGGCAACACGAAAGTACGTGTAAAGCAGCATAAGTCACGCATTGAAAACGACTTCACAGAGAAGAAGTCCGACCAGGAGCAGATTGGCGACGCGGCTGGAAGCAGTTCTGGAAGCGGAATGTGATGAAAAGTTTTCAGTTGTTAGTTTTCAGTCATCAGTTGATTACATCACCTATAAGTGCAACACAGACTGAAAACTGCCAACAACACCAAATCATAAATGGAACGACAAACTGTACCAACATAAAACCTCCCTTGCAAAAAGAAGCAAGGGAGGCTTTGTTTTATTGTTTATCAAAAAAATATGCTTATTGCGAGATCAGCCGGCCAGGCATACGTCATATTTCTCGGCAAGCCTGCGCAGATTGATGAGAGCATAGCGCATTCGACCCAAAGCCGTGTTGATGCTGACTCCGGTTGTCTCAGCGATTTCTTTGAAGCTGAGCTCTTCATAGAATCGCATAAGCACCACCTCGCGCTGGTTGGCAGGCAGTTTCTTGATGAGAGATTTCACGTCGTTGAGCGTTTGGATGTCCACCATCTCTTTCTCACGACTGTACTCCATGGCGATGGAGGAGTCGTTGAGCAAGTCATAGTCCGAGTCATCGTTCGACACTAAGTTTGCACACTGGTTCTGGCGGTGATAGTCAATGACGAGGTTATGGGCAATTCTCATAATCCACGACGCAAACTTGCCATTCTCCGTGTAAAGTCCAGAATGGAGTTTGGTGATGATGCGCATAAAGCAATCTTGGAAAAGGTCTTGCGCCACCTCTTCGTTCTTAACGGAATAGAGAATATAGGTAAACACTTTTCTTTCGTACCGCTTGAGCAAAGTATCGAAAGCCATGTCATTGCCATTCAAATATGAACTCACCAATTGTTCGTCGGTCTGTTCCGGTAATTTGTTCATTATGCTTCAATTTTTGATTAGGCGTAATGTGTATCTATAGGCAATGACGTTTTTAGAGGTTTATACTTATGAACTGAAATAAAATCCTATACGTAAACTTTGAATTTCATATCAATTCGTTATCGAATGCAAATTAAAATAAAATTTTCTAATGAAACAAAAAAACAGTCAACTTTTTGACCTTTTTTAACATTTTTGACACAATAAGCATCTTTTCAGCGACACTCGGTAAGAGATTCATTGAATAAATATAACCACACTATTCACTTTTCACTATTCACTTTTCACTTTTAAAAAGCAATTCCTCTTCAGTGAGAAAGTAGCAAGTAAACAAAATAAATATGAAGATTTTGTTTCAAATATGAATAAAAATCGCTAACTTTGCAGAAATTAGTAATAATATTGGCAAAAGACGTATAAATATGCACAATATTATTATTAATTGCGTAATTATTTTTATTTTTTTAATTTATACGATTTACAATGAATCTTTACGTAAGGTACTTTGATCATGAGACATTGGCAACCAACATGGACGAGGTTGTTAATTTTTTGAAATCCATCAGCGAAATCAAAGTAGATGACAGCGTGGTCAGCCGCATTGGCAGTTTCGTTGAGTCAGACGGAATATATCCTTTCCGGCTTAAAGTGAGCTACAGCAACTATGTGCTTTTTTTGAAGACAGAGGCCAAAAACTTGGAGGAGTTCAAGTATTTGGAGAAGCAGCGGAAAGAGCAGCGTGCCGACGGCAGGATGCTCATGTCCGACCGAAAGCGCACACAGCTGGAGATTTTGAACGAGCAGCACATAGGGTGGTATGAGGCCAGTCTCACATTCAAGCGGGTAGTACAGAATCCCGACACAGGAAAATGCAAATATGTCGACACCCGTTTCAAAGCACGACTGATTGCAGGAAGCGCCATGCACTGCTACGACCGAATTGTCGAACATCTTCAGAACAGGCAGGACGTCGATCCTCGTAGCCAGTTCCCATCTGCTAAAAGCAACAATTTCGAGTATCTTTTTCTTGATGCCGACAAAGAGGCGAAAAACAATGCTGCAGAAAAAGAGGACTCTCAGCCTGAGCCTGCAGTTGCTGGAGGTATCAGCATTGAGTCACAAGGAAATATCAACTTCCCGGACGACGCAGCTGAATTTGCTTCTTAACCGAGAATGTAATTTCTGAATCCCCGGCAGGATGGCACAGGCGGCCAAGCCGCAACGACGTCTGCAACGGCTTGTCGGGAAAGGACAAAGATCCCCGTCAGCAACATTGGCTGACAGGGATCTTTATTTTGCAGTCTCCACTTATGCCTGGGCTGCGGATGCAATCATACCCGGAGAGACTCAGCTCCACCAAACGGCAGCAGGCACACAAGCAGTTACGGCACTAATCATCATCGTCGTCCGACGTCTCGTTGATTACATCGATGTCCTCAATATCGGGCTCTTGATCTTCCAAGTCAGAGTCGTCTTCATCATCACCGTCCATGTTGGGCGTAACATCGTCCTTCTCGTCAATGTCGAGTGAGTCATCGTCGTCATCGTCATCGTCGTCATTCTTGATGTTGCCCTCGTCGTCATAGCTCGCACCTTTGAAAGAGAATTTGGGTTTCTCCTGCTTAGGCTTCAACTTCACAAAAATTGCCTCTACCCAGCTGCCACGAGGGATCTCAAGCACCTCATATCCGTCGGCCAATCGCCGGTCGATCACACCACCCTTGCGGTGGATGGCGGCCTCAGGCATGGATGCCACGTCCACATAGAATGCTGACTCTATGATGTCTTGAATAGCAAGGGGAAGCCCCTGCCATCCTGTACCCATATTATTCTCGATAAGGGCAAGTATGTCCTCAGGCGTCAGATGTGACACATTCTCTAATGTCAGATCGGTGATTTTTGCTATCTTACGCTTCCTGATAGCCACGGCATTGAACTCTCCGTCGCTCGGAGCATAGAAAAGGTCGTACTGCTCTGCCTCAAAACGGGCCTTGGCCTTCTCGTCATCACGATCGAAATACTGGATATCAAACACAGTATGAATGATATTCATGTAGTGAGTCTCGTTTTCTGCAAATCCCTCTTTCTTCTTCCCCTCAATAAGCATCTGATTGAGTTCTGACTCCGAAATGGTCCAGATGTTGCTCTTTGTGAGGTTGTCCAATTTTAGTTTTGCCATAAAGTCTATTGGTTAAATTTAAAATCTTTACTTCTTCTTGTTCGTTAAAAAAACTGTATTGGAAAATTTTTGCAAATATACGACAAATAGCGATACGGAGAAGTTAAAAAATATTAAATAGCAGTGAATCCATGCAAAAATCATCTTTTTCGCATCTCTCACCCGCAAAAAACGACTGTTCATCGCCCGCCCACGATACAATCCACGCGTAATAGGCGAAGTCTCTGACTTTGCAAGCATCAACGCATCTGATATGTACGACCTGAAAAACTTCAGAGCCCCTAATGCGTAGCCTTATACCAGTTGGTGACTGTTTTTCCTTCTGCCATGCTGTTGACCGACGGGTCGGATATGGTGATACCGGAGAAGGTGCTTACAAGGAACTGTGATGTGGTGAGTTCGGTATAGAGGTTATTCGTGCAACTGGCATAAGGCACAAGCTGCTGCAAGGCCTGCTCGAACTCACTGAGCAGCTCCAGGTCTTGGCAGAGATGGCGCACATAGTCACCCATGTCGAAGAAGACGCCTGGCGAGTAGCCGTCGAGTTTTTGCAGGAGATTGTTGTTGTTCGTATTCCATACTGTCTGGCTGTTGATTCGGCGCATGATGGCAGCCATCTTTTCGGTCTGTGTGCAGTCTATGGCAGAAAGCGCGCCGAAAGGATAGGTGTAGGACTTGTAGAAGTCGTGGAATCCAGCGACAAGGTGCTCATAGTCAGGACTACCGACAAGATATTTGAATATATCCTGATATGGGATTCCTCTTTCTATAATTTCTGATGTGGACGCAATCATCATGTCTGTCGCGTCTCTGAGGTCATAAGCCACTTCGATGTTGGCCATATAGCAGTTGTCAAAAAGGATGAACTCCATTTTCTGCCCAAGCGCATTCAGTGCCTGTGCAAAGACTGGAGTATCGGTGGCGTAGACGCCTGAGTATCCGCCTATGAATCGCGTCTTCTTCTTCACTGTGGACGGTGCAGGAAGCCAGCCCGATCCATGACCGCCTACAATCATGCCATAACGTTCAGCCGGGGCATGGCCAACAGCCTGGGCGATGATATGCTGGAGGGTTGAGGCATCGGAAAAGTCAGGATTGGAATATCGCTTGACTGTGTCGTTCACGCATTTGCCTTTCTCGTATTTCATCTCGTACATGACGGCCGACTCGGCGCTGTTCGACATGAAGCAGATGAAACGGGCTTGGGAGAACCCTTTGTTGTCAACGATTGCTTTCTGAATCTCACGCACATTCTGGGTAATGAAATAATATAGCCCGTTGCTCATCGTGGTGCCCGACCAAGGAAAGAAAATGATGATGGTCTGCTTGTTCGGTCCCTCTTCACGTGGCGTGCCCGACTCGTTGTCTTTGCTGCAGGCAACAAAAAGCAGAAACGACATAAAAAGGGCTACGATTGCAATATGTTTTCTCATAAATGGCATGATTTTGATGAAATATGGTGCGAATTTAAAAAACTTTTTTCATTTTACATTAAATAATAAAGGAAATTGCTATTTATTTTGTAATTTTGCAGATTATTAGGAAAGAAACGAATAAAATTCGTGTGCGAACGAACAAAAATATTAATATTTAAGGTAAAAAAAATCCTATGAAAGAATTATCGCTGAAGTATGGTTGCAACCCCAACCAGAAGCCGGCCCGTATCTTTATGGAGAACGGAGAGCTTCCCCTTGAGGTATTGAATGGTCGTCCCGGCTACATCAATTTTTTGGATGCATTGAATGCATGGCAGTTAGTGAAAGAGCTGAAACAAGCCACGGGCCTGCCGGCAGCAGCATCATTCAAGCACGTTAGTCCGGCGGGAGCGGCTGTTGCGGAGCCACTTAGCGACACACTTCGCAAGATTTATTTCGTGGACGACATCGCAGACGAGCTGACGCCGATTGCAACGGCTTACGCCAGGGCACGTGGTGCAGACCGTATGTCGTCCTATGGTGATTTCATTGCACTCAGCGACGAATGTGACGCCATGACAGCACAGCTGATCAAGCGAGAGGTGAGCGACGGCGTGATTGCACCAAGCTACAGCGACGAGGCGCTCGAAATTCTCCGAAGCAAGCGCAAAGGTTCTTACAACGTCATCAAGATTGACCCCTCGTATGTTCCAGCACCCGTGGAGACAAAGCAGGTGTTCGGTATCACCTTCGAGCAGGGACGCAACGAAGTGGACCTGACCGGCGATGACCTCTTCACCAACATCCCTACAGAGAACAAGAATTTTACAGAAAGTGCGAAACGCGACCTCAAGATTGCGCTTATCACGTTGAAATACACGCAGTCGAACTCTGTATGCTACGTGAAAGACGGACAGGCAATCGGTATCGGCGCTGGACAGCAGAGCCGCATTCACTGCACACGACTCGCAGGAAACAAAGCTGACATCTGGTGGATGCGCCAGTGCCCGAAGGTCATGGCACTGCCCTTCAAGGAGGGTATACGACGCGCTGACCGCGACAACACCATCGACGTCTATATCGGAGACGAATATGAGGACGTGCTGCGAGAAGGTGTATGGCAGCAGTTCTTCACGCAGAAGCCGGAGCCGCTGACGGCTGAGGAGAAAAAGGCGTGGATTGCACAGAACACGGGTGTGTGCCTGGGCAGCGATGCGTTCTTCCCGTTTGGCGACAACATCGAGCGTGCACACAAGTCGGGAGTGCAGTTCATCGCACAAGCCGGTGGGTCTGTACGCGACGACAACGTGATCGAGACGTGCGACAAATATGGCATCGCCATGGCGTTCACAGGTATCCGACTGTTCCATCATTAATCCCAACATTCATGGCAGACGCAAAGGAAATACAATATGCGATTATGAACGGCATCAGCTTCAGCGGTGCCAAGAAGGAAAAGGGCGACGACAACAAGGTCAAGACCAAAGCCAGGAAAAAGGGCTACCACACGGGAGCTCACGGATCTGCATCTGCCAAGCACAAGGCCGAAATCCGTCAAAGAGTGAAGAAGCGCGCCAGCCAGCGCAAGAAATGAGATTGACAGCCAGAGAATCCCTCAATTCCAAACAAAAATCACACTCAGCTCTCAACTCTAAACACAAAACTAAAATCACTCTAAACTCTAAACTCTAAACTCTCAACTAAAAGAAGTCAAACAATAAAATGCTTACATTAAAATTAATCAAGGAAGAGACCGAAAGAGTAATCAAAGGTCTGAAGAAAAAACATTTCGACGAGGCAGAGGACGCCATCGCCAAAGTCCTCGACATCGACCGTAACCGCCGTGAGACACAGGGCAAATTGGACAATTTGCTGTCAGAAAGTAAGAAATATGCCAACCAGATTGGTCAGCTGATGAAGCAGGGTCAGAAAGAGGCTGCTGAGGCAGCAAAGGCAGAGGTGGCTAAGATGAAGGCTGAGACTGCCGAGCTTCAGAACACGCTCAAGCAATTTGAGGAAGACCTGGTAAAACAGCTTTGCACCATACCGAACATTCCGAACGACGACGTGCCGGAAGGCGCAGGTGCCGAGGACAACGTGGTGGTGAAGGAAGGCGGCGTGAAGCCGGAGCTGGGTTCGGATGCCCTGCCCCACTGGGAATTGGCTAAGAAATACAATTTGATTGACTTTGAGGTTGGTGCCAAGGTAACGGGAGCCGGATTCCCGTTCTATATCGGCAAAATGGCCCGCTTCCAGCGTGCACTCGAGGCGTTCTTCCTGGAGGAGGCGCGCAAGAGCGGATACCTGGAGGTGCAGCCGCCGCTGGTGGTAAACCAGACTTCAGGATATGGCACTGGACAGTTGCCCGACAAGGAGGGACAGATGTATTACGCACCGGTGGACGACCTTTATCTCATCCCGACTGCAGAGGTGCCGGTGACGAATATCTTCCGCGACGTAATTCTCGAAGAGAAAGACCTTCCGATCAAGCGTTGCGCTTATTCTGCCTGCTTCCGCCGCGAGGCTGGCGCTTACGGAAAGGACGTGCGCGGGCTGAACCGTCTGCATGAGTTCGACAAGGTGGAGATTGTGCGCATCGACAAACCTGAGCACTCCTATGAGTCGCTCAACGAGATGCTGGCACATGTGGAAGGACTGCTGCAGAAACTGGAACTGCCCTACCGCATCCTGCGTCTCTGCGGAGGCGACATGTCGTTCACGAGCGCCATTTGTTACGACTTCGAAGTATGGTCGGCAGCACAGCAGCGATGGCTCGAGGTCAGCTCCACTTCCAACTTCGAGAGCTATCAGGCAAACCGTCTGAAATGCCGCTATCGTCGCGCCGACGACAAGAAGATCGAGCTCTGCCACACACTCAACGGCTCTGCGCTGGCTCTGCCCCGCATCGTGGCATCGCTGATGGAGAACAACCAGACACCGGACGGTATCCGCGTGCCGAAGGCACTCGTGCCTTATTGTGGCTTTGAATTCCTTGACGACAAGAATTTTTAAGGAAACATCAACGTAAATTCTAAAATAATAAATGAACAAGATTGTTAAAAAGGAGCAATTTTCGGAGAAAGTCTTCAAACTCGTTGTTGAGGCTCCGTTGATTGCAAAATCCCGAAAAGCCGGACATTTCGTCATCGTACGTGTCGGCGAGAATGGTGAGCGTATGCCGCTGACCATCGCAGAATCGGACATCGAGAATGGAACCATCACGCTGGTGGTTCAGAAAGTGGGTTACTCATCCACGAAATTATGCAACCTGAATGAGGGAGACTACATCACCGATGTGGTAGGACCGCTCGGACAAGCCACTCACATCGAGAACTTCGGCACCGTGGTATGCGCCGGAGGTGGTGTCGGTGTGGCGCCGATGCTTCCTATCATCAAGGCACTGAAAGCTGCAGGAAACCGCGTGATTTCTGTGCTTGCTGGACGTACGAAGGAGCTGATCATCCTGGAGGACGAGGTGCGCAAGCACTCCGACGAGGTCATCATCATGACCGACGACGGCAGCTACGGACAGAAGGGCGTTGTCACTGTCGGAATCGAGCAGGTCATACAGCGCGAGAAAGTGGACAAGTGCTTTGCCATCGGTCCTGCCATCATGATGAAGTTCTGCTGCTTGCTGACTAAGAAATATAATGTGCCCACCGACGTTTCGCTCAACACCATCATGGTGGACGGAACGGGTATGTGCGGCGCATGCCGTATCACCGTGGGCGGAAAGACGAAGTTCGTATGCGTCGACGGTCCTGAGTTCGACGGACATGAGGTGGACTTCGACGAGATGTTCAAGCGCATGGGTGCTTTCAAGGCCGCCGAGATTGAGGAGATGAAGAAGCTGGAGAACCACGTGGAGAGCGTGGTAGTGGACAGCAGCGTGAAGGTGGACGAGACGAAGGCCGCCGAGGCTGCCACGATGTCGAGCAACGCGCCGTTGTCAGAGCTGACCGACCCGAAGGCGGAGTGGCGTCAGGAGCTGAAGAAATCGCTTAAGCCGAAGGACCGCGGTCTGATCGAACGCTGCAAGATGTCGGAGCTCGACCCGGTTTACCGTGCCACCACACGAACCGAGGAGGTGAACATCGGACTGACCAAGGAGCAGGCGCTCACTGAGGCCAAGCGTTGTCTCGACTGTCCGAAGCCGACGTGTATGGAGGGATGCCCGGTCAATATCAACATCCCGTCGTTCATCAAGAATATCGAGCGCGGAGAGTTCCTGGAGGCTGCCAAGGTACTGAAATCCACCTCTGCTCTACCTGCCGTATGCGGACGTGTATGTCCTCAGGAGAAGCAGTGCGAAAGCAAGTGCATCCAGGTGAAGATGGGCAAGCAGCCGGTGGCAATCGGCTATCTCGAGCGTTTCGCTGCCGACTTCGAGCGTGAGAGCGGAAAGATGGCGCTTCCGGAGGTGGCTGAGAGCAACGGCATCAAGATAGCGATCGTTGGTTCTGGCCCTGCTGGTCTGTCCTGTGCGGGCGACATGGCGAAGATGGGGTACGACGTGACTGTATTCGAGGCGCTCCACGAGATTGGTGGTGTGCTGAAATATGGTATTCCTGAGTTCCGTCTGCCTAACGCTATCGTCGACGTGGAGATCAACAACCTCCGCAAGATTGGCGTAAACTTCGTCAAGGACTGCATCGTGGGCAAGACCATCACCGTACAGGATCTCGAGGCTGAAGGCTACAAAGCCATATTCGTGGCAAGCGGTGCCGGACTGCCGAACTTCATGAACATACCGGGCGAGAACAGCATCAACATCATGTCGAGCAACGAGTACCTCACTCGTGTGAACCTGATGGACGCTTCGAACCCGGCTTCCGACACCCCGATCAACAAGGCGAACAGCGTGATGGTCGTAGGTGGTGGAAACACCGCCATGGACTCTTGCCGCACGGCCAAGCGTCTGGGTGCCGAGCATGTGTTCATCGCCTACCGACGCAGCGAGGCGGAGATGCCGGCTCGTCTGGAGGAGGTAAAGCACGCCAAGGAGGAGGGCATCGAGTTCCTCACGCTCCACAACCCGATTGAGTATATCGCCGACGAGAAAGGCGCGGTGAAGCAGGTGCGTCTGCAGAAGATGGAACTGGGCGAGCCGGATGCCAGCGGACGTCGTTCGCCGGTTCCTATCGAAGGAGCTATCGAGACCCGCGACATCGACATGGCCATCGTGGCTGTAGGCGTATCGCCTAACCCGCTCGTTCCCAAGTCTGTGGAAGGTCTGGAACTGGGACGCAAGAACACGATTGCCGTGAACGACGAGATGCAGTCGAACATCCCGACCATCTTCGCCGGAGGCGACATCGTCCGCGGTGGTGCCACTGTCATCCTTGCCATGGGCGACGGCCGCCGTGCAGCCAAGTACATGGACGAGATGCTGAAGAAGCAGGCATAAAGAAAGTGAATAGTGAACAGTGACAAGATTCTACGAAGTGAATAGTTTATTTACTTTTGTGCTTGGATCTATTTCACTACTTCCACTATAAAACATTCAGAGGATACGCCATCCGATTGGCGTATCCTCTGTTTTTTGTAAGCGAATAATCCTATTGAATCATCTCTCCTACAACTAATCACCTTTATATATCAGTGCGACCGCATAAGCACTGATGCCTTCCTCGCGTCCCGTGAACCCTAACTTCTCCGTGGTCGTCGCTTTGATGCTGATGTCCTCTGAATCCACACCCATCGTCTCCGCCATCACCTGCTGCATCCGCGGGATATGGGGGTTGATTTTAGGCCGTTCCGCACAGACTGTTGCATCCACATTTCCAATCTCATACCCCTTCTGCCTCACCAGCTCCACCGTCTTGCGCAGCAAAATCTTAGAGTCTATATTCTTGAACTCCGGGTCCTTGTCCGGAAAATGGAATCCGATATCCCGCATATTGGCAGCCCCAAGTATGGCATCACAAATCGCATGAATCAGCACATCCGCATCGCTGTGTCCCAGCAGTCCTAACTCATGCTCAATCTTCACGCCGCCCAACCACAGTTCGCGATTCTTCACCAACTGATGGACATCATAGCCCATCCCTACTCTGATTTTCGTCATATATTTATCTTTATTTTAAGTTTGAAATTTCTCATGCAAATATACGATTTTTTTTATTACCCCGACACACAAAACGATGAATCTTTTTCCGAAACCAAGGAAAGCCTATCCCTTTTTCCTTGTAAATTTGCAGAAGTTCCAGACTGGAATTCACCTTCCTCCGTCCCGCCAACACTCCCGGTGTTGAGTGGATATCGCCACGACTACGCATCAGCATCACCTCCATCATGCTCAATTCTTAAAAGTACTTAAAACAGACAGGGGGACAAGAAATAATAAGTGTCAGAATTAAACTTATTCGTAACTTTGCAGTCAAAAGGTAAAAGGAAAGTTAAAGAGTTAGCTAGTAACAAACAAACATTCTGTATTTTAGGATTTTAAGACCAGCATATCCTATATACCACTTTCCAAAAACAGGAAGAAGCAAATCTGAAACAAGCCCACGCCACACAGAACATTCACGCCTGCTCTTCCCTCTTAAGTCACAAATCAAAAAAAATCATAAACGTAATGAGAAAACATTTACTCCTGTTTGCTATGATGATGCTCAGTGCATTGAGTTTTGCCCAGTCGAAATTCAACGTGTCGGGAACCATCATTGACAATGAGAACAAAGAAGCGCTGATTGCAGCCTCCGTACAAGTGACAGACACAGCCGGAAACTATGTGACCGGCAAGGCAACGGACCTGAATGGACAGTTCAAGCTTTCTTCCGTGAAGAAAGGCAAGTACATCATGAAAATCAGCTACGTGGGCTACGTGACCAAGGACGTGGACCTCGACCTGACCAACCGTAAGGGCAAGGAAGTGGAACTGGGATACATCACGATGACCACCGACGCTGTGCTGTTGCAGGAAGCCACAGTCACCGCTCAGGCTGCGAAAGTGCAGGTGAAGGGCGACTCGCTCGTGTTCAACGCCGACGCCTACCGACTGCCTCCAGGAAGCGCGCTGGAAGACCTCATCAAGCGTCTGCCTGGTGCCACGATAGAAGAGGACGGAACAGTGAAAATCAACGGAAAACCAGTATCCAAAGTGCTTATCGACGGAAAGGAGTTCTTCGTGAACGACAAGAACATCGCCATGAAGAACATACCAACCAACATCATCGACAACATCAAGGCATACGACCGAAAGAGCGACCTCGCACGAGTAACAGGAATCGACGACGGAGAGGAGGAGACAGTGATCGACCTGACCGTGAAGAAAGGTATGAACAACGGATGGTTCGGACAGATTAACGGAGGCGTGGGAACGGAGAACCGCTACAACGGACGCGCCAATATCAACCGATTCAACGATAACGCACAGTATTCACTCGTAACAAGCGCCAACAACATCGGCGACCGTGGTTTCGGCGGTGGCGGCGGACGCGGATGGGGACGATTCGGTGGAGGCAACGGACTGCGTGCCAGCAAGGAAGCCGGATTCAACTTCGCTACCACCAGTGACAAGCTGGAGACCGGAGGTTACATCTGGCACCGCTACGACGGAAGCGACGCATGGAGCCAGACGTCCAGCCAGAACTTCGTCAACTCTATCGGTGCATTCAGCCGCAGCATGAACCAAAGCTACGGAAGCAACGCCAGCCTCAGCGGTGGTTTCAGATTTGAATGGAAACCGGACACGATGACAAACATCATATTCCGCCCCAACGCCAACTACTCGCGCAACCGCGGTTCATCCTACGGAAACTCCGGAACATATGACAACGACCCTGAAAGCTACGATGAGGACCAGCTCGACGCAGCAGAGAAAGAATTTGAGAGCCGACTGGGAGAGAGCGAGGAAGAAATTGCACGAATCGCCGACATGATCGTGAACACCCGCAACACGCGCCAGCAAACTTACAGCAGCAGCCGTGGCATGAACGGCGAACTGCAGCTCAACCGCAAGCTGAACAACGAAGGACGAAACATCACCCTCCGACTCACTGGTGGCTTCAACAACAGCGAGAGCAAGCAGCTCTCCACATCTCTTATCGGCTACCGGGAGTCCACGGGCATGGACAACGACATCAACAACCGCTACTACACCACACCGACACGCAGCCGCAACTACTCCATACAGGCCACATACAGCGAACCCATCGCCAAGCGGACTTACCTGCAGTTCAGCTACCGGTTCGACCACCGCTACAACAAGAGCGACCGAGGCGCGTTCATCTACGACGACCTGGCATACAACGACCTGGTACAAGCACTGCGAAACAACCGCTACGACATACCTGGCGCCATCGACGAGCTGATGTCGAACACAGCGGGCTACACACAGACCTACGACAACAGCCTCAGCCAGTTCTCTGAGTACATGAACTACGACCACACGGCAAGCGTGATGTTCCGAATGGTACGCGACAAGTTCAACCTCAACTTCGGAGTAGATGTGCTGCCTCAGCACTCCAAGCTGAACTACAAGTACATGGGCAAGGAATACAATGACATCACCCGCAACGTGGTGAACTTCACCCCTACCCTCAACCTCCGCTACAAGTTCAACGAGACAACTAACCTGCAAGTCCGCTACAACGGACGTACATCGCAGCCGAGCATGACCAACCTGCTCGAAATCACCGACGACTCCGACCCGCTGAACATACGTATGGGTAACTCCAAGCTGAAACCATCGTTCAACCAGAACCTCATGGCTTTCTTCAACACCTACGACGTGGAGCACCAGAGAGGTATCTTTGCTAACATCCGGTTCAACCTGCAGCAAAACGCCATATCCAACCGTACTTACTACAACGAGGAGACCGGTGTGTCGACAACCAAGCCAGAGAACATCAACGGCAACTGGACCGGAAACATGGGACTGGGCTTCAACACGGCACTCGACAAGGACAAGTACTTCACGATGAACGCATTCACGAACCTTGGACTGTCACACAGCGTGAGCTACCTCGACCCGCTCAGATTCCCTGACGACGACAAGTCGGCAACCAACGGTCTGAACCTCAGCCAGAGCCTCGGACTATCATTCCGCAAAGGATGGGTGGAGCTGTCGCTGAACGGTGACGTGGCATACAACCACTCGAAGAACAACGTGATCACCAACAACAACCTCGACACCTGGACTTTCTCATACGGAACGGAGCTCAACGTGCTCGCACCATGGGGAACGACCCTGAGCACCGACATCGCCATGAACTCCCGCCGCGGTTACGCACAGGAGTCCATGAACACCAACGAACTGATTTGGAACGCCAGCATATCACACTCCTTCTTCAAGGACCGCTCGCTGACCGTATCGTTTGAATGGAACGACATCCTCAACGAGCGAAGCAACATCACCCGCACAATCAACGCCATGATGCGTAGCGACAGCCGTCACAACGCAGTATATTCTTACGGAATGGTGAAGGTGATCTACAAGCTCAACATCTTCGGCGGTAAGCGCGGAGGTGGTGACTTCCCCGGCGGATTCGGCGGCAGCCGTGGCGGATGGGGCGGCGGACGCGGTGGATTCGGCGGCGGACGTCCCGGTGGCGGCGGCAGACCTGGAGGTGGCCGTGGAGGCAGATAACACTTACTTGCTGAGCCAATAGGCCAGACGCCAACTGCCCCTTCCTCCCAACGACACATATCGTCGGATGCAAGCACCGATAAACCTGGTAAATACTGACTCGCCGGAAAACCACTGGCGGGTCAGTTTTTTGTTCCGGTCTGCCTCTGCTGTGTTTTTCTCTCTCCTAAGATTCCCTGTTATAAATTCCATTCTGAAAAACAAAGCTTTCCTGTCTTTCCCCTTCACTTGGGAAAGTACGGCCTTCACAGCCTTTCGCATGCTCTCCACACGGGAAGAGAAGGAACTGCCTGTCAGGCTGTCGTCGTGAACATAGACACAATGAAATGAAGGACTGCAAATCCATTTCATTCTGGGCTTGGCCAGCAGCAGACGGGTGGCAAGTTCCCAGTCGTTCCACATAGGAAGGCCCTCGTCCCATCCGCCCTGACTGCGAAGGAAATCCGTACGGATAACCATAGCCTGCGTAGAAAGATGGCCTGTCAGAATCTGTGCTGAAGGATTGGCTGTCTGGATGAATTTCCTGGCAACAGGAGCAGCCCCGTTCACGGACACGTTGGTAGTCACGGCCAGCAGGTCGATGTCGTCGTTCAGGTGAGGCATGACAGCACTCACGAAATGGGAGTCGAACTCATCATCGCTGTCGAAGAAATAGACGAAAGGCGTCTGGCAGAGGCTCAACCCCTTGTTTCGTGCCTTGGCAGCTCCACCCGCAGGTTCGTCAGCAAGCACAACCTCGAAATCATCGCTGCGGTTCGCCTCTGCGAACTGCTCACATAGGGCACGCGAATGGTCGGTGGAATGATTGTCTACAAGAATGAGCCTGAGCGGACGGAAATCCGAAGCAGCGATGCTCTGGAGCGTACGCTGTAGATAGGATTCGCGGTTATAGTATGGAACGACGATGGAAAGCACAAATGAATATTTACGATTTAACGATTTACGATTTACAATTTATTTTGACATTGAGATATTAATAAATTTTCCGTTTTACCGTTCAACTACACATAATGAAAGACTACATGATGCGCTTGACCTGACGGATTCCCTTATACATATGATAAAAGAGAGGAAACGGGTTTTGGCCTTTGTGAACAAGATAGAAGACTGTCTCTTTGAAGATTCTCCACAGGGCATTCCATTTGCCGTGACAGTATCTGAACACAGCGCCTTTTGCACGCTGGACACCGATGTTGGTCAGAAATTTCGTACCAGTACTGCCAGCGATCGTCTGCGCGATGACTTCGGGAAAGAACATGGTTTGAAGTCCTTTCCGGCTGGCATCACACAGGAGAATATCCTCTTCGCCGCATGGAAACAGGCTTCCTATTCCGAAATGCTCGTTGAAACGCAGGCCCTGCCCCACCGCTTTTCCGCGGATTGTGATTTCGAGCGAAGATGGATAGTAGCCTTCCTCGCAGGCATCAGCATAGGAAAGTGGCTCGTCGGTCTCAGGATAGGTCTTGAAGGGACGGTCCTCGATGTCGTTCAGCTGGAAGAGGGCGATGTCGGCTTCTGGATGGGTCTCATAAGCCTCACGGATCTTATCGAAGGCATCGGGAAGCAGGCGCTCATCGTCGTCGGCGATAAGCACAATGTCGGCTGTTGAGGAATCGAGCGCATGGTTGCGGTTGAGCGTAAGGCCCCGGCCCGCAAGCGTGACGACACGGACGTCTTCCCGAGCTTGCAGCAACTCGGGAATCTCATTGAGATATTTCTCGTCCGTGTACTGCATCGACACGATATACCTGACCCCCTCGGCGGGCTGAAGCAGCACGCCCGGGACGGACGAGATTCCGTGGTCGATGGTGCATATGAGTACGTCTATGGTCATGACTAAGATTCTGTATGTTTGTCTGTCTTCAGAGTCAGGAAATAACCCAGCTTATAGAAGGCGAATGCCTTGAGAGAAGGATTAGGGCCAAGCAGATTGCGCCTTAAGGGACGCCGTATGGATTTAAACACCAGGGCGGCAAGCCAAGCAAGATGCTGACGACGGAGCTTGCCGACAGCCTGGAGCAGACGACTGTGATCCACCATAAGCGGCTCCAGCCTTTTGAGTGTGTGAAGTGCCTGCTCTGTCTTTTTCAGATACACATCGTTCGGCTCCAGCCCGTTGTGAACAAGCGGATTGTCGATATGCACCACTTTTGCGCCACGCTTCTCAAGCTCTGCACCAAACAGGGTGTCTTCATAGCCATATTCCCGGCACTGCTCGTCAAAAAGAATGCTCAGAAACACGTCACGACGGACCATCAGGCTGAACGTGGAAATCTGGTGATATGGGGTCTGGCTTCGGATCTCGGCGGAACGGGATTTGTCCGCTTCCTTCTCATACTTGAATCGCAGTGTGGCCTTTGGGCAGGGATTGACGGCTGGATGACGAAGGCCTCCACAAACCACATCGGCATCACGGATGGCATCAAGTCCCGCCTGCAGGGAGAAGTCGTCGGGAACGAGGGCGTCGGCATCGATGAAGAAGAGGATGTCGCCTTTCGACTGACGGGCCATCTGGTTTCGCCCCGTAGCACGGCCCAGGTTCTCGGAATTGTGCACCACCATCACGCCCGGTAAGGTCTGGAGCCTGTCGAGGGCCGAGATGACGGCTTGGTCTGTAGATGCGTCATCACCCACAATCAGCTCGAATCCGTTCTGCAGCCGACAGCCTTCCTGGCAGAGCTTTTCCACCAGCTCTGAGCAGTCATAATTGAACGTTGGAATTAAAACAGAGAGCATAAGGCGAATAATTTTTAATAAAACGATAGAAATCCAAATAAAATTGCTTAACTTTGCATAAAATTTACAATTTACTCCATGACAGCAAAAGAAATACGTGAGTCTTTCAAGAATTATTTTGAAAGCAAAGGCCATACCATCGTGCCTTCAGCTCCGATGGTGATCAAAGACGACCCGACATTGATGTTCACGAATGCGGGTATGAATCAGTGGAAAGACATCATTTTAGGCAGTCGCTCTCCAGAGCCACGCCGCCGGGCCGACACCCAGAAATGTCTGCGCGTCAGCGGCAAGCACAACGACCTGGAGGAGGTAGGCCATGACACCTACCACCACACCATGTTCGAGATGCTCGGCAACTGGTCTTTCGGCGACTACTTCAAGGAAGGCGCCATCGATATGGCGTGGGAATACCTGGTGGATGTACTGAAACTGAACCCCGACGACCTGTATGTGACCGTGTTCGAAGGTTCACCCGAAGAGGGGATAGAACGGGACGCCGAGGCTGAGCAATACTGGCTCAAGCACGTGCCTGCCGACCATATCATCAACGGCAACAAGCACGACAACTTCTGGGAGATGGGCGACACCGGCCCATGCGGTCCATGCTCTGAGATTCACCTTGACTCCCGCGACGAGAGCGAGAAAGCGAAAGTACCCGGAAGGGAGCTGGTAAACAAAGACCATCCGCTGGTGATTGAGATTTGGAACCTGGTGTTCATGCAGTTCAACCGCAAGGCCGACGGCAGCCTCGAGAAGCTGTCGATGAACGTGATTGACACCGGCATGGGCTTCGAGCGTCTGGTTCGCGCTCTCCAAGGCAAACAGTCGAACTACGACACCGACGTGTTCCAGCCGATAATCAAAGTATTGGGCGATATGACCGGAAAGCAATATGGCGATGACGAGAAGACCGATATCGCGATGCGTGTGGTGGCAGACCACCTGCGTGCCATCGCTTTCTCCATCGCTGACGGACAGCTGCCGAGCAACGCAAAGGCAGGCTATGTAATACGTCGCATCCTGCGCCGTGCAGTACGTTATGGTTACACATTCCTCGGGCAGAAGCAGGCCTTCATCTACAAGCTCGTTCCCACTCTCATCCAGGAGATGGGCGACGCATTCCCCGAGCTGCCTGCACAGAAGGACCTCGTGATGAAGGTAATGAAAGAAGAGGAGGACTCTTTCCTCCGCACTTTGGAAAACGGAATCAAGCTGCTGACCAAGGTGATGGAAGACACGAAGTCGACGGGCTCGACCGAGATTGCGGGCGACAAGGCCTTCACCCTGTTCGACACCTACGGATTCCCGCTCGACCTGACAGAGCTGATTTGCCGCGAGAACGGCATGACTGTCGACGTGGCTGGATTCGACGTGGAGATGCAGAAGCAGAAGACACGCGCTCGAAACGCAGCACAGGTAGAGGCTGGCGACTGGGTGGAGCTCAGAGAAGGCGAAAGCACCTTCGTGGGCTATGACTACACAGAATACACATGCCATATCCTGAAATACCGTGAGGTGAAGCAGAAGAAGGGCAAAACATACGAAATCGTGCTCGACACCACACCGTTCTATGCTGAAATGGGTGGAGAAGTAGGCGACCAAGGCGTGCTGGTCAGTGAAGACGAGACCATCACCGTGCTCGACACCAAGACAGAGAACAACCTGTCAATCCACAAGGTGGACAAACTGCCGCAGAACCCTGAATCTGAGTTCATGGCATGCGTGGACGTGGACAAGCGCCGCGCCATCGAGGCCAACCACTCCTGCACCCACTTGCTCGACGAGGCACTACGCAGCGTGCTGGGAACCCACGTGGAGCAGAAAGGATCGCTCGTAACTCCCGACTACCTGCGTTTCGACTTCTCTCACTTCGAGAAGCTGACAACGGAGCAAATCCGTGAGGTGGAGCACCTGGTAAACGAGAAAATCCGAGCCAACATACCGTTGCAGGAGTACCGCGACCTACCGATTGAGGAAGCCAAGAAGCTGGGAGCCATCGCTCTGTTTGGTGAGAAATACGGCGACAAGGTACGCGTAATCCAATTCGGTATGAGTGTGGAATTCTGTGGTGGATGCCATGTGCAGCGCACAGGCAACATCGGAATGGTTCGCATCATCTCTGAGAGCTCTATCGCTGCCGGCGTACGTCGTATAGAGGCCATCACAGGCAAGGCGGTTGAAGATACGCTCGACAAGATGCAGGATACACTGGCAGAACTGCGCTCATTCTTCAACAATGCTCCCGACCTGGTTAGCACCATACGAAAGTATATCGACGAAAACAGCGATCTAAAGAAGACCGTTGAGGAATATCGTGAGCAAAAGGTCCAGGAGATAAAGAAACTATTGATCGACAAAAGTCAAGACATAAACGGAATCCAGGTGATAAGTGGCGTGTGCCCTATCGACGCACAAAGCGCCAAAGACATCGCGTTCCAGCTACGCGGGCAGTTCACTGAGCATCTCGTGGTGGCCATCGGAGCCGGTCTGGACGAGAAGCCCAACCTGACCCTGTCATTGTCGGACGACATGGTGGGTGAAGGCAAGAACGCAGGAAAAATCATCCGCGAGGCAGCACGCCTCATTCAAGGCGGAGGAGGCGGACAGCCACATTTCGCCACCGCCGGAGGAAAGAATCCCGACGGACTTCAGGATGCAGTGAACAAGATGGTGGAACTGGCCACAGAATAGCACCTGTCAGTAAGCAATAGCCATCACATAGCTATAAATCAAGAGATGCCGCAGACGTGCGGCATCTCTTTTTTGTCTGTAAAATCTGGAAAATGTTTTAGAATGAGTCTAAAAGTCAAAAACAGAAATATGAAGGGGCAATCTACAACTCCTTCATGTTTCGGAAACGTTTCCATGTCGTGGCTTTCTTGTAGGCAGAGGATGCCTCAGCGGGAACATAGAGTTTCAGCTCGCTGACTGCGACGGCAAAGAAAGTGTTGACATAAATCATAGGTGGCTTAACGGCAAGGACATACAGCTTTCCTAATTTTCCGTCCTCGGAGAAGGTCTCTTTGCCCATGTCCACAACTGTGGAAGGTATGGAGATGGTCTTCAGCTCATAGCACTTGCGGAAGGCTCTCGACCCGATGTATTCCACGCCTTCAGGAATGGTGATGGAAGAGAGGTGCGTGCAGCGTTCGAATGCATGTCCCTCTATTTTCTTTGTCCCTTCAGGAAGGATCGCCACTTGAAGCTTGTCGCACTTGCGGAATGCACGCTGAGGTATGACGTCTGCCTCCTCTATCGTGCAGTATCCGTCGTTCTTTCTGGCGTACTTCTCACCGCCCGGAACGAACCTGGCGTTTTTGAGGTCCAACCGTTTGAGTTTACCTTCTGAATTTCTACCCGATGCCGTGTATCCAGCCATTTCTCTGATGAGTTTTAGGTCTGTACCGTTGAGTTCTCCTGTGACTACAAGCTCGGTGACGGAGAATTTCTCCTCATCAGTGATGAAATTTTTAAGTGTGCCCGCAGATTCCAGCGTCACTACCTTTTTCTTGTTTCCAATGCCAAACATTTCAATTTTTAAATTATGTTGTGTTGTTTGCGATGCAAAATTAAGAAATAAAAGTGAGAATGACAAAGAAAAATAAAAAATTGTTATAAATTGCCAGGAAATAAAATGAAATATGAAAGATGATGAATATAGAATTCAGCCTCTCACCTGTTCTTCCAGTTCACCATGTAGAGCTTTCCTGTGGCCCGAGTGATGGCTGTATAGAGCCATCGGTCGTATTCTATGACGGACGTGTCTTCGGGCACGTATCCCTGCTCGACGAAGATGTTGGTCCATTGGCCGCCCTGGGCCTTGTGGCAGGTGACAGCATAGGCATATTTGAGTTGCAGCGCATTGAAATAAGGGTCTTGCCTGAGTTTTTTGATGCGCTCTGACTTTTGTGGGATGTCCATATAGTCCTCCATCACCTTATTATAAAGCAGGTCGTTTTGCTCGGATGTCAACGCAGGGGCCTCCGACTGCAGGGCGTCAAGCAGCACGGTGGTCTCCAACTCGAAATCCTCGTAGTCCGGGAATCTGAGTATGCAGTCGGCGAACTTGAAACCATATAGCTCACGCTGGTTCCGCACTCTCTCCACAACGGCGATGTCGCCGTTCGCCACGAAGTCCATCCCGGCTCCATCCTCCTGGTTTAATGGCTGTTGGGCCGATTTTGACTCTGCTGCTTTCTCCGCTTTGAGTTTGTCGGTCCAGTAGTAGTTGTTCTTGGCCACCATGACATAGTCTCCCGTCTCGAGCTCGCTCTCTCGCCAGAGTATCTGGTTGCGGATGCCGTTGTTGTAGATGTTGGCAAGCTTGTTCGACCGGCACACCACCATCGTCTCGTCGATCCCGTCTTTCTGGTAGCATTCCGTGAGCGTCTCGATAAGGTTGTTGCCGGGGATGTTGAAGATGTCGTCAAAGCCGTCGAAGAGTATATGCGGCAATGCGAGCGGCTGAACGTTGGCAAGCTGTTCTCTCACTACGGTGGCATTGTAGAGTATGCCCGACATTTCTTCCTGCCTGACCACGCTGTTCAGCTGTGCCTCATAGACTTTGATGCCGAACTGACGGATGATGTCAGCGCGAAGAGCTGGACTGCCGGCCTCTCCTACTGGAGGCAGCTGTGCATCGTCGCCGATAAACATAATCCGGCATCCGGAACCACGACCGTAGACAAAACTCATAAGTCCCTCAAGCAACGACTCGTTGAGTGAGGACTCATTGGGCAGCCCGCTGACCATCGAGGCTTCGTCAACAACGAAAAGGACATTGCGCATGGTGTTGAATCCGAGATCGAAGTCCGGTCTGGAGTTATAGTTCTTCTGACGGTAGATGGCTTTGTGGATGGTGAATGCCGGACGTCGGGCATAGGCGGAGAGTACTTTGGCCGCCCGTCCCGTAGGAGCCAGCATCAGGCACTTGATATTGAGAGAATCGAGCGCGTTGACCACTGCAGCCACCAAAGACGTCTTTCCTGTGCCAGCATATCCTTTCAAAATGAAAGCCGACATTATGTCGGAATCAAAGACAAAGTCATTGATTTGCTGAAATGCAAAAAATTGGTCAGTTGTCGGTGGATTATGGAAAAAACGAAGAAATTCTGCCTGAAAAAACGCATTAATCATGTTTTTTTTAAAAAAATTGAGAAAAATATACCGAATTTAATTTCTTTTCATTATTTTTGCAAGAAATTGTGGGTTAAGAGCTAAATAACACGCAAAATCCACGAAATTCTTAAATCATCTGCGAAATTACAAAATAAAAATTAAAAAAATATCATGAACAAAAAAATTATTGTTATCGTACTGGCATTTATTGCAGTATTGATGTTCGGTGCTTGTTTCTGGAGTATCTACAGCGACATCAGATTCGAGAACCAAGTAGAAGAAAGAGAGAACGCCGTTAAGGCTCGTTTGAAACAAATCCGCGATGCAGAGGACAGCTATCGTATGAAATACAAGCACTACTGCGGAGACATCGACTCTCTGGTGGACTTTGTGAAGAACGAGAAGTCTATCAAGGACACACAAATGGACCGAGAACTGACCGACGACGAATATGAGGCTCTTTCTAAGGAAATTGCCAGCGAGGGTAACTACACTGACGACGAAATCAAGAAAATGCTTCCTGAGCGTGCCATCAAGAAGGGCATCCTCCATGAGGACACTGTATGGGAGTCTGTTTCTGCTATGATTGGTCTGCAGAATGCTGATTCACTCAAGCTCGTGCCATGCGGAAAAGAGAACGTGATTATAGACCTGCGCAAGCGTGACGTGCTCGACCTGAAGACTGCTGAGATAACAACACTCGTGGAATTCCGCGCAAACATAGACGACTATCTTGACGGACTGGAGCAGAAGCGTGTGGATAACCTCAAGCACGACCGTAAGGACCAGGGAATGGAAATGCAGAGCCTCTGGGCAGACCTCAGCGAGGAAGAGTTTGACTCTGTGAAGGCATTGCTCCCTACTCGTAGCCAGGAAGACCGCTGGATTGGTCTGAGAATGGGCGACGTCAACGACACAAGCAACAAGATGGCTGGTAACTGGAAAAAATAAAATACAATTACTTTGGACAATAAGACATCATCCATACAAAATAAAAGTTTGTCCATCCGCATCAGCTCGGATGGACTTTCTTTTTGCGTCTACTCACCATCGGAGAGTGAACCATACATTTTCAGGCAGGTAAAGCCAAGGCCTGTGGTTTCGCTTGCTGCCAACGTGAAAGAAGCACTCATGAGCGAGCCATTATTGCAGGAGCACTACCAGCGGGTGAACGTGCTCGTGACCACACGGCTCTTCACCACCGTGCCGGCAGTGGAATTCAAGCGCGAGACCATCAGGGAACTGTTCAATTTTGTCTTCCCGGGACAGGAGCAATGCCACGTGTCATACAACGTGCTCCGGCGATCTGGAATCGCTATCATATTCGGACTCGACCGCAACGTCTACAAACTCCTGCTCGACGACTTCCCGCGTGCACGGTTCTATGCATCAGCATCCACACTCGTGGAGTTCTTCAGCGACAAGAGCGTGGGGATGGGAATGAAGAAAATGTATGTCTATCTCCACGACAAGGAGATGACGGTCTACTGCTTCCACGAAGGACGGCTCCTGTTCGTCAACAACTACAGCGTGAACAGCGTGAATGACTGCCAGTACTATATCATGAACCTGTGGAGCCAGTTTGGATACGACCAGCTGGAGGACGGCATCGAGATTGTGGCGGACGGAGAGATGAGCCAGCTGCTGTCCGACAAGATACAGTATTTCATCAAGAACACAAAACTGATTGACCGAGACGAAGACTTCCGACAGACAATCACTCATGGCAACAAAATCATACCCTACGACCTGCAGACTCTGTTGATTTGTGGATTTTAGTTTAAAGTATAATGTTTAATGATTAAAGAATCGTGCGGATAGTAAGCGGAAAATACAAGGGCAAGCGTTTCGACGTGCCTCACACGTTCAAGGCTCGCCCGACAACTGACTTTGCGAAGGAGGGACTGTTCAATATCCTCAGCAACGTGTATGTGGACTTCGAGAACGGTCCACGGGCACTCGACTTGTTTGCAGGGACAGGTGCCATCGGACTGGAACTGGTGTCGCGTGGATGCAACGAAGTGGTAAGTGTGGAGAAAGACTTCAAGCACTGGCAGTTCCTGCAGCGGACGGCCAAGGAGCTGGGCGACGCTGCATGGAAGCCGGTACACGCCGACGTGTTCAAATTCCTGCAACGCGAACTGCCCCCGTTCGACATCATCTTTGCCGATCCGCCTTACGCGCTTCAAAGTCTCGCCCAACTGCCCGACATCATCTTCTCCACCCCACTGCTGGCTGAAGGAGGAACCTTTATCCTCGAACACGGAAAAGACCACGACTTCTCATCACACCCCCGCTTCCAGTCACACAGGAATTACGGCAGCGTGAACTTTTCTTTTTTTCAATGAGATATTCCAGGCCAGTTCCAAAGATTTATTACATTTGTTGAAAAGAACAAGAGCAGGCCGACCGAAACTAAAGGCTAATAGAGATATTCAAGACTTCCTCACATAATATGGACTATAAACAGTTGACAGAAAAGGTATGCACTGTGGCCCGGAAGGTCGGAGCCTACCAGAAGCGGGAACAGGCGAAACTGCGCGATGAGCAGGTGGAACAGAAGCACAGCCACGACTACGTGTCGTATGTGGACAAAGAAAGCGAGCGCATGATTGTAGCTCAGCTGAAAGAACTGCTGCCCGATGCGGGGTTCATCACCGAGGAAGGGACGGAGTCACGTCACTCAAGCTCATTATACTGGGTGGTGGATCCGCTTGACGGAACCACCAACTATGTTCATGGCTACCACAGCTATGCCGTTTGTATCGGGCTGCGCGACGCTCATGAAGTGCTGCTTGGCGTGGTATATGACGTCTGTCTCGACGAGTGTTTTTATGCATGGAAAGGGGGCGGTGCCTGGCTGAACGGCCGGCGCATTCACACGAACAGCCAGCATGACATCACTCAGGCTTTGCTGGGCATCGAACTGCCCTACGATGCCGACGACTACCGACCAACAGGACTTCATCTCATCAGCCATTTCTACGGGCTATGCGGAGGCATACGCATGAATGGGTCGGCAGCACTTGCTATATGCAATGTGGCATCAGGACGCTTCGACGGATGGTTGGAACGCGGACTCGGATTATGGGACCACACTGCCGCATCGGCAGTCCTGCTGGAAGCAGGCGGACGCATCACACGCTACGACGGAAACCCTGACTATATCGAACATGGCGACATCATCGTGTCCAACGGAACAATCCATCAGGCACTGCTCGACGAAATCAGAAAAATACCCAATGAGCAGAAAAACAGATAGCAGACGAACCGGGCAAAAAAGCCAAAAACACAAAACTTACTGACAAACCTTCGATTTTTACGCAATTATTTTGAATTGAGAAAAAAAATTGCTATTTTTGAGCAAAAATTTAATGCTAATCCTTTAAAACCGACAAGAGCTCATGGAAACATCATTGTATTTAGACAAGAAGACAAACCACTTATGGTACTTCCCCATGTGGGACAACGACACCGGCAGCACATTGCAATTTGAGGAGACTGACGGGCATGAGATATTCTCATGTGCCGGACCATACTACATCCCTCAGGAAAAACACATCATGATCTTCGGCAATGACAACGATGAATATGCCATCATGCTGATAAGCAACATGAATGACGACGAGCCGGGCATCTACTACTCCACTACTCCCGGATTCGGATGCTCACATATCGAACTGTTCCGCGGCAAACGCAACATGATAGCCGTGTTCCTACAGAGCGACGGATTCTGGCGCGCTGAGGAGATTTTCGCACCGGCCATCGACCGCAAGATGAAGTCACTGGCCATCAGCGACACGCTGAACGGAACTTACCGTTTCCGCAGCGACGCCATACGCTCCGTGAGCCCACAGATTGAGCAGATGGAGAAGATATTCTCCACCTACAAGAAGAGCGTGGTGGAGGACGAGGAACTCCTGCCACAGACCATACAGGCTGCTGAAGAGACCCAGCCTGCTGTCAATGAAGCGCAGGAAAACGGATACAACCGCAGGTTCACGCCTAAGATGATTACAAGTGAAAACCTGGGCAAGGACGAAATTTTCGTGTTCGGAAGCAACCGCGACGGGATGCACGGCGCCGGTGCGGCAGCCACAGCCAGCCGTTCGTTCGGTGCCATTTGGGGAAAGGGCGAGGGAATACAGGGACGATGCTATGCCATCCCGACAATTCCTGACGACCTGCGCAAAATCAAAAAATGCGTGGAAACCTTCATCGCATACGCGAAAGAACATCCAGAGAAGACATTCCTCGTCACACGTCTGGGATGCGGCATTGCCGGACACACGGAAGAAGAAATCGGACCTATGTTTGCTGATGCCGTCAACGTGAAGAACATCATCCTCCCGGAAGAGTTCGTCGCCGTGATTGGATAATAAGCAAATGCTCACATACACAAAATGCCGGGCGGGAATTTGCAGCAGCAAATTCCCGCCCGGCATTTTTTTTCATTCTACTGTAGTCTCAGAGAAATAAAACTCACGGATGGGCTTGGCCAGGGCTGTGCCTTCAAGGCTGACTGTGTCATGCAGCCTGATGTCGGCCGACGAAGCGCCGACTTTGACTACGAACCGGCCCGGTTGTATGTTCCATTGACGCTTTCCCTTGTTGGAATAGAATCCAAACTGCTCCAGGCGCAGACGGCATCTCACTGTACGGGTCTGCCCTGGCTGAAGGCCTACGCGGGCAAATCCCTGCAACTGGATGGGACGGATTTGTTGGGCCGGATCAGTGGGAGAAATATAAATCTGGGCGATTTCGTCTGCCTTCACCTGGCCCGTGTTTTTCACGTCGAATGAGAGGTCGACAAAATCTGCTGCCACTGCAACTTCTTTATCCAGCTTGAGATTGCTGTATTCAAAGGTCGAATACGAAAGTCCATAGCCAAACGGCCACTGCACACGTGGGTCGGTTTCTGCTTTGTAGTTATAGCATATAGGTTCGTAAAGCTCAACATTGGGATACGACACCGAAAGTTTGGCTGAAGGAGAGATGTTGCCATAGAGAATGTCAGCCACGGCATTTCCGCCTTCCTCACCGGGATACCAGGCCTGGATGACGGCTGCACAGCGCTCTGCGAGTCCTGACACCACCTGCGCGCGTCCGCCGAACAGCACAAGTACCACCGGTTTTCCGCTCGCAATCAGTTCTTCCACAAACTGCTCCTGACTGCCAGGCAGGCGAAGTCCCTGACGGTCGCGGTTCTCACCACACAGCATCACGTTCTCACCCATGGCGGCAACGATGACATCTGCCTCGTTCGCCATGGACAGCGCCTCGTTCTTGTCTGCCGTCTCGCCTGAGTCCACCTTCCGGTGAAGCAGCTCGTATTCCCATGCACGCTCATCGCCTTCGAAAGCGAATTTCGTCTCTATGGTGTCGGTCCAGTCACATCCACGTGAGTAACTGATCTCAACACCGGCAGGTCCGCGCCCCTTCATCCCTTCCAGAAGGGTGACGATATGAGGATGGTCAAGGTCCTCCTTAATCCGCTTCCAGAAATAGGACATGGAGGGGAAAGAATAGTCTCCACACATTGCCCACATCGTGTTTGCATTCGGCCCGGTGACAAAAATCTTTTTTGCGGTCTTCAATGGTAGTATGCCGTTGTTCTCCAGCAGGACGACAGACTGTGAGGCTATGTCGTAAGCCGTCTGACGCTCCTCTGGCGAGTCCAGTTTGATTGGCTGGATAGTGTACAGGTATGCATTCGAGGAGAACAGTCCGGCACGGAACTTGTATCTCAACACATTTTTGACTGCACGTTCGAATGTCTCTGGCTTCACCAGTCCCTGGTCGAGTGCTTTCTGCAAGTGCTTATAGTTGGAGCCATGAGGGAAGTCCACGTCGTTGCCGGCATTGATGGCGGCGGCAGCTTTCTGGATTTTGTCGTCGAGCCCTGGAATCTGGTCTATGGCAGTATAGTCGCTGACCACCATTCCGTCGAACCCCACATAGTCACGAAGAATGTCCTGGAGTATTTCGGAATTGGCAACGCAGTTGGTGCCGTGGACTGCATGGTAGCCGGGCATGAGCGCCTTGCTCCCGGCCAGACGGATCATGGTCTCATGCGGGAACAGGATTTCCTCCATCAGCTCTTTCTCGTCGGCATCGCCACCTCCTCCATAGCCAAGATAATGCTTTGAGCAGGCTCCCACTCCTTTGGTGAGGTCGCCCTGCTGCAGTCCCTCCACGAAGGCGGTGCCCATGACCGCGGAGAGGTAGGCGTCTTCTCCGTAGGACTCTTCAAGACGGTTGAAACTCGGCGTTCGGCACACGTCCACCATGGGAGAAAGCGAGAGCACACCGCCCATCTTGCGCATGGCGGTTGATGTCTGCAGTGTCTTCTGCCGGGCCAGTTCCGGATTGAATGAGCATGCCTGTCCTATCTGCTGCGGATAGATGGTGGCACCCCGGGTGTTCACGCCCGAAAGCACCTCCTCATGGAAAAGTGCCGGTATGCAGTTGGGCGTGTTGGCCATAAGCCAGCCCTGCATCGAAGCCACACGGTCGCGGATGACATCCGGATCACGGGGCTTCTGACTGGCATACTGGGAGAAATGTCCGATACCGAAGGCAAAATCCTTCCGGCACTTTGCCGTATCCAGCTCGTTTTTGTCGTTGAAATAATTGTCGAGATTGGCTCCCATCAGCTGGGCTATACGCTCCTTTTGCGACATCTGGTCATAGAGTTCGTTGACCTGCTGCTCCATGTCGGCAGTGCCGCAGGAGGCCAGCAGCGCTGTTGTGCAAATAATTGCCATTTTTTTCATCTGGCTGTAAGTGTAAATAGATTGATAAATAATAAACCTCAGAGTTGATGCAAAGCATATCGCAATCCTTCGTGCTAAATCACTGTCCTGTTTTTCCAAGCAGCTTCTCCACATGATGCCTCAGCTCGTTCAGATTGTAAGGCTTGATCTCACCGGGATGCAGTGCTCCTTCCGGAGAAATATTTTCATTCTACGGGAAAGTCTGTTGTTCCTTCTGTTCAAGTTGATACTGCTGCGCCGCTTCAAGATGGAGGTTACGGATTTCGTCGGCAAGCCATTGTGGCGACAGCACCTTCACCAGGCTTCCACGACTGAGCAGATGGGCACTGAAATCAGGCGTAGGACGGATGAAGAGTTCGAAATCGGAGAAATTCTCTCCTCTTCCGATTTCCCGCTGGCTTTTGTGGACTGGGAGGTCGCGCATATAGAATCGCTCATTTCCATAAGCACGGATCTTGATATGCTCCGGCTGCGTATCATCGTTCACCAGCACTCCGTAGCACTCATCGAAATAGGTCTGCGCGTCGAAGTCAGGGTCAACCTGGAACTTGATGTCAGTAAATTTCATGTCGAGAACCCGGTCGAGCGAGAAGATTCCGAAATAGTCTGACTCCGGCTTCTCGGGAGTCGCATCATGGTGGAAATGTCCGAGGATATACCACCGCTGCTTGAAGAGTTTGATGCAGTAAGGCTCAAAATTCAGGTCGTTTGGCTTGTCTGTGCCGTATTTACGGTAGGCCACGGCTATCCTCATCCCTTTCTTCATCGCCTCAATAACCATTTTCAGGTAGTCGCCCTCAGAAGGGACGGGCTGCAGCAGTATGCGGTTTTGGAGCGAGAGGCTCTCGCTGATGATATTGTTGACGGAGAGGGTCGAGAGCAGCCAGTTCTGCACGGTGTCCTCTCCGAGCACATAGTCGTTCTCAATGAAATAGGTGTAGCCGTTCTGCTTGTCGCATCCGATGATGATGCCGAACATATCCTCGATGGCTATTTTATGACGTGCGAAGGTGGAGCGAGGGATATCCATCCCTTCGCTCATGTCGGTGTTCAGCCATCGGTCGTTGATTTCCGCCAATGTGATTCTCCTGGCCCTGTGTATGGTGTTGACAAGCCAAATATACGCTTTGAATTTGTCCTGTGCTTTCATATATTGGAGTTTATTATTGTACAAAGATACATGAAATAAAGAAAATTCACAAAAAATAGCCATAGAAAAAAAGATATTCTTTTAATTTACACTAACTTTGCACCTAAAAATACAAAAATGAATATAATTAGTATATTTTCCTTCAGGAGTTTTTTATGCAAAATTCTGGCATTTGCGTTGATTGCCCTCATTGTGTCGTCGTGCCAGTGCAGCGAAGAGCGCAGAGTCGTGAAATCCGTTGTGGAAGGACGTTATCAGTTCAACGATATAAACAGCACCCAGCTGGAGGCTGCGACACGTTTCGGCATCGAGCCGCTGGAGGGGCGCGACGACGTGGAGAAGGTGACTGACAAGCTGGTGGAAATTAAGACGAACGACATGTACAAGGTGGACCGTCTGGACTACTCCGTCCCCTACCTCATCCCGTCCGCCGCCACGCTTCTGCACGACATCGGAAGGAGATTCCAGGACCGTCTTCATGCTGACGTATACCGCAAGCACCGAATCATCGTCACATCCGTTCTGCGCACGCAGGAGGACGTGGAGCGACTGATGGGAAAGAACCAGAACGCCACGAAGAAGAGTTGCCACATGTATGCCACCACCTTCGACATCACCTACGTACGCTTTGAGCGGATAAGCATGGAGGGGAATTCCATTGCCGACAGCAAGCTGTGCAACGTGCTTGGCGCCGTGCTGGAGGAGCTCCGCGACGAGGGGCGCTGTTATGTGAAGTTCGAAAACAACCAACACTGCTTTCATATCACGAGCCGAATGTAGGATAAACAGGCAGTCATAAAAAGCGCACAGGAAGGCGTAGCTGTATGTTTTTCAACAATTTTTTTGAATATCGGGAATTTCCATCATCTTTTTTGGCCGGTTAAGGATTTATTCGTATTTTTGCAGGACAACTGACTAACGAAAAATCTCCTACTCTTCAACACAAATTTCACAATGAGAAACTGGCTTCATATATCAATGAAATACGGGCTTACCCTATTCCTTTCATTTTGCATCCTGTCTTTGGCGGCACAACAGCAGGAATCTTCCTCCAGGCGCATTCTGCCAACCAACCCCTTCGGCAACCCTCTGATACCGGACATGGTGGCAGACCCGAGCATCACGGAAATCGACGGCACGTTCTACTGCTATGTGACCACCGACGGGTATGGACAAGGGCTGGAGACTTCGGGGCCGCCGGTGGTATGGAAGTCCAGGGACTTCGTGAACTGGAGTTTCTCCGGTTCCTATTTCCCGCAGGCACTACATGAGAAATACTGGGCGCCGAGCAAGCCTGTGCTCTACCGTGGGAAATGGTACATCTATCCCACGGTCAACGGATATATGTATCCGGCTGTGGCCGACAGTCCCGACGGCCCGTTCCGCCTGGCGAAAGGAGACTCCTTCACCTTGGAGAACCGACTGCTCGAGCGGGACAGTGTCTGCGCCATCGACACCGAGATTTTCATCGACGACGACGGCTGCCGCTATGCCTTATGGGGAGAGCGCAACGTGGCCACGCTGAAAGAGGACATGGTGACCATTGACCGTCTGGACACTCTGAAGACCCGAAGCCGCAACTACACTGAAGGACCGATATTCTTCAAGCGGAAAGGGATATACTATTATCTTTACACCAACATGGCGCTGGAGCGATATGAGTATTTCTACCAGATGAGCAGGACCGGGCCCCTCGGACCCTACACCACCCCGAAGAACGACGTGGTATGCCGCACCGACGCCGACGCAGGGGTGTTCGGGCCGGGACACGGCTGCGTGTTCAATTCCGAGGGAACCGACGACTATTATCTCGTGTTTCTCGAATTCAGCCGTAACAGCACGAACCGGCAGATCTATGCGGGCAAGCTGGAATTCAACGAAGACGGAACCATACAGGAGATGAAAATGTCGCTCGAAGGGGTTGGTGCGCTCCGGCATCCTGGGCGGATACGACGGAAACTCGTTCCTCAGTCCATGACAGCATCGTCTGTCGCATCACCGGAGAAAATTCCCTACAAACTGGACAAGCGATGCCAACGGACGGAATATTTCGTGCCGACATTCGCCACCGACGGGTCCAACGGCTCCAGATGGATGGCGCAGAAGAAAGACTCGGTCAGACCATGGCTCACAGCCGACTTCGGTGAAGTGAAAGAAGCCGGCATCAGCAGTATCGCTTTCGTACGACCTACTGCCGGACACGCATACCGGCTGGAAGGGTCGCTCGACGGAAAGAAATGGTTCCCCTGCGGAGGACATGACGACATACGCATACAGTCACCGCATTGCGACACAATCAGACGGCCGGTCAGATACCTCAGAGCCACAATCCTGGGCGGTGTGCCAGGTGTCTGGGAATGGACTGTGGAGGAAGAGCCTGTAAAGGATTTCGGAAAAGCCAAGTGGATTGCACTCGAACCTGACTCCACCATCCTCTTCCCTCACGTCCATCTGCTCGCCGCCAACAGCGCAGAGGGAAAATCGCTCAAGCGCTATCGGATGCCACTGCTCTCCAAGAAAGCAACCATCAGGAAGCACGTGAAGAAAGCGTGGGTCGACATCTGCGGAATGGGGCAATATGAGCTGACCATCAATGGGCGGAAAATCGGCAGCCATTTCTTGTCCCCCGGCTGGACGATGTACGACAAGGAGCTGCTCTACAACGAATATGACGTGACGCGTCTCCTTCGAAAGATGAAAAGCCGGGAACTGGACATTCAGGTGCTGCTGGGGGGAGGAATGTACGACATACCCGTCAGCGGATACCATAAGATGGCGGGGTCATGCGGCGCGCCGAAACTGCGGTTCTGCCTACATATCGAATACAAGGACGGAACGTTCCAGACCATCTTCAGCGACCAGAGCTGGACGGCAAGGGAGAGCGGCACCAGCCATGCCAGCATCTATAACGGCGAGTGGTGCGACGCCACGCACTCCTCCACCCCGCAACCGGCCGTCTTGACGCAACCCCACTGGGACGTACCGCTCGTCAGGCAGCAGGAGGGCACGATGATCTGCGTACACGACACGATGAGATGCATGAAGATAGCCGACGGGCTTTACGACTCCGGGCAAAACGCAGCTGGCATTGTCAGAATCCATGTAAAGGGAAAATGTGGAAAGACCATCAGCATAAAGCCTGCTGAAATCTTGAAAGAAGGAAAGATTTCACAGAAGAGCCTGCCGGGATATGAGTGGAAATACACCCTGAGGGGCGACAAGGACGGAGAATGGTGGCAGCCAAGCTTTTCCTATACGGGATTCCGATATCTGAAAGTAGAGGCGGAGGAAGGAGTGGAACTGCTCTCGCTGGACGCTCTCCACACAACCACCGAGACACAGGAGAACGGACATTTCGAATGTTCCGACACGCTCTTCAACCGGATTCACAACCTGATTGACTGGGCCATCCGCAGCAACATGGCCAGCATCATCACCGACTGCCCTACTCGCGAAAAACTGGGATGGCAGGAGCAGAACCACCTCATGGCTCACTCCATGATGTACCGCTACGACATGCGGCCGCTGATGAATAAGATTGCAGACGACCTGGCGGACTCTCAGCATCCCGACGGCTCCATTCCCACCATCGCGCCGGAATACACACGCTTTGAGCCGGGAAGCGGATTCGAGGACTCTCCGGAATGGGGGGCGTCGTTCATCCTGTGCCCGTGGTACGTCTGTCAGTGGTACGGCGACGACTCGGCCATCCGAAAACATTACGACGCGATGAAGCGATACATGGCATACCTTCGGTCAAGGACATCCGGAAACATACTCGACTACGGGCTCGGAGACTGGTTCGACGTGGGGACCAAGCGACCGGGAAAGGCTCAGCTGACCAGCGTGGCGCTCACGGCCACCGCAACCTATTACCAGGAATTACGGACCATGGTGGAGGTGGCACGCTACCTGGGAAAACATTACGACGCGGACTTGTTCGCAAAACAGGCAGAGAAAGTGAGGGAGGCGTTCAACCAACGCTTCTTCACCGGGGGCGAAAACCTATATGAGCAGGGCAGTCAGACGGGACTGGCCATGGTCTACGTGACACATCTGGCACCGGACAGCATCAGGCAGCAGGTGGCGGACTTGCTGGCACGCAAAACCAGCGAGGACGGATACCGTATCACAGCAGGCGACGTGGGATTCCACTATGTGGTACAGGCTCTCCAGCAGAGCGGGCACGGGGAGGTGCTTTTCAGGATAAACCACAACGACTCCATTCCCGGTTATGCCTACCAGCTGAAGAAAGGAGCTACAGCTCTCACGGAGAGCTGGCAGGCTTACGACAACGTGTCGAACAACCACCTCATGCTCGGACATCTGATGGAGTGGCTATACGCCGGGCTGGGTGGCATCTCCTTCGACCCGGAATATGCCAATGGCTCTGTACTGTCCGGAAACGCATGGAAGCATCTGCTCATCCGTCCGCAGATGGTGGGCAACGTGAGGTGGGCCAACACATCCGTCGTCACACCAAACGGAATGGTGGAATGCAAATGGGGGCATTACGCAACAGGAGAGTGGTATGTAAGCGTCAGAATACCGGAAGAAACTGAGGCGAAAGTATGCCTTCCCAACGGAAAAGTCCATATATTGGATGTGACAAGCTGTTTCTACTCATCCAGTTTTATGAGAAACAGCCAATAGATTTAGTATGAAGACGCACCGCGGCGCGTCTCTACTGGCAGCTCCCCTATCCTTTCTCGATAATGCAGGTATGCGTCTTCGTCTTCTTGTCGTAGTTGATGCCGACGAGCATCAAATTTCCGGCATAGTCAGCGAGCGATGCAGGGTAGTTCTTCCGCTTGATCTGGGAGATGGCGGTCTCGGCAGACTTGTCCACTTTCAGCTCCACGACGAGAGCGGGCTTGTCCACGTTCTTGCGGGGAATGAAAATCATGTCGGCAAATCCCTTGCCAGTGGGCATCTCGCGATGGATCTTATAGTCGTTGCGAGCTGAGAAGTAAGCGAGGGAGATGACGCAGGCCAGCGAGTTCTCGTTGTTGTAGGATAGGATACTCGTGTTTTCATCGTGAGCCATCTCGAGAGCGGCCGCAACTGCCTGCTCATCGCCATTGAGGGTGGACTCGAGCAGTTCATCCGAGTCGCGCAAGGCGTCAGCCACATTCTTCCAGTTCGTCTCGCTGACAGCGTTCGACAGCACGTCGGCAACCTCCATGTTCGGCACATAGCACTCGTTCTTCCTCCAGTCGAAGGATAGGTAGCCAAGATGGATGAGCACGGTCAGCACGTCGTCACGGCTACTGATCTGCGACAGGTCGTTGTCGAAGGTCGTGGTCTTCACCTTCGCCCTACCGCCGCCCAGCAGTTTCAGGATATCGTCCTTCAGCCCCCCGTAATTCATGGATATGTACCTCGACACCGCATCGTAGGCACCCGTTGCCGACCAGTAGCCCAGACAAGCACCATTATCCAAAGCCGTCATCACGGAATTAGGATTGAATATTGAAGGGACGTTACCAATCTGATAGCCGTCATACCATTTCTCCAACTCGGCGAAGTCCATGTCGTACTTTTCTGCCAATACCCTCACCTCATCCTTCGTGAAACCGAAATAGCCCGACAACTTGCCTGGAACGACCATTGAATATTCCCTGAAGTTATTCAGCGCCGACTCTGTGTTGTATTTTTTGATGGGCAGGATGCCGGTCATGTAGACACCGGCAAAGACCAGTTCCGACTGGCTTCCCTTGAAAAGCCTCCGCAACAGATTCACATAACGGTCCATCGATGTTTTATCATTCAACGACTCGCGGCAGACGGCGTCCCACTCATCGATAATCATGATGAACTTCACTTGATAACGCTCCTTGATTTTCGTCAGCGTCGTCATCAAGTCGCCTTCAGTTTCCTGCTCCTCGAGGGGATAGACTTTGAGCACATCCTCCTTCAATTCTTTCTGCAGAATAGGCACGATATCGCTGACAGGGAGGCCGTCACGGGAGGTAAATTCTGTCATATCCAGGTAGATCACTGGATATTTGTTCAGATGCTGCTCAAAACTGGAATCTTTAGCAATTTTCAGGTCTTCAAACAGGCTGCGGGAATTGCATGACTGGTCATAATAGGCACACAGCATCTTTGCCGCCATCGACTTGCCGAAGCGGCGGCAACGGGTGACGCAAGTATAACGGATGTCGGTGTCCAACGTGTCATTGATAACCGCTATCAGCTCCGACTTGTCAACGTATTCGCGCTTGCGAGTGGAACGGAATCGGTCGTTTCCGGTATTGATATATGTACCCATAGTCTTCTGTTCTCAGTTTTCAGTTGTTAGTTTTCTGACTTGAGACATCTGTTTGCAAAATTACGAAAAAATGGGGATAAATCAAAATAAAAAGAGAATTCTTTTGAGTGAAGAGTGAAGAGTGAAAAGTGAATAGTGTAGTTTCTCTGGCGACGGGGTTCAGTGCGAGCCAGTTAGGGTTGTTGCGCAAAAATCAGATATTTTCGTTCCTACAACAGAGATACGTACCTAGCC
>CAMOTI010000093.1 GCA_946625675.1 uncultured Prevotellaceae bacterium | reverse complement strand
GGATCGTAATAGAAATATCCGTCGTCGGTGGTTACGTCCACACCGTCAATCACCGTCAGGTCAGCGCAGTTTCGGTTGGTCACCTGAGTTCCGCAAATCCAGAGGTCGTAGGGCTGAATCTTCGTGAAGTAGCCGTTGTCGGGATTGGCATAGGTGGCATCCACCTTCTTGCTGTCGTACTTGATGCTGCCTTTCAGCTTCTCGCATCTGTAGAACATTTTCTCGGATAGCACATCCTTCGTCCAACTCTGATTGCAGTAGATAGTGGTGAGGCCGGTGCAGTAGTAGAACATCTGCTTGAAACTACCAGCACTCTCTGTGCTGAAATTGTCCACGTCAATCGTGGTCAGCGCGTAGCACCTGCCGAACATGTCGGCGAAATTCTTTACCTTCGACGTGTTGAATCCGCTCAAGTCAAGCTCTTCCAGCTTCTGGCAATCGTTGAACAGGCTGTCCATGTCGGTCACGCTGGACGTGTTCAGGCAGCTGATACCGTCCAGCGACTTGAGGCTTGTGCATTGGTTGAACATATGGCCCATGTCGGTCAGCTCGCTGGTGTCGAAATTCTCCCATCCCGTTACGGACTGAAGACGGGAACAGCCGTCGAACCAGCTCCTCACGGACTTCACCTTGTTTGCTGCGTTGAGGAATTCTTTGGTGAACACCACTGTCTTGAAGCTGGTACGGTTATAGCCGTTCAACCATACCGACTTGCCCAGTTTGCCGCAGTCCGTCAGTTCCTGGCACCACCACCAATCGGTAATAGGGGTTCCGTTGAAGCTTGCGCCGATACGGAATGGAGTCTTGGTGGAGGTGAGGTACAGCGTTTCGCTATCCTCGCACCATACGGCGCAGGCCTTCGGCTCGTTGAATGACGAGGGGGTGAAATAGCCGTTGTAGGTATTGCCAAAGAGAAGGCCGGAATATTTTTTTGGGTCGAACAGGATGGAGCCCGACAGCCTCGGGCAGTTGAAAAACAGGATGGATTCCACTTTCCAGTCCTTGTCGCAATAGAGTTTCTTCAGCCTTAAGCAGTGGCTGAACATCTCGCTTGCCACCTTGAGACTGCTGGTGTCGAACGTTCGCAAGTCCACTTCCTCGAGCGATGAGCAGAACTCAAACATATATGACATGTCGGTCACGTTATGTGTGTTGAATCCCGAGAGGTCCACACCCTTCAGCTGGGTGCACCTATAGAAGAGGTAGGACATGTCGGTCAGGTTGGGGGTGCTTTCTTTGGATAATTTCACCGACTTGAGGGCCGAACATTCCTGAAACATACGTGACATACTCGTCACGTTCGAGAAGTCCAGTTGGCTCATGTCCACACTCTCCAGTTTGCTGGCTCCATAGAACATGGATCTTGTCGACAAGAGGCTTCGCGTGTCGATGCTCCCGAAGTTCACGCTCTCCAGTGAGCTGCAGTTTATGAACATGTTACTCATGTACTTCACATTCTTGGTGTTGAGGCCCGAGAGGTCAATCTCCTTGAGCGATGAACAATCCGAAAACATGTATTGCATATCTGTGACCTCGTTGAGCTTCAGACTGCCGGTGCCTATTAACGACGTGAGGTTCTTGCAGCCAGAAAACCAGGCATATACCGTCGTAGGATGGAAAAGGGCGAAACTGGGCTCGAATATCACGGTCGTAATCTCGTCCTTGTATGCCAGCCACGGAGCCTTCTTCATCTGGCCAGTGCGCATTTGTTCCTCACCGCTCCAGGCGGCCTGGGGATGCTCTGCCAGGAACTGCGAGGCGTCAGCGTCGCTGACTACTCTGAATCTCAGGGTCTGGCTGGACGCCTCATAATAGGCCAAGGGGGTGTCTGCCATGACTGTATGGGCCGAAACGCAAAACACCAACAGTGCAACGACCCTTGCGGCCAATGCCCTATTCGGAATTTGAAAGATTGTTTTCATATAGAAAGTGGGATTTTGGTGAATAATAAAGGTTTGCAAAACTGGCTTGCAGCCAATCTTTCAGCAAATATAACCAAAATTCCACTTACAGACAAGTATTTAGAGGAGAAAATGCCAAGAATCTCCTCTTTTTTCTTACCAGTCGTCGTCCTCGTTGCCCACCATGCCGTTTTTGATAGTGTCGTTGATTTTGTCGAGAACGGCGTTGGAGTAGGCGTTGACCATGATGAAGGCCTTCGCGCAGGTGCGCTTCTGGGGGTCTTTCTCCACGTAGGGGTAGTGGCGTGCTATCTCCCACTGCTCGTCGTACAGGTTCTCGTTCGTCTTGTCGTCGGCTTTGCGTTTGGAGTCTCCGCTCGTGCGCTCTTTCTTGTCGGGCATGCTCAGCCAGCCCCCGCTGCGGTCGCCAAGGATGTCGTAGTTCTGAACGGTGTAAGTCACTCGGATGCGGCCTTCTTTGATGTCGATTTTGATCACAGGAGTGATGCTCACGGAGTAGGAGTTGATGGTCCCCATATGCTCGGCGATGTTCTTAATCGTGGACGAGATGATGATGCAGCCGGCCTCCTTGTCGTCCAGCGTGATGGCCTGCTTGTCCTTGAAGGTAGCAGTGGCCCAGTAGTTGAGGGCCACGTAGAGTTGCTGCTTGCTCTTTCCGGGAGCTTCTATCACCTCCTGAAATGTCAGTGACTCGTTCTTGTCGAGTTTCACTTCGCGGGCCAGGTTGGCGGCGGCGTCAAGCCATTTGTCGCCATATCGCTGTTTGGCATAGGCCTCAAGATCGGATGGCTTGATAATCTGGGCGTTGATGGTGGCGGTGCAGGCAAGGAATGCTGCAGAGAGAATGAGTGTGAATAGCTTTTTCATGTCGTTTTATAGCCGTTTAATAAGATTAAAATAATAAACTTGCCTTAGCCTCTGTTTTTTGCAATGTTGGTCATAGCAGACTTTTGTCTTGTATTCTTGTCTTCTCGTCTTCTTGTCTTCATGAAAGTGAGACAACTTATTTTTCCGGTTACTTAATATTTTCGTCTTTGGTTCAGGTATGTGAAAATATGTAGGATAAATCGTGAGCGGTCTTCTTCCAACACACGAATTTCTGCAAATTTACACAAATTTCTTGAATTATGTTCCAATCGGATAAAGAATTTTTTGTAACTTTTCATATTGTTCGCCATGTTTCTACACTTTTTGAGAATTAATTTCTACGTTTCACTTGTCATATAAAAAATTTTGATTATTTTTGCAGTACGAACCGGAAATGAGCGGTTCGGAGAACGAAAACACTTGTGTAACCAATCAACTGAACACTTATGAAACGAACCTTTTTATTTCTTATTCTGTCGGCTTGCATGACGATGACGCAAGCGGCAGAGATGGGGCGGCCCGCCTCACCTGTCTACAATGTAATCAATATGCAGAAGGCCGGCATCAACTTCTTCGTCTGGGGGTATATCGGCGGCGCTCACTGCGAGATGGAAATGAACGGCACAACCGGCACTTTCGAGTACTCGGGCATCAAGCGCAAGCTGAAGTTTGTCTCCTACAACAAACGTACGAAACAGCTGGTGCTCAACGAATACGATTTGAAAGGACGTTATGTCGGCAAATTCGTTGGCATTTATGATGAGTTCTATGAGCCAGCCAAGCAAATGACCTGCATGACCTACAGCGGAACTTTCACCAACACCAAAGGTAAGAAAGTGGAGTTCTCCATGTATTATGATTAAAATAAATGCCTTTTTCTCGGAATATCCGGTTTCTCCGGAATTTCCGGGTTATCCGGGCTATCCGGATCCTCCGGGTTTTCCGGAATATCCGGGTTATCCAAGCATCTGAGTTCTCAATCTTTGACTTCAACCCCAAAAAATTATGAGCACAAAACAAATATTTCTCCTCTTGGCGGGCATCCTCCTGCTGACGGTCTCCTTCATCACGTCAGCCTGCAAAAATCCTAAGCTGGCGGGCACATCGTGGCGTCTCCACTATGAGATGCTGGCCATGGACGACGGACCGAATATCAAGTGCGACCAAAAACTGAACTTCATCGATGATACGAAGGTGGAACTGACCGATATCACTGAGCGTAGTGGATACAGCGCATCCTACATGAACGAGGACGGAACCGTGAACTACACGCCAGGCTCAACTTCCGAGGAAAAGAAGACGGGAACATATGTGGTGAAGGACGATGTGGTTGAAATCACGTTCGGCGAAGAAACAACGAAATACTATCTCCACGGTCAATACCTGCTCGAGGCTACCACTCCCGAGGAATACAAAAAGATGGAAAAATATGAACGTGAGATGGTCGCGTTCAAGAAGATGTAATAAACTGCTCTGCTTGCTCAAGTGTGTCGAGCTTACCTACATCGAGCAGATGGAGACCGGGAATTTCTATGCCTTTGATCCGACGCCCTTTCGAGACTGCGTCGAGGTAGAAATTGATGATGGGGAATTTCTCCGGCCAGGACTCCATTAGCGGGAGCAGTGCGGGGGAGAAGATATGGATGCCTGAGAACGGATATGCGTTGAACGACTGCGGATTCTGACGCACCTCTGCAAACGGTGTGTCAACTTCCCCGGTTGTGGTGTTGTCGCGTCCCATGAGCATGCCTTCCTCGTCGAACAGCAGGTGGCGGTTGGACCTCCGCTGGCTGACGAACAACGTGGCGTCTGCGTCGGACGAATGTTGTCGGCAGGCCTCTGCCAGGTCGAGATTGTGGAGGATGTCTACATTGTGGATGAGGAACGGTTCTCCTTCAGGAAAGAGTGGGGCTGCCTTGCGTATGGCTCCTCCCGTGTCGAGCAGGCAGTCGCGTTCGTCGCTGATGCGTATGTCGATGCCGAACTGCTGCTTGGCGTCGATAAAGTCGATAATCTGTTGGGCGAAATGATGCACATTCACCACGATATGACTGAAGCCGCTGGCTTTTAACTTCAGTATCAGATGCTCAATCAGCGGCTTACCTGCCACAGGCACCATCGCCTTAGGCATGTGGTCGGTCAGGGGCTTCAGGCGGGTGCCAAGACCCGCAGCCAGAATAAATGCGTTCATGTTTTTGGAAGTTTAAAAAAATGTTTCACCTTCTGCTCCATTGGCATGAAGGTTATGACGGACTATCGTCTTGTCTTCTCGTCTTCTTGTTTCGTCCGGATGGCAAAAATTTCAAATTTCAAATATTCTTACTTCAGTTTCTTGAGGTTGTTGACGATTTGCATGGCCAGGGTAATGACGGTGGTGATGGTGATAAGCCAGAAGAAGATATAGTACGCTTCGGTACCGTTGTCAGCTACAAAACGCACATTGTGAGAGATGATATGCCTGATGAAGTTGGGAACGACGAAAATGCCATGCCAGATGCCGCTGAGCCAGCGGTATTTCTCTCCCGGTTCGATGTCGCATACCCACATGGCAAGAAAGCAGGCGACTGCCGTGGGCAGGACGAAGCGGAAAAATACGGAAAGTGAACAACCAATAAGTTTCATTTTTTTCTTTGTTTTGGGGTTTCTTACTGCGAATTTAATGAATTTTGACGACCCTGCGAAATAAAAACGGCTGAATTCTTTGCAAATCGCACTTTTTTTAATATCTTCGCAACAAGTTTCGAATTATTAACTGTTAAAAAGCAACGAATATGGCAAAGTATGTATGCGACGTATGTGGCTGGGAGTACGACCCTGAAGTGGGCGTGCCAGAAAAAGGTATTGAACCTGGAACCGCTTTCGAGGATCTCCCTGAGGACTTCGAGTGCCCTCTCTGTGGAGTAGGCAAGGACGAGTTCAGCCCGGCTGAATAACCTATGCGTCGGAAAAATGACGGGGCGTGTCAACGGCAGTTGACACGCCCTGTTTTTTGCTGATAATCCTTGATATTCGTTGGCTTCTAAACCTCAAATTTCAAATCTCAAACCTCAAATTATATGACTCACCAAATGCTTCTGCTCATCTGCATGAGTTCGCGGTCGTGGTGGTGGAGGGGCTTGCATTCGTTGCCGAGAATCATGGTGGTGCCGTTCTGCTCGTCGTAGGCATCCCATTGTGGAAGTCCGGCTACGTTGGGATTTCCTGTCTTGATGAACGAAAGCCAGATGCTGCTGATGAGTTTCTCGAATTTGTAGGCTTTCTCAGATGCCCCGGTCATCTCACGCTGCAGACTGACGTTGTGGAGCATGAACGGCAGTTCCATGCCGTGGGATGCCCCCAGCGCGTTGCTCTCCGGCTTCCAGGTGAAGAGATAGAGCCATGCAGGTGCGCCCTGCTGCTTGCTCTTGGCTGCTGCCTGACGTACGGCTCCGGCACGGAATCCGGTGTCCACGTAGGTCAGCTCCTTGGGTTCCGCGTTAGGGTAGGCTTTCTTGAAGGCGGCGATGAAGCGGTTGCCTTGCTCTTCGCCCATACGCTTACGCACGGCGTCCTCTGCCTCCTGCCAGCTCATGTTGCGGCTGATGTCGAACGTGAACTCGTTGAAGTCTGTACCGATGAGCATAGGCACGTCTTTCGATACCTCTGACGCTGGCTCAAAGGGATGCTGCGGCAGAATCTTACCGTCCACCACGGGCGAGAATCCGCCGCGGATGCCCTGACGGGCGAGTCGTCCGGCTGCCTCGTTCAGCTCTTCGTACGAGAACTTGGAGAAGTCGGCCTGCTCGTTTTCAGGTTGTCCCAGCTCCTTGGCAAATGCCAGTCCGTATTTGCGTGTCCCTTCCGGTTCTGCCTGACGCAGCGTCGATCCGCTCTGCACGATGGCGCGCTTGAACAGCCCTTTGGCCGACGGCATGGCCAGCAGCGTGGACACTTTGCCACCGCCACCCGACTGACCGCCTATGGTGACTTGCGAAGGGTCGCCGCCGAAGCGGTCGATGTTGTCGCGCACCCATTCCAATGCCTTCACGATGTCCTGCTGTCCGAGGTTCACGCTCTGAGCGTATTTCCCTCCCAGGCCGGTGAGGTCGATATAGCCGAGGATGTTCAGGCGGTGGTTGAGATTGACGACGACGATGTCTCCTGCCTCTGCCAGTCCGCGTCCCTCATAACAAGGGAGGTCGTGGCCCGAACCGCCGGCATATCCGCCGCCGTGGATCCATACGAACACAGGACGCTTCTTCTGGTCGCTGATGCTGGGCGTCCAGACGTTGAGCACGAGGCATTCCTTCTCGTCCATCGGCTCGATGACGAACTGGTTGCCGAATCCATAGTCCGTCTGGCTGTTGCGCCCGTTCCATCGGAGCGACTCGCCCTGTGGGGCTTGTGGGCCGTACACCTTGCACTGGCGAAGCTGCGTGAAGCGGTCGGGAGCCTGAGGGGGCATGAACCGCTCGGCCTTGGCGTAGGGGATGCCTTTGAAGGTGAAGATACTGCCGTCCTGATAACCCTCGATGGGGCCGTAGACGGTCTGCACGCGGGTGTGTTCACCCGATGTGATGGGCTGAGCCACGATGTCTGTCATGGACACTGATGACATCAGCAGCAATGCCGAAATCGCAGTTTTTCTCATATTGAAATTAATTAGTTAGAGTATAGTATAGTTCGTAGTACAGTTAGACGCAATCTGAGTGCAAAAGTACGAAAATATTTGCAAAAAAGGATGAAATATATGTTCAAAGGCTTGCACAAATGTAACAAGATGGAATCTATAGCAACTATAGCATCTATAGCAACTATAGAATCTATAGATACTATTCTAAAAAAACGCACGTGGGCATGACTTCTCATGCCCACGTGTTCTCTAAGTGTATAAAGTCTTACATCTTGAATTATTATTGTTTCTGGTGGTCGCGTTTGCGGATTTCTACGCGTCGGATTTTTCCGCTGGTGGTCTTCGGCAGTTCATCCACAAACTCTATCACGCGCGGATATTTATAAGGTGCTGTCTCACGCTTGACGTGGTTCTGAAGCTCGATGATGAGTTCTTCGCTGGCTTTGTCTTTCCATTCCCGTGCAAGGACGATAGTGGCTTTCACCACCTCCCCGCGTATGGGGTCGGGCACACCTGTGATGGCGCATTCCACGACTGACGGGTGGGTCATCAGCGCGCTCTCTACCTCGAACGGACCGATGCGGTAGCCGCTGCTCTTGATCACGTCGTCGGCACGGCCAACAAACCAGTAGTATCCGTCTTCGTCGAAATAGGCAAGGTCGCCTGTGAAGTAGTAGTTGTCGTGCCAGACGGACTTGGTCAGCGCCTCGTTGCGGTAGTAGCCACGAAAGAGTCCGAGCTGACGGCGGCGGTCGGTGCGCAGTGCAATCTGGCCGATTTGTCCTGGTTCGGTGACAGGCTCGAGTGATCCATCGTTCTTGATGAGTGCCACATCGTACTGGGGGTTGGGCACTCCCATCGACCCGGGCTTGGTCTCCATCCAGGGGAAGATGCCCAGGGTGAGGGTGGTCTCGGTCTGACCGAATCCCTCTTTGAGCTTGATCCCGGTCTGCTGGTAGAACTTGTCGAACACGGCGCCGTTGAGTGCCTCGCCGGCAGTTGTGCAGTATTGAAGGCTCGAGAGGTCGTACTTGCTGAGGTCCTCACGGATCAGGAATCTGAATATCGTTGGAGGAGCGCAGAGGCTGGTCACCTTGTATTGCTCGATTTTGTGTAGTATGTCTGCTGGCGTGAATTTCTCGTGGTCGTAGACGAACAGCGTGGCGCCTACGAACCATTGTCCATAGAGTTTTCCCCAGGCCGCTTTTCCCCATCCTGTGTCAGCGATGGTGAGATGCAGGCTGTCGGGGTGGAGGTTATGCCAGAATGCGGCGGTGGCTATGTGTCCTATGGCGTATGTGTTGTCGTGGATCACCATCTTGGGCTCACCGCTGGTGCCGCTGGTGAAGTACATCAGCATGTAGTCGTTGACGTTGCGGTCGGTGTAGTGGTTGACGAAGGCGGGGGCGTTTTGCATTCCCTGATGCAAATCGTGCCATCCTTTGGGGATGAACGGGCCGATGCTGATACGGTGCTTCACAGAGGGGCACTCTGGCATTGCCGCGTTCACGTGGCCGGTGATTTCCTCGTCGCCGCAAGTGACGATGGCCTTGATTGAAGCTTTTCCGCATCGGTAGATGATGTCTTTGGCTGTGAGAAGGAATGTGGCTGGAATGGCTACGGCGCCGATTTTGTTGAGTGCCATCATGCAGGTCCAGAACTCATGTCGACGTTTGAGAATGAGCATGACCATGTCGCCCTTGACGATGCCCAGTTGCTGGAAAAAGGATGCGGCCTTGTCCGACTCCTTCTTGATGTCTGCAAAGGTATAGTGTATCTCCTCGTCCTTGTCGTTTGTCCATAACATGGCAAGTTTGTCGGGAGCCTCCTGGGCCCATGCGTCCATGACGTCGATGGCAAAATTGAAATTCTCCGGTACTCTATATTCCAGGTTCTGCCTGAAATCCTCCATCGACGAAAAGCTTACTTGTTTTAGAAATCTTTCTAACATAAATCTATTTATTTTGCTTTCTCTCTCTATTTTAGTTGTTTCTGAAAATGGGGCGGTGCATGAGGTGTTAGTGATGACTAATATATTTTTGCACACTTTGGCTCGAGATGGGCAATCAGGGGATGCACACTCAAGGCTTTCTGCCTCATTTACGATTCAAAATTAGGCAAAATAAATGATATAATAATCAAAAAAAGTGTTAATTATTAGTAATTTACACAAATATATCTTATTTGTGCAATCATTGCGGATAAAAAATGCACACATTTATTGAAACGTGTGCACACGGGTTTGCACACTTCTACATCAAGTTGACGCTGTAGAGGGTCCACTGTCCGCGGGTGCGTCGGAAATGGTAGTTGGCGTATGCAGCCTCGGTGATGCTCCTGACGAGGAAATTGATGCTGGTGCCCGGATTCACTTTCTGTCCATAGTCCATCAGCACTATCGTCTTGTCGGGCATGGGGGTCTGGGCATGGAACTCTGCCCACTCTCCTGGTTTCAGGTCGTATGTGGCGCCCTCGTTCATTTCGCTTTCGTCCTCATACACAATCTGGACAGGATTAGCGATGGACTGCTCCTGGAATTCCTTGTCGGCCACGAACTGGCAGTAGAAGGTGAGGAAGTCGTTCTGGAAGCGGTCGATGGAGTGGTGGCGGATGATATGGTCGAGAATCCACTTGCCGTCGGTCAGGTGGAACTCATATCGGTCGGAATGTAGCGAGTCGAGGTTCAGCCATTCGAAAGCCACGCAGGTCAGGTCGGGGCTTTTGATCAGCGATTCGTCTTGCTCGCTGGTGTAGATATAGGTGTAGAGATTCTGGTATTTGAACAGGTGCATGTCGTTCCATGACTCTCCTGGCTGAAGGCTGGTGCTGTCGCCAGTCTCTACGGTGATGGTGTCGGCCACGCGGGCCTCGGCGAATTCGTCGTCGGTGAGGAATGCGTAGAGGAAGTCCTCGAAGTTGGCATCGGCCGACGACGG
>CAMOTI010000092.1 GCA_946625675.1 uncultured Prevotellaceae bacterium | reverse complement strand
TTTCCGAATTTGTCAGATGAGCAGAGTCAAACTTGTTTGAACTATGCCATGACAAAGAGGAAATCATGAAATAATGTTCATGAATGACCATGAATGGGTCGTGTAATAATTCTTTATTTTCATCGAACTCACGTTAATGTAAGAATAAATTCGGTCGTTAATACGAATATACTCTGAGAGATATACGAATAGATTCGGAGAGACATAAAGTAAGTCCCTACATCTAAAACGAGGAGGGACCTACTTTATTATGCAGTCGGTTTATTTAAAGAGGAGTTGTGCGAAGTTGTAGAGAGCCCTTCTCCAGGTGAGGAACTCGTGTGCCGTACCAGGAGAGACATGGTACTCCGCATTGAATCCAGCCGCCTTGAGGTCAGCCACAGCTTTCTTCACGCCGTCAGGGTTTTCTTTCTCACCCGTGCTGATGAAGATAAGCTTAGGTTTCTGTTTACCCTCGAGGTCTTTGGGCTCATAGACACCACCACTGAAAAGTCCCCAATATCCGAACACCTGCGGACGTGCGAGGGTTGCCTGTCGCGTCTCCATACCTCCCATTGAAAGTCCGGCCATAGCGCGGTGGTCGCGGTCAGCGATGGTTCTGAAGTTCTTATCCACGTAAGGCACCAGTTCGTCCATAAGCACCTTCTGGAATGCAGTCCAGTCGAATTCGTTCATTCTTCCGAATCTCACCTCGTTGGTCATTCCGTAAGTCATGACGATGATGAACGGCTTGATTTTTCCTTCTGCGATGAGGTTGTCGAGAATGAGGTTGGCATGACCTTGGTTGCTCCAAGCCGTCTCGTCCTCACCCCATCCATGCTGGAGATAGAGCACGGGATATTTTTTCTTGCCCATATTGTAATCAGCCGGTGTATAGACAAAGGCGCGACGCTCAGTATTGGTAGACGGTGAATGGAAAAGGATTTGCTGCACGTGTCCGTGTGGCACGTCCTTCAGCGCATAGAAGTCCTTGTCGTGAGCCGGAATCTCGATGCCGCTCTCCCATCTGGTTGATCCATAGAAATTGAGCGTGCCCGGGTCGTTGACAGTTGCTCCGTCGATGGTGAGGTGGTAGTAATGGAATCCTTCGTCCATCGGTCCGTCGGTTGTACCTTCCCATACGCCTTCCTTATTCTTACGCAGCACAGTGCCACCTCTTCCTCCGAGTCCGAGGCTTACAATGACCGACTTGGCCTGAGGAGCATCGATTTTAAATCTGGCATATCCCTGAGAGTTGACCATAGGATATTCCTGTCCGGGCTGGTTGAGCTCAGAAGGCTTGAAGTCCTCAATGATGGTAGCGTTATCCAGCTCCGGGTTGAAGTTCTTGATGATACTGTAAACCCTCTTGGGCTTGTAGTCCTTGTCGAACGGCAGGGGGTAGTTGTTGACGCCCAGCCAAGAGTCACGGTCAGAGAGGTTCCAGAAAGTGACGTTGTCAATAACGTCCTTATGCTTTCTGAACACTTTGAACAGTCTTGCGTACTGGTCTTCCTGCAGCGAGTTGATATAAGGCTTGATCTGTACGTTCTCGTTCCTTCCGAACTGCAGCTGTCCGCCCATCTCCTCATTGGCCCTGACGTCGAGCTCAGTGAAGTGGATATGCTTAACCAGCTCAGAATAGCGCGTGATGGCCTTGTCGACATCCTCCTCGGAAGGACCATATATATTATAATGTCCCTGCATACCGATACCGGTGATAGGCACCCCTGCATCCTGCATTTTCTTCACCATATTATAGATGCGGTCGCACTTGCCTGGGTCAGCTGCATTATAGTCGTTGTAGAAAAGGATGGCGTTAGGGTCAGCCTCATGTGCGAACTGGAATGCCTTGGCGATGAACTCGTCTCCGCAGAGTTGGAAATGTCTGCTCTGGCGGTAAGGACTCGGCGCCTGGCCTCTCCATCCTCGACCACCACCGTCAGCCATAGCCTCATTCACGACATCCCATGCATACACAACGTCCTTATAGCGGTTGACTACGGTGTGGATATGCTCACGGAGTCTTTCGTAGAACACCTCTTTGGTTACTTCTTTGCCGTCCTTGTCGGTGAACATCCAATCGCAGAACTGTGCATGCCAGCACAGGCAGTGTCCTCTGAGCTTGATTCCGTTTCTCCGGCAGAAATTGGCGATGCTGTCAGCCGCGCCCCAGTTCCATACCCCCTCTTTCGGGTGGACGGAAACCGGCTTCATGTCGTTCTCAGCCGTGATGCTGTTGAAGTTGTGCTTGATAAGCTGGATCTGGTCATCGACCGAGATGTTTCTTCTGTTGACCGCAACACCGATGGTGAAATAATCCTTGTAAGCATCTTTGAGTCCAATGTTCGGATTCGGATCGACAGGTCTTCCGAACTGTGCGAAGAGACCACAAGAGAATGCAGTCAAGAAAAACGAGATTAAAAATACTTTTTTCATTTTAATTATGATGTTAAATTAGACACAAAAATTGGGTGTTGCGATGAGTGTTTCCTTTCGGTTTACAAAATTAGAAAAAAAAGCAACGTCTGCATATATACAGACGTTGCAAAAAGTTTCAAATTTGATACATTGGTATGTAAAATGATATTATTTGATAAATATCTTCTTACCATTGGTAATGTAAACACCGTTTTTCGGGTGCTTGACGACACGTCCGGAGAGGTCGTAGAAAATCGTGTTCTCTTCCATCAAGAGGCTCTTGATATCAGTGGTTTCTCCGTCTCCAAACGAGAGGTTGATGGTCTTCACCTGACTACCAGCCGGCTTGACAAGGTATGCCTTGTATGCGTCGATAGCCTTGACCGTGCTGCCAATGATTTTGAATCCGGTGTATTCTTCGATACCTCTGCTCAGCACATAAAGATCAGCTCCGTTTTCCTGCTGTTTCAAGGTGTTGACCGGTGTTTTCACCAAAACTCCATGCAGCACGCTTTGCACCTGCTCCGTCGGTTCGACATTTGACGGGTTGAGGATATAGGTACCAGGATTGGCAAATATCATGACGCCGGTATTAGCCGGAATGATTCCGCGCTTGATCCGTTTGACGTAAGCAGTGGATCCGGACACAGAAGTGACTCCGGCAGCCGCGAAGAAGTCGGCATCAGGAATGACTGCGTCGAATGGCAGGTAGAGCGTAGCCACCCCTGCAGTCGTAACGACAAGTTCGTACGGTTCATACGTAGGGTTGTCCGGGATTTCCGGGTTGTCAGGATTATCCGGATTGTCCGGGGTTGTCTGAATTTCCTGTGTAGCGTATGCCTGGAACGGATAGATGGATGTTTCAGCTCCTTCATTCACGAGGTAAAGGGTCACACCCTCGACAGGCGAGAAGGATTCGTCCCTTGTTGCCTCTTTCTGCACATAATTTCCAGCAGGCACGGTTGTCGTCCTGTAAGCGCCCTTCATGATGCCGTCCTCCAGAGCGTCAGTTGCCTTCACGGTGACATTGGATGCTTTGAACTCAGCACTGCCGGTTCCTTTGAGGATGACCGGCTTGTTGGCCGTGAGCAGGCTGACTTGTTCAGCATCTTCCTCAGAAAGAGCAAATGCGCTGAAATTACCCGGCACAGCCGCATTGAAAGGAATGCAGAAAGTCTTGAATCCACAGTCATCAACGGTCGTTGTGATAGCGGCATTGGCAGCCGCAATGTCATAAGGCGCATAGAACGGATAGATACGTTGGTCTGCCTTGTTGCAAAGGTAAGCAGACTTCACCACAACATCACCTCCGTTGGCATTGAATCCATATAGACGTATCATCGTCAGCACCGACCGCTTGTTGCTTACGTTTTTAGCAGCGAAAAGGGAGTCGATGTTGATTTCCTTGATGAGATTTCCACTTTGCTGAGCAGCCCAGTAGCCCTGTTCCGCAATGAGATTGTCATCATTATCGTAGAAACGGATTCCCCATTGATTGGTGAACGAAGCGGTTTCCACCACGACATACTTGTAGTCCTGCTTGTCGATAATGTAGTTGAAAATCTGAACTTCCGAACTGGCCCCGGCATTCCAGTGATACGTATAAGCCCCGTTGCCCGATTCAGTCCATGTAGCACCGTCTCCAATGACTTTTCCGTTGGGGAACCATGCTGCCGGCCGGTCGGTCTGTGCTGCTGAAATGTCATAAAGAAGGATATTCGCCGCTGAATAGCTGTTTCCACTTTTCACCACCACATTCGCTGCATTCGACAGCCTTGAAGCATTGTCCACATAGATGAGTGCGTTTTTGTTCACCGTGTTGAGTACGACGGCAGAAGAGTTGGTGAGCCCCGTAGCATCGTAGTTCGTTGCGTTTATGTCGCCGAGCGCAGCTGAAAGGTTGTCCGCCACATATTGTTTTCCATAAATTCGGTAATCCATCGGGTTGTTGTCATCCACGACCATGACTCTCCATGCGGCTCCGGTTCCGGCTCCCACTTTGAGGGCGTTCATATGTGCATACTGTCCAACCGACTTGAGGTCCACTTCAAATACCCCGTTGGTGATATCGCCTGCCATTTCCACATAATCACTGGATGTGTCGGTAGAGCGGTTGAAGAGCGCCCTTACACGTACTCCGTTATCACCATAGACGCGGAGTTTACTATATCTGGTCAGGTCGACATAGTTGAGCGCCTTCACGTTTCCGTTTCCGTAAATCGTGCCATATCCTGCGATACACTGGTCGATATTGTACTCCATGTCGTCGTCGTTGGATTGCTTGGTGGAATTGGCTCCAATCCCGTCCCAGACACCGAACGCCCATCTGTCGAGGGGCTTCTCATGGAACTTGTCAGCCCTCATGACATCCACCTGGATGAGGATCTGGCGGAGGTTGAGCGTCATATCCGCTGTGCCGTTATTCGTACCCGCCCATTCCAATGTGCTGACAGCAGAACTGTTGCCTTGGTAGTTGGCATAATTGAGGTCATATTTGCTGGTGTAGAACGCACCTCCATCAGGATTGATGGAGTTTCCTGCCGTATTCCTGATCATCAGCGAGTTGAAGAGTTCCGGATTGCTTCCATCAACGGACATCTTCACTTTTGACACATTCGAGAAGTCCGCCCCGTTGAAAGTCAGAGTCAGCGACCCGGTTTTTCCCGCAGGCAAAGTAAGAGCTCCCGAAGACGGATCGAACTGCAGCGACCCTCCGACCGCAAGGTCGTTCGGGTTGACGATATATCTTCCCGTAGCGATGTCGTAGTTGAAGTCCGCCACCCTCGCCGCCGAGTTGTTGACAAAGATGAGCGTAGTGACACTCGACGCCTCGATGTTGACCGCAGGCCTGTTGGTGACACTGGCCAGCTCGATGCTGCTCTCCTGCAGATTCTTGGAAGAAGACGTGATTGCCCTTTTTCCTCCCTTCGTATAGAAAGGCAATGAAAGGGTGAGATAATGCGAGTTTGAACTGGAGTTGATGACCACTGCAAAGATGGTGTCTCCTGTTTGTGAGAGGTAAGCCGATCCTGAGAGGTCGTTTGAAGAGAAGGATGACCCGATGCGTGTGCTGCCCGTGATGTACTTGGAGAAATTTCCGAGGATATATCCCCTCTTGGTGATTTGTCCGGACGTGGTTCCCCTTTGTCCGTCTCCCATGATGGAGTAGAAGCGTTTTGCCGTGTAGTGTACCCATGCATTGACATTGTTGAGCATGCAGGTGTTGATGGCAGTGGCAAAATTGAAGGCATCGGATGCCCAGTTGACATTCCTGTCCTGCTTGTTGTCACCCTCGGTCCAGTTGATGAGGTACTCCGTCATCCACAGTTCCTTACCTTTATTGGCAATGTTCTTGAAGGCAGAGCCTACGCCCGCATACTGATGTCCGCCGTAGATGTCAAAGTTGTTGAGAGCAGAACTGGAGTTGAGCAGTGCATTGGCATAGTTGTCCAACATACCGATTGTTTCCGGCGCGATGACCTTGCAGTTGATCCTTCCGCAGTAGTTGGCCAGGAAATTGACAATCTGCTGAGTAGTGAATATACATCCGGCATACTCACATGGCCAGTCCGGCTCGTTCTGAATAGAGATGGCGTCGAGGTTGACCCCATTGTTCTTCAGATATGCGACATATTTATTGAGATAGTCAGCATACGTACCGTAATACTGTTCCTTCAGATAGTTCTGGTTTCCGTTTACTTTGGCATTGACGGAATTGATGGTCTTCCACTCAGCCGGCATCGACCAAGGTGAGGCAAACACATACAGTCCGAGCGTATTTTTTGCTAATTTTGCCGTATTGAGAGACTGTCCCCAGCTGCCCTCACCAATGGGGAGGTAAAGTCTCATGATGTTGCACTTGAGCGTACTGTTCGGTCCCCAGACCTGCCGTATTTCAGACTCCGACATGTGGTTGTATGTGAATTGCGGGCTGCATACGAATGCACCGAATCCCCTCACATACTGGTATTTGTTGTTATTGACAGTCATCGTGACATTTGCCGCCTGTGCAAAGACGACTAATGTAGCCAACAACATGGTTATTATTATTTTCTTCATTGGAATTCGATATTTAGGCAGTGATTACTTAATGAGGATTTTCTTACCGTTGACAATGTAGATACCCTTCTGCGGATTGGTGACCACCCTTCCACTGAGGTCGAAAATCACATCCTTTTTCCCATTGTTGGCGGCAGCCTTGATATCGTCGATGGCAGTTATCACCTGTCCCCAATAAGAGAGGAAAATAAACTCTTTCACCTCGACAGATTGTCTTACTGGCAGATAAGCCTTGTTTGCTGTAATCGTCTTGACCGTGCTTCCCACAATCTTGAACCCAGTGTATTCCTCAATACCACGGCTGAGAACAAAAATCGCAGCGCCATCTTCGTTCGCTTTGACTGTGCTGACAGGCGTGTCGACAAGAACGCCATGCAGCAATGAAGTGACTTCCTCAGTCGGCTTCACCTCAGACGGGTAAAGTTTGTAAGTACCCGGGTTGGCAAAGATCATGACACCTGTATTCGCCGGAATGATACCGCCTTTGACCTCTTTGAAGTATGCCGCCTTTCCGTCGACCTGCGTAACCGCAGCCACGAGGAAGAAGTCCTCATCCGGGATGACCGCGTCAAAGTCAAGGTAGACAGTAGCGATACCTGCCGAAGTGACAGTAAGGGTATATGGCTCCTTCGGGTCGTCCGGTTCATGTTGCTGTATAGCCTGAGTGGCGTAAGCCCTGAAAGGATTGAGGCTGACATTAGAAGACTCCGTGACCTGATAGAGTTTGGTGCCTTGTACCGGCGCAAAGCTGCTCGCTCCGTCAGTACTGTACTGTACATAGGTGCCTGCCGGCGCAGCAGTCAGTCTGTATACCCCCTTCAGGATCCCGTTCTCAAGCTTGTCGGTCGCTTTCACCAAGACATTCGTCTCATTGAATTCAGCTGTGCCTGAGCCGGTGAGAAGCAATGGGCGATTTGCTTCTGCCGCATTCACGGCCGTAGCACCGGTCTCAGACAGGCTAAATGCATTGAAATCGGCAGGCACGTCAGCGTTGAATGGCAAGCAGATGGTAGTGAGTCCTTCATTGCCGATGGCTGTGCTGAGTTTTGCGTTAGCCGCATTGATGTCGAATGGTGCGAAGAACGGATAGGCGAAATCTGCCGCGTCATTATAGAGATATGCGTTCTTTACCACCACTTTCCCCGCTGTAGACGTGTCGAATGTATAAATTCTGATTTTTGTGAGGTTGCCCCTGTTAGCTGTATTTCCCGCTTTGGCGAACAACTCGTCGACATCCAGGATTTTTGTTTTGTTGCCGTCATTCATCGGGTTCCAGTACTCCTGTTTAGCAAGGATATTCTCATTTCCGTCAAGGAACATGACTCCCCACTTGGCGGTGAACTCCTCGGTATCCACCATGAGGTATCTGAACTGACATCCGTGCTGGCTCTCGCTGCTGTTCACATAGTGCATGATTTCCGCCCATGGATCTGATGCTCCCTGCGTCCATTCAAAGGTAAATAATTGACTGTTATCAGAATCTTGAGTCCATGTAGCATTGTGTGGAGTAGTTCCCGGGAGGTATGCCGGTGCGGTGTCAGCTGCCACAGCTGCAGCGTCAGTCAGAACAATGTTCTGTGCAGAATAAGTGTTACCGCTTTTCACCACCACATTGTGGTCATTCGCCACCTTTGCGGCATCCGTCACATAGATCAGCGCATTGAGGTTCTTGGTGGTGAGGTCGGCATCCGTCACATTCGTGAGTGCCGTTGCGTCGTAGTTCGTTGCCTCGGCGTCGTTCAGCGCATTCTCCAAACTGTTGGTTCTCGGGCTCTTTCCGTAAATGTAATAGTCGATGGGGCAGTCATCGTCGACGAGCATGATTCTCCAGACCATACCCTTGACGTTGTTAACCTTCACCTTGATGGAATTGAGATGTGCAAAATCCCCTACCTCCTTCAAGTCAATCTCAAATACATTTCCGTCAATTACCTCGCTCTTTTCCACGTAGTCAGACGAAGAGTCAGTAGTTCGGTTGAAGAGTGCCCTTACCTCCAGGCCATTGTCTCCGTAGATGCGCAGTTTGCTATACTTAGAGAGGTCGGCATAGAGATTGGCCGCCACACTCGAGGAGCCATAGATGACGCCATAGCCACCAAGGACAACATCCGTGTTGAAGTCAGATGTAGGCGTAGCTTTTTCCGTGGCGCCAGCCCCGGATCCACTCCACTCCTTATACATATCAGCAGTAAGCGGTATCTCATGTCTTTGGTCAGCCCTGAGCACATCCACCTGCACGAGAAGTTGGTTGATGGTCATGGTCTTGTCAGACTCCCCTCCCCTGTTATCACCATTCCATACCAACGTGGTGACATTGCTGCTTTCATGCTGGTAGTTGGTGAAGTTAAGGAGATATTTGCTTGTCCAGAACGCACCGCCGTTATTGATGACGTTACCGTTGGAAGTGATGGTGAGCGTAGAGAAGAGATCGTCGCCGGTGTGATCCAGTTTTATCCTTGACACGTTGGAGAAGTTCGCTCCAGTGAATTTATAGGTGAGCGAACCTTCTTTTCCGGCCGGTATAGTGACTTTACCCGTTGACTTGTCGAACTGGAGGTCTCCCCCCGTTGTGAAATAGTTGAAATCAGCCATATATCGTCCAGACTCCGTGTCGTAGTTGAACGGTGCTCCATCAGAAGAGATGATTTCCTCTTGATAGTCAGTAGGCACAAGTGTCATTTGGTCGATAGCGAGGTTCGAACCGCCTGCCACAGCCTTCAAGTAGATTTTATGTGCTCCAGCGGATAGATTGACAGTGTTGGATGACTCCTGCCAAGATGAATAAGAGCCAGTGTTGTTGAAAGTGACGGTCGCGACTTCGTTTGACTCGCTGTCGATGCAGAGCCGGTAGTTCGTCATTCCCCCGTTCGGTGCAGAATAGCGGAACTTCACATAGTGATTTCCACTCTTGTTGGCTTTGACATTGGCCATGATAGCCGCGCTGGCATTGGTGCCCATCATGACAAATCCGAGTCCGGCATGATTATGTATGCTGTTTTGCTGCGGATAAGCATCAGTAACGATCTGTGCGACGTTTTTCGTACCCATCACCTCTGCCTCGGTGATGAGCGGTCCGAAGTAATCCGACTCCGGCTGCACAGGTGTGAGTATATTGTCGGAAAGGTAATTCGACAGTTTTCCGGACGCATTACCCCTACAGTTGATCTTGATGTCGACCGGCCCCATGTGTTTCACGGTGAGCGTGTAGACATTATTGCTCCAGTTATCGGAAATGTTCAGTCCTCCACTGATATTATTGTTGTTAGAGCGGTTCTTGGAGGTGTACGTCGGTCTTGACGAAGCACCGGTGATTTTGATAGTAGCCGTCTTGATGGCAGTTGTATCGGTACGGAAGTTATTAAGATAGACATCAAGATGGTCGCTAAACTCTTTTACGACTCCGGCATCAAATTTCTGCATGGTAAGCTCCATCTTCGAGCAAGTGTTGTACTTGAGGTCCATCGATGCGCTTGCCGTCTTCTCATAGTTATAGTAATAGGAGAACGGATAATAGATGACCCATTCGTTCTTATGTCGGGACGCGAAGAGGTCTCCGGTGTATTCCTGTGGGTAATACTGGTTGAACTGGTTGACCTTCGTGGACTGGTTTCCCCAAACTCTTCCAGCCACAATGTCCGTCTGTTTCACCTTCACCGGAATGGACTGTGCCTTGGAGTCGTAGAATCCATTGACAACAGGAATGGCCTGATAGCGTCCAGTTTTCTTGAAGAAGAGCCAGTTCTGGTCTTTGTTTCCAGACTGATAGTTGAGCGGGTCATTTTGTTTGTAAAGCCCGTCATACATATCATCCTTGGTGGCATAAGCTTTCCACTTCTGCCAATAGCCGTCATCCTGAGCGATGGGGAAATCCTGCTCTACAGCGATTTTTGTTCTGTCGATGACTTCGTCGCGCGTGGCGATATGAATGGTTCCGTCAAGCATTTTGCGGAACATATCCACCCAGATGTTGTCGAACTGAGTGTATGTACCCCAGTTACGGAATCGATATCCTTCAGAATATGTAGCCCCCGTCTCCCTGAAGCACTGAGTCCAGATAAGCTCCGGCCCGTCGAACACACATGCACCGTTGTTGACAATCTGGTCGAGCACAGGTCCAATACCGACGGATTCAGGATAAGTACGGTTTCTTGTATAGTTTCCGTTACCCGTCTTCGCTTTCTCATATCCGTCGGTGCCTCCGTCCCATCCGCAGTTGTCGTAGCGGAGTCCGTAGTTCTTGGCAAGTCCCGAGACGAAGGGTCCGAGGCAGACACTCTCGTTGTTGTACCAGCATGCTGCGGTGGTGTATTTATAGCACCAGAGTATGGCCTCCGGATACTGCTTGCAGGCGTTGAGCAGGTCGCTGTTGCGCTTCATCATCGCCATCGGGTTGAGCGGATGCGAGTAGATGTTACCGCAGAAGCTCACGCAGAGGAGTCCGCCATATTTATGCGACATGGGCACGAGTTTGGCAAAAAGGGCAATACGGGACTCGTCGGTCATGGAGTATTCGTCTCCGGCTTCCCCGAATCCCCAGAACTGCTCTGCGTAGTTCCATCCGAGGAAGTTCTTATAGTGTTTGAAGAAATATTCGAATGTGTCGATGTCATCGTCCTTGATATGGCAGTGGCCGCCGCTGGCATGCTGGAGCATGAACCACACGTTGTTCTGACAGCAGACAGTAGCCCACGACTTGAAGGTGAGCACCGCGTTCTCCGGTTTTTGGTGATATCCCGTTTGTTTGTTGAAAGCACAAGAGAGGGAGAGGTTGATGCAGACATACGGTTTGATGTCTTCCGGAATGAGATCGATGATCTTCTGCGGATCCGGATAGTTCCAGGCATCCACATGAATGAGCCACATGGGATGCTGCGGGTCAATAGGTCGTCTGCTCTGCGCGTTGGCCATGATGCAGACGAGTAGTAAGGTTAATGATAAAAGTAATTTTTTCATTTGGTTATAGTATTTTGGTTGTTGTTTTGCTGGGAATGGCCGCAGAAAACTGCGGCGTACAGGAAAGCAAGAGGTACTAAAAAAAACTGCTCAGGGGGAGTGTTGATAATCAGCTCCCCCCCTGAGACTGTCAAAAAATCATTTTATAAGCACTTTCTTTCCGTTTATGATGTAGATACCCTTTGTAGGGTTGTTGACACGGCGTCCGCTGATATCGTAGATGAACTGGCTCTGGTTGTTGTTAAGAATGGCCTTTACATCATCGATACCGGTAGGTGTCCCACCGCCGAACGAGATATGTATTTCCTTGACATTGCTGTCAGCCGGAAGAGCGATATAAGCTTTGTATGCATTAATCTCCTTGACGGTACTTCCCACAATCTTGAATCCGGTATATTCCTCGATACCACGGCTGAGCACGTAGATGTTTGCACCGTTTTCACTCTGTCTCACTTGGTTGATTGGCGTAGTAGTGAGTACACCGTGCATGATGCTCTGCACATTCTCCGTAGCCGGGATAGTAGAAGGATAGATTGTATATTTACCCGGGTTGGCAAAGATCATGACACCCGTGTTCTTCGGGATGATGTCTCCCTTGACCAGCTTAAGGTAAGCCGTGCTTCCAGAGAGTGACGTAACAGCAGCCGCTGCAAAGAAGTCCACATCCGGGATGACAGCATCGAACGGCAGGTAAAGTGTAGCGACACCAGCACCGGAAACGGTCAGCTCATACGGTTCGAAAGTCGGATTGTCCGGGTCATCCGGATTGTCTGGATCATCAGGTTCATCGTTGTTGATCACAACCTTCTCTGTGGCATATGCGTGGAACGGATATATGGTCGGTTCCGCACCCTCAGCAACTGCGTAAAGGGTCGTTCCCTCCACCGGTGAGAAAGAGTCATCGCTATTGTTCGCATTCTGCACATAATTGCCTGCGGCTACCCCGGTAGGATTATAAGTACCCTTGAGCACTCCTGCCTCAAGCGAGCTGCCTGCGGTTGCCGCGATGGTAGTACCGGTAGCCGTGAGGACCAGGTCTCCCGTTCCCTTGACGAGCATCGGAGCGTTGGCGTTGATCCTGTCGAACGGAAGCACGTTGCCGGCGAGCAGCGCATAAGAGGTGAATCCTTCCGGCATGGGAGCAGCAAACGGTGTGGTAAGGAGTGTGAATCCGTCGTTCTCAACGGTGGTGGTCAGCTTCGCGGAAGCCGCAGCGATGTCGTAAGGCGCATAGAACGGATATACGTTCTCCGTCGGTTCATTGAAGAGATAAACCTGCTTCACGACTACCTTACCTCCAGCGTTGGCATCGAAGTTATAGAGGCGGATTTTCGCCAGGCTTCCTCGTTTTGAGGTGTTGTTCGCAGCAGCGAAGAGAGCATCGATATCGAGGATTTTCGTGGTAGATCCTCCATCTGCCATGGATACCCAGTATTCCTGTTTTGCCAGTTCTTTTCCGTCGCCGTCGAGGAACTGCACACCCCATTTGCTGGTGTATTGTTCCGTCTCAACCATCAGGTATTTGTACTGGCAATTGTTATTCTGCTCGGTGATAAATACCCAGTGCATGAGTTCAGCCCATTGTCCGGATGCACCGGCAGTCCATTCGAAGGTGTAAGTGTCGTTCGTTTTCGTCCACGTGGCATTATCCGTTGTCCCGCCGTCGAGCGCAGCATAGGCCCTCTGTCCCTTGGTGGCAGCCACTCCGTCCGTCAGCACGATGTTCGCAGCCGAATAGCTGTCTCCGTTCTTCACCACGACGTTGGCCGCGTTGGAGAGTTTGGATGCGTTGCTGACATAGATGAGTGCGTTCTTGTTCGCCGTGTTGAGCGCCACAGCAGACGAGTTGGTGATAGCCGTCGCATCATAGTTGGTGGCAGACATATCAGAAAGGGCTGTTTTCAGATTTTCGTCGACATAGAGTTTACCGGCGATTCTGTAATCCATCGGGTCGTTGTTGTCAACTACCATGACCCTCCATGCTGAACCGCTTCCACCGCCCACTTTCAGGGCATTCAGATGAGCGAATTCCCCTACAGAAGCCAGATCCACCTCGAAGACGCCGTTTTCGATTTCACCTGCTTTCTCAACCAGGTTGGTGTTTGTCTGCTCCTTGAGCGTGCACAGGGTCCAATAAGCCGGTGTCTCGCTTTTCGCTGTTCCCGCATCGGTGAGATAAAGTCCAGTACCCAGATTCCTGATGGTCATTCCCTGTCCGTCGACATACTTGATATCCCAAACAGCCCCGTTATCAAGGTCCTGGCCATTGGTGTGCGGATTTTCGGAAGTTCCGTTCAGTCCGAGGATGAAGCTGCACAACCCAGCAGCCGGCTGTGAATTGAGGTAACCGGAATCCCCAAATACGCTATAGTTCTCGCCAGCCGGGGTAATCAGTCTCAGCAAATAGTAATTCGTTCCATTAACGGAAATAGCCTCTGCCTTGAAGAGGTAGCCGGAATTGCTGTTGGAGAATGCGTTGGAATAGGCACCGAAAGCCAGGTTCTGGTCGGTCGTGCCATACAATGCCTGTCCGTTTCTGACAATGGCGAAGGTCTTTCCTGCCAGAGTCCCAGGATTGTTATACTCGATATAGGGCAACAGGGTTCCATTCCCGCTCGTCTGCTCATCAGAAGAGCGGTTGAACAAAGCCCTTACAAGCAGTCCGTTATCACCGTAGACACGCAACTTGGTGTAAGGTGTGAGGTCGGCATAGTTATGGGAAAGCACGCTTCCGTTTCCGTAGATCGTGCCATATCCGGCAATGAACTGGTCGAGGTTGTATTCCATATTCTCATCGGTACCAGTCATCGTGGCATTCGCCGAGATGCCGTTCCACACGCCGAACTCAGCCTGCGAGAGCGGTCTCTCATGTTTCTGCGTAGCCCACATCACATCCACCTGGATAAGGATTTGCTGGAGCGTCATGGTCTTGGTGGTGCTTCCAGTATTGTTGCCAGTCCATACGAGTGTGTTGACCGCAGAGCTGTTCGCCTGACAGTTGTTATAGTTGAGCAGGTATTTGCTGCTGTAGAAGGAATCCCCCTTAGGGTTCACGTTTTGACCCGTCGCATTGGTGATGGTGAGCGTGTTGAAGAGGTCATCCCCCGTGCGCGTCATCTTGATGAGTGACACATTCGAGAAGTCAGCACCTCTGAAAGTAAGTGTAAGCGTTCCGTTGGCTCCAGCCGGAAGCGAGAGTACGCCTGTGTTTTTGTTGAATGAGAGGCTTCCTCCGACAGAGAGGTCGTTGAAGTTGGCATAATAACGTCCTGTCTTCTGATCAGGCGTAAACTCGGCGATGCCTCCGCCTCCTCCGTTCATCTGAGCCTGTCCCCAAACCTTGTACCATTCGAAGCATGCTCCACTACAAGCCTCCCATGCGTTGGCGAAACCGTTCTGCTGCATGGCTGTAGTGAATGCTGGACGTACTGTACCGTTGTCGAGATAAGCCTGCACATCGAGATAGCAGTCAGTGCCAGAGAGCGTCATAGAGATGTTATCTGGATAATGGTCGAGAAGTCCTTTATATAGGCGTCCCCAATTGGAAGTAGTACCAGTAGCCCAGGTTCCATAGTTACCTACCACCCAATCTCCGTGCTCATTGTAGTGACCAGAACCTGCTTTCTCCGGGCTCCAGTCCACCTCAGTGATGACAATCGGGTTTGTGTCGATGACTGGGACCTGTGTATGGAACTGATTGATATAATTATTGAGTCTCCAGTCAGCGTAAGCGGAGTTGTCGCCATTATACCACCCCACGTAGTCGTGAACAGCATAACCGATATTGCTGCCAGTGATTGGATGACTTACATAGTCGCGGTAGTTGCTCTGCCATCCCGTACCCGGAATCCAGAGGATGCCGTTGTAGCCGTTCTGACGAATCTTATTGACGATAGGCTGGAAGAAGTCATGCAGTGCTGCCGCGTCGTCCTGTCCATATCGGTTTTTCACGGCAACCGGCTCGTTACCAAGCTCCAGAGAGATTTGTCCGCTGTATTGCTTGAGTGTCGCATTGCTTGAGACGATATCCCATACGGTCATAAGGTAGTTGTTATACTCTCCCCCCACATTCACCGACTGCGGGAAAACTCCCGGCGGACGGATAATGACGTAAAGTCCTTTGCTGACTGCGTTGACAGCAATCGGAATATAGAGAGAATTGAGGTAAGTACGGAGTCTGTCGGCAGAGAAACGGCTGATATCCTCCTCGTTTCCGCTACCCGTTGCCGTCTTGTTCGGGTCGTTGGTCCAACACGGGTCGAGGTGGAGACGGAAGAGGTTACAGTAGGTCCCCTTCGACGGCTGTGAGATGGCCGTCGTGATTTTGTCGAAATAGTTCCGGCACTGATTCACGGCATCGTCGTTGAATCCTCCCCACCATTGTCCCCATCTGTAGGAGTTGAAATAGGGAGAGGGGGTGTCCATGACTCCATGCAGCGTGACGGTCCCACCGTTAGGGTCCTTCAGTTTGTTTCCCTCCACATGAAGGGCCGGCGTCTGTCCAAAGACGTATGACTGTGCCTTCGCGCTGAACGGCAAAAGCGTCATAGCGATGCAAATTAAAGTTTTCAGGAAGTTAGTCATATGATTATTAAGATTTAATTATTTACGATATAACTATTTACAATTTATTCAATAATTAAGGCATGTTCTAAAAATTAATAAATCCATAAGAATTATCTTTGCCTGTTGTTTGCCTCTTTTTGGCATCTTTACCCTTAATCTCTTGAACCGTAGCTCGCTACGCTCCTACGAGATTGCGAGCAAATCTGCTCAAAAATAGTCTAAACACAGCCTTAAGCTAATTATTAGAACCTGCCTTAAATAATTTTTCCCTTTTATTACTTATCATGAGAGTTGGTGATTAAAAGCAGATTCACCGGTCGGATGGCTGGCAGTCGCCATGACTGCCAGCCCATCGGCCCGATGTCACCATAACGGCTTCTCATTTTCAGCACTCACGATAAACTCTATCAGCTCTTCCTCTTCTTCGAATTCCTCATCTTCCTGTCTTCTTTTACTTAACACTTCCTTTGCCGTTTCATCCATCAAGTTCCATCTCATCTGATAAACATTGACCGTGGTCTGCGGGACTGAATAAATCTTTTTCATCGTTTATATAAAATGTTTGATTATAATACAAAACCTTTTCTGACCCTTACTTTATCATTACCTTCTTACCGTTAATGATGTAAAGTCCCTTTGTAGGTTTGGACACTCTTCGTCCGCTGAGGTCGAAAACAGAATCCACTCCATCGTTGCTCCGCTCTTTGCCCAATAGGTTGATATCCGTTGACTCGCTGCTGTCGAAGGTCCATTGAATGCTCTTGACAAGAACAGACTGTTCAATCGGCAGATATGCCTTATACGCCGGTATGGTCTTGACGGTGCTTCCCACGACCTTGAATCCAGTATATTCGGAAACACCCCTGCTAAGCACATAGATTGAAGCGCCTCCCTCAAGTTGTGAAAGAGCAGTGACAGAGGTGTTTTTCACGACCCCATGCAGTTTGCTTTCCACAATCTCTGTTGGTGCCAGCTGAGAAGGATAGAGTTTGTATTTTCCTTCGTTTGCGAAGATCATGACACCCGTGTTAGCCGGTATGATTCCACCTTTAATCCTTTTCAGGTATGCGTTTGTGCCCTGTACGCTCTTGACAGCAGCCACGAGGAAGAAGTCTGCATCTTCAGGTATCACTGCGTCAAATCCGAGATAGAGCGTGGCGACACAAGCGCTGGACACATTGAGTATGAACGGATCCGGCTGTGGATTATCCTGTGCGTTGACATCCGTCACGCCGTCCATAGAGAGGAACATCTGGTCAACGGCAACCGTCTTGCCTGCCTGATTCTCAAATCCAATCATGTAGAGATGAGCCGGATTGACCGCAGCCCCCGTACTTGTCTTCATCTGTTTCAGGTCGATGACCACGTTCTTGTTTGTACCCACACTGTAGGTGTAGCAAGGATTCAGATAGTCGTCTGTGTCATAAATCCTCACTTTCGGGCTGCCGGTAGTGGCCTGGTTGAGTTTCACAACGATATAGTTGTATTGTGAGAGGTCGATGCCGTCGTGGTATCTCCATCCTCCGAAGTTATTGTTGTCGATGTTGGTGAAAGAAGCCTTGTCGCCAGACTTTTGGAAAGTACCTTCCAAATAGAGTGACGGGTTGAACGCCTCTGTGGTAAGCGGGAAATAAGTTTCTGAAGTATCGAAATCGATTTCGTTGTGCTGGTCAAGTATGTCGAGCATAGTCTCAGCATAGCGCTTACCAATCATACGGTAGCCCTGCGCCGTGAAATGGAGTCCGTCGGAAGCCCCCGGACAGTCCTCAGATGAGATGACGTAAGAGTTCGGAATGACAGAGTATGTCTTGGCAATCACGTTGTTGTGTCCCCAGCATACGCCACCCTGCTGCTGTGAGAGCATCTCTCCGATAAGCAGCGGTGTCTCCTCCTCTTCGAGTCCGAGCTCCTTGAGCAGTCGCAGATAGACACGCTTCACCTTCACCGGCCAGTCTTTCTGACAGTTGTTAGAGCATCCCTGATGGAGAAGAATACCTTTGATGACACCCGCTTTCTGTGCCTTCTTCGCCATGTTGACGAGTGTACGGAACGGGTTGTTATTGTACTCAGCGCAGTAGTTCTTAAACCATTGTTCAGAGTTTGCGATGACGCTTTCGCACTGGTCTTCGTCGAAGAGTTCGATAGAGCATCCGCCCACCGCCACGTTGATGACACCCACGCTGATATTCTCCGGCAGGTTCTCCACCATAGTTCTTCCGAAGTAGTCGGCAGGCGTCAGTCCTGTCCAGTCTCTGCAAAGCGGCGGATAAGCCGTGTACCACTCTCCCGCTTTTCTGTTTTGTGTTGGCATATCCACAGCCGCCATCATCTTGAATCGCGGGTTGACATACTCACGGTCCTGGTCTTCAATGGCCGCATTGCCCTCCATGTTAGACTGTCCGAAGCAGAGGTAGATATGGAAATTCGGGTCGAACACGATTTCCTCTCCCTGGTTGCTGACAGCATAGGCATGGAACGGATATACAGTAGGTTCTTGTCCCTGTGCCACACGATATAAAGTAGCCCCATCCACAGGTGAGAACGAATCACCACTTGTCGGATTTTGCTGTGCGAAGTTTCCAGCAGGCACGGCTGCAGACTGGTAAGTTCCCTTCAGTATTCCTGCCTCAAGTCCGCCCGAAGTAGCCTTGACGGTGGTATTCGAAGCCGAGAGTACCAGTTTGCCGTTACCTTTGACGAGCATCGGTGCATTCGGGTCAATCCTGTCGAAAGTAAGCGTGTTGTCCTCGAGAATGGCGTATGAAGTGAATCCCGCAGGCATGGAAGCCGCAAACGGCGTAGTAAGCAGCGTGAATCCATCGCTGCCGATATTGGTTGTCAGTTTTGCCGAAGCAGCGGCGATGTCGTAAAGCGCGTGGAACGGTGTCTGTGCGTCAACCAGTTCTATGTTGGCAGAAGAATAGCTGTCGCCGTTTTTCACCACCACGTTCGCCGCATTAGACAGTTTCGCCGCATCCGTCACGTAGATAAGCGCGTTTTTGTTTGCCGTATTGAGCGCAACCGCAGAAGTATTCGTAAGAGCCGTAGCGTCGTAGCTGGTAGCGGTCACATCTTTAAGTGCAGCAGAGAGGTTGTCCTCCACATATAGCTTACCAGAGATATAATAATCCATCGGTGTGGTTTCGTCGGTGACGGTGACGCTCCAAACGGATCCGCTGCCGCCTCCCACCTTGAGTGCATTGAGATGAGCGAACTGACCAACCGAAGCGAGGTCCACCTCAAACACCCCGTTTTTGATTTCGCCCGCCTTTTCAATGAATCCGTTACTGGTCTTCTCCTTGATGGTACATAGCGTCCAGTAAGCCGGAGTGGTGCTGCCTTGAGAGGCATCGGTGAGGTAATTGCCGGTGCCCAGGTTCTTGATGGTCATTCCCTGTCCAGCCACATATTGGATATCCCATACAGCCCCGTTATCAAGGTCCTGGCCATTGGTGTGCGGATTTTCGGAAGTTCCGTTCAGTCCGAGGATGAAGCAGCACCAGCCGTTGGCATTGAGATAGCCCGGGCTTCCCCAGATGCTGTATTCACCACCAGCAGGAGTGATGAGTCTCAGCAGGTAATAATTCTTTCCATTGACGGTGATGCTCTCCGCCTTAAACATATACCCCGTGTTGTCGGCGCTGAATGCAGCGTCATATTCACCAAATGCAGCGTTCTGTGCATCCGTTCCATAGAGTGCGTTTCCGTTTCTGAGAAGCGCGAACGTCTTTCCATTCAAGTTGGCAGGGTCAGTATAAGTCACGTCAGGCTCATATCCGCCGACCGCTGTGTTTGTGGCAGTGTCGGAAATACGGTTGAACAGTGCTCTCACGTACATTCCGTTGTCGCCATACACTCTCAGCGTACCATATTTGGTGAGGTCAGCATAATTGAGCGCTTTCACGTTGCCGTTTCCGTAGATGGTGCCATAGCCGCCGATGAACTGGTCGATATTGTATTCCATGTCCGTATCATCGCCAGTTCTTGCAGCATCCGCACCGATACTGTTCCAGATACCGAATTCAGACTGAGCGAGCTGACGCTCGTGCTTCTTGCTTGCCCTCATGACGTCCACTTGGATAAGAATTTCCTGTAATGTCATGGTCTTGGCAGCCGAAGTATCGTTATTTCCATGCCAGACGAGGGTGTTCACTGCAGAACTGTTTGCCTGGCAATTATTGTAGTTGAGCAGGTATTTGCTGCTATAGAAGGAGTCTCCCTTAGGGTTCACATTCTTGCCCGCCGCATTGGTGATGGTGAGCGTGTTGAAGAGGTCGTCTCCGTCGCGGAACATCTGTATCTTAGAGACATTGGAGAAGTCAGCTCCATTAAAAGTGAGGGTGAGTGTGCCCTGCTGTCCAGCCGGCAGAGTCAGTTTTCCGTTTGACTTATCGAACTGAAGCGCTCCGCCGGTAGTAAGGTCATTGAAATCGACCCTATATCTTCCTGAATATTTTTCGTAGTTGAAATTCGCAATGATTGGTTCCTGGTTGGTACTTCCGTCGAGGGAGAAGCGCTTGCAGAAGTTCCATATTTCATATTTATATGCAGCCGTAGGCCAGTGACCGCCGCTGTTGGCCGAGATGAGCACCACCTCAGAGCCGTTGGTACCGCCCGACCATGTTTCCTTATCCACATCCACCCACCATGTCTGCTCTTGGTTGGTGACCAGATTCGACTGTTTCGTGTAGTTAGTGGTTTTGTCGAGCGTGGCGAAATGTGTGACATATCCGCGTATGTCGTAATTATTGTAATTGAATACATCATCGCCGTATGCATGGCAATGAATGAGGTTGACCGGTGTTGTGCGTTCGTTCCATGGTTGTGCAGAGAAAAGTACGCCGGAGCAAGGAGCAAACGCAGCGAATTTCTTACCGATGTCGCTTCTGATGGCGTGGTAGATGAGCATGGAGCCCATGGAGAAGCCCGACCAGTAGAGCCGGTTACGGTTGATATGATAGCGGTTGTCCACATAGTTGACAGCCGCGTCAACGAAGTTAAGGTCGCCGCTTCCACCGATATCCCATGTACCTCCGTTGGATTTGAGGTAGGCAACGATGAAACGTTCGGTGTCGATGAGTTCGTAGAGGCGGTCGCCCTGATACTGGTAAGTAGGGTCTTGATTCATGCCGTGTGTGACAATCATCAGCGGAAGTCCGTTGTTCACGTTGTTAGGTGTGAACAGGATGATGTTGCGTTGCACTCCGTTTACGTTGATGTATAGGCTGTCCTTCTGGAAGGCATCCGCCCTGGAAAAAGCTAACGTAAAAAGAGCCAAGCCAACAAGCAGGTGTTTTAGTAGGCGATTCATGCAATTAAGAGTTAAAAAGTTGGTTATTAAATTGGTTATTATATTTGGGTGTTGTCATGGAAGAGAAGTTTTGACCACGCATGAATGCATGGCTGGGTTGATGAAAAATCTTTTTTTCCTTGCCCCATCACGTCGCCCACTAAAATCAATCAGGAACCGAGAAAAAGAGATGTTTTTAGTTGAGAGTTGAGAGTAGAGAGTTTAGAGCGAAGTTTCTTTTGTATGTCGTTATACATAAAGTAGAACCACAGGGAAGAATAATGTTAGAGGATTGCGGACATACATGAAGTAAGTCCCTACAGGATTCGATTTCATAGAAAGTCCGTAGACGGAAAGAGAGGTAATGTGTGGTGGTTTTGAAAACTGATTTCATGTGCGGCGGTTTTTGAAGCCGCCGACACATGAAAATCAGCGTCAAAAAAAGTAGTTGCTATAAACAGGGTTCGTCAGTAATTACCATAGACTACCCCATTCTTTCGTTTCTGCAAAGAGGTCGTCAGACTGTTCTTTTGCGCCCCAGTCGTCACTTGGGTTGTCTTTATCTTCATCCGACTTAGTGAGGTCGATACCCTCAGGTGAAGTGACCATGATCTGGTCAGCGATTTTGATGTCGTCGATGAGGGTCTTCGGGGCAATATATATTTTTTTCATTGTTTCTGTGTGAGTTTAATTATTTAACAATTTTCTTACCACCAATTACATATACGCCCTTCGGCAGAGAGTTGACAGCGTCGGCAGCCTTCACGTTCTTCTTGATGAGTGCTCCGTTCACGCTATATACGTCCACGATGCCTTCGAGTTCAGCAGCGTCCACAACCTTGATTTCGGTAGGCTCGTCGTTCTCATCGAACTTGGCAAGGAGGATCTTCACACCACCGGCAGCAGCCTGCTGAGCAGCATCCTGGTTGACATCAATCGGAGCCTGAATCATCACGCGGAACGGAGTCATCGTAGCCTTTGTAGCACGCTTGAGGTCACCATTAGAGTTGTATCCGTACATATTCTCCACATGAGTGGACTCCATGAATCCACGGAGATAGTGGCGGTCTTTCTGATCCTGATAGTTGTTGGTCATGTACTCAGCCGGAGCTTCTTCAGGACCCACTTCCGGAGTCTTGGTGATAGTGCCATTTGGCACTGCATTGAACACAGTAGCATCGCTTGTCTCACCAGCTACATAGAGGTACGGCATATAAGCTGTTGCATTTCCCTCATGGAGCTTGTAGAGAAGAACGTGGTCGTTGGCATCGATGAAGATGTCGCCAAGGATACCCTTGCCTACCTTAGAAGCGGTCTCAGCATACTCAGCATAAGTAGTCTCGTAAGCGTCGCCCTTCACGTCAGCACATTCAAACGGGAGGATAAGTGTACCAATCCTTCTACGGGTAGTCTTGCGGGTGAGTTTTGCGTTGGTGTACTTGATGTCACGTGGAGCAGAGAATGGATATCCGTCGTAGATGTTGATGGCGTCACTGGTGAATCCGTTTTCACCAATCTGGTAGCCATCACCATTGTTAGTACCTTCGTCCAAAGTACCGTCAATCTTCACCATGTTAGCATAAATCGGGTTCTTGTCTGTAGCACCGTAGCGGAGAGTTTCAGCCGGTGCGTCGTACTGTGTACGGTGAGCCTGCTTCTTAGTGAGGCTCTCACGCATGAGATAGAGTAAGTTGGGGTTCTCCGGGAACACGAGAGTAGAACGAGAGAGGTTTACACGTGGACGAGCGTCGATTACGCGCGCACCTGGGTCGTTGATAGCGTCGTAAGCGCATCCGCCGTAAGGAATAGCGCTTGTACCGCCGTGGAGGTGGTCAGCAGCTTCTGCTGGGGTCGTGCTGAGTGTACCGTTACCTTCGAGCACATAGTCAACACGCTCGTCGGAGATAAGCTGAATCTTTGAAACCTGCCCTGCGATTGCGCCAGAGTGCTCTTCTGTGTGGTTCTTCAGCGTGTTGAGATGGAAGTAAGCATAAGGAGTGAGGTCGAAATCCACATATCCGTCTTCAGGAATGGTCTTATAGATAGCGTTGAACTTAGGACTATCAGTTGTCGAACCATTTACACAGTTAAACACGAGAAGTGGAACCATACCCGGTGTGCCATATACACGGAGAGTCTTATAACCGGTCAGTTCGGCATAATTTTCAGGATGGAACTCATCACCTGTACCAAAAATAGCATGGTTAGGCTCCACAGTCTCACCAGTACCCACATGGTAGTCGAAAATACCTTCAAAATTAGCTCTTGTTGAATAACGTCCGATTCTACGTGTCACAGGCACGTTCTCGTCGCGGATCCAAGTGTGGAAGAGCTCAGGGTTGAGGTCGATCACACCGTCTTCCTCGCCATAGAGTTTGATGTAGTCAATCTTAGTTGTACCAGTAGCTCCCCAAGGAGTCATAATTCTATTGAGACGGCAATTGTTATCATCCTTATGATATATATCTTTTAAATCAACAACAGCCAATCCTTTTGAATCAAGTCGCACAAATGTTTCGCGATAGTATTCTGGATTATACGAACTAATACCTTTATCTAAATCACAATTGAAAATCATTACAATCTCTTTATTCGGGGTACCTTTAATCTGCATCTTATAGAAATTATCGCCCAAATCTGCATAATCTTTACCAGTTTCGTCAAAGTTGTAAGTTCCATAAATCAAAGCCGCCTCACCCTCAACGGATGAACCAATATTATTAGTAACATCCTTGTTATACATAGAACTATTAAGTTTGGTGTGGTTACCGCCGTTGCGAGTGATAACGTGGTTCTTGGTGATGCAGATGTCGTAAACAGTCATCTTCTCAGTTCTGTCATCGGTGTTTGTGCCTTCCTGATGGTTAGCTGTCTCCCACCACATGTTGTTCACCTTGGTTTTATATTCCTGATAAGCAGGGTATGTACCATCGTTCACCGGTGGTCTGAACTCAGCGTTGTAACGGCTGGTGTAAAGAGTACGGATGTCGTGTGCGTTCTCGTTAGCGGTGGCGAGGAAAATCTGCTTCTGTTGACCACTATAAAGATTAGCTTGAACGTTCCTTTGTCCCTCCGGCACATTCGATCCACTGAAATAATCGAAGTTACCGCAAATCCATCGTCCCATGACGTCACCGTCCTCCGCATTGTCCATGGAAACCACCGTGACATCGCTCATGTCGAATCCTTCAAACGGTACAGAGAGCTGAATACGTGCGTTCTTGTTGACCTCGCCATTGGCAGTGTTGGTGCCACGGAGACTGATTTTCTCGAGGAGCACAGAAGATACGAACGTGGTTGCGTCGCCAGCCTTGATGTAGTTGAGCTGAGTTCCGGTCTTTGAGAGGTCAATCTGCCAGATACCATCTGCGTTCACCTGTCCGTAGGTTGAGAGATTTGAAGCGTTCACTTCAGTTCCGTTGAAGTTGAGCACAGGTGTGCCTTTTGAGCTGTCGAAATACACATACATATTATTATATGCGGAGAGATCAGCAGCATTGTCGTTTCCGATGATGCCGTAGAAAGCTTTACCCGCAGCCATTTCCATACCCACATTGAAAGCGGCATCAGCATTGGAGTACATGGATGCACAAAGGTCTTGATATGCATACACTTGAGGATTCAGTTCGATGACACCAGTCACCTCATCCACAGTCACTCCGTTGGTCATCATAAAGTAAGAGGGGTGAATGAAGGCGTTGCCGACATACTCGTCGTCCATGTCGTAGTAATACATTCCAAGAGGGTACTCATTGTTCTCTCCCTTGTAGTTGAGGTTGTAAGGTGTGATGAAATAAGCCTCTTTAATCTGGATGGTGGCGCTGAGGTCGGTGTCACCGCCCGATGTTGAGAACCATACAGAGTTGATGTTGTTGAACTGGTCATCGGAAAAGAACTCCTTAAGCTGAATCACCTTCATGTCTTCGCTGTAAATGACAGCCTCATGGATAACTTCATTGTTTTCATCGCGGAACTGCAGGCTGTAGCGGTGTGTCTGCTGCACGCCGTGTACATTACCGTTATAATCGCGGATATCAACGTAGTCTCCCACATAAGCTCCATATTTGTCAGTCTGATTCACATTAGTCAGCGGAGTGGTACAGTTGAGTGTACGAATTACGAAGTTCTCATATCCTGTGAGTTTGCCCTTGAGGTTGTTGAAGAGGTTGACAGCGGCATTACCCGTGCGCACATTAGAATAAGAGAAAGTACCCACTTCCCTTACAGGGTCGTAAGTGTAAGTACACTTGGCTGGACGGAAAATAGTAGCTGGTGAGAGCTGGCAGACGGTAATGTTGGTAACAGTGTTAGCATCATTGTTTCCGGACGATGTAGACTTGATGCTTTTCAGCAGAACTTTACCATCACTCTTTTCAACTTTAGAGAGGTCGACAGTCCAATATTTACCAGCTGCATTCCATGATACTACTCCATTAGAATTATCATTTATATTATTAGTACCGTTTCCAGCCGCATTGATAAAGAAAGCACGGAATCCGTTTTCATTAGTACGATATATACGTAATTCATCGTATGCAGATAAATCCACATTATGAGTAGGATCACTGGAATAGTTTCCATAGTATGTGTCTGAATCTGCATTTGGATTACCCACGTACCAAGTAGGATTTTCTTGTACATTGCCGTCTCTTTTAATCCATGGAAGCGTGTTGAGCACATCCTCCTGAAGAAGGGCTCTTACATACTCAGTCTTGTAAACTTGGATGTCTGTGACGGTGTTGCAGTCAGTCTGATACATCGATTTGATACATTTGAGATATATCTTACCTTGATAAGTCGGTGCTTTAGACAAATCAAGGCTCCAATAATTACCATCAGCATTCCAAGTCACTCCGTTGTTACCAGAACCAAATTGAGTAGTCCCATTATCGTCATTCCAGAAAAAGGCACGGAACCCTGCATCTGATGAGCGGAAAATACGTAACTCACTGTAGCCAGTCAAATCCACATAATGAGTGGCATTTCCCGACAAGTTACCATAATAAGTCTGATTATCATTACTGCCAAGCCACCCAGGTATTTCAGCGGAGTTGCTTTGTTTGTTAATCCAAGGCAATTGGTTAAGTACCGTTCCTACCAACGTAGCCTCTTCTCCTCCCTGCTGAGTGAATCCGCCGAAGTTATTGGATTGGACCACATTCATACCGCCCGGATGTGTTGCAGGGTTGAGATCCGCATACATTCTGTCTGCGATAGTTCTGAAACAAATGTTTCTTTCATCGTTGGAGACGAGTCGCTGTTGTCCGTGATTCGCCCCTTTCTTGTAAGTCGTCGCCAACGTATAGACACTCTGCGCACTCGCAACAGTTCCCATGCAGATGGATAAGACTAAAAGCAAATACTTTTTCATTTTTTGTTAAGTTAAAAAAATTTTTATTGTTAATAAAATACTTTAATTTCTATTCAAACCAATTAATATAGCCACTTGACAATAATTCCCAAAAACTTATCTAAATTTTTCACGGTGCAAAGTTACGAAGTAATTTTTAATAATATTTTTAAATAGGTAACACTAATTTTAAAAAAAGTAACAAAAAGTTATTTAGCTGATTAATAAACTATTAGCAAAAAGTATCAAATAAACAATGTTACAAATGTAGAAAGAAAGTTATCAAAATCTAAAGAAATTGACAAAATGACGGGTCGCAGTATATGCAATACATTCAAGCATGTGAGAATGACAAAACCGACAATCGTTGCAACGGACCTGTAGGAGGTGACAGATTCTGGAGCAGCGAGAGCCATAAAAGCTTGCTTTTAAATGGCCGAGTCGCGACAGAATCCTATGAAATGAAATCC
>CAMOTI010000091.1 GCA_946625675.1 uncultured Prevotellaceae bacterium | reverse complement strand
TTGTACGTTTGCCATGATTCTTTTTCTGAAGGAGTGTACAAACGTTCACCAATGACATCAGAGAGAGATTTCAAGTCCTCAATTATCCTGTTTTGGGTTTCAATACGTTCATCTATAAGATCAAGTAATTTGGCAATACGCTCTTGTTCCTTTGTCGTTGGTACAAAGATGGAAATCTTGCTTAGCCCATCTTGACCAATGTTAAAGTGTTGAGCACCTGCTCCTTTTACCACAATTCTCTTTCGAACATGTGGACTGGCAAGAAGATAGCGGAAGAATAAAGGGTTATACTCTCCAATTTTCTTACCCCTTATAACAAATCCGCCAAACAATGCGGTTTTATTATCAAGATAAACATTTGCTCTGCCAACATCTTCCAAAGTTTCTGAACTACGTTGAAAAAGGACATCACCGTAATTCACGCCAAATTCATTCAAGTCACTCCCCTTTGGCTCAACAAAAGCTTTAATTTTATCGTAAGTTATGTAGCGATTATTAAGGATGTCCATAACTGAAATAAACTTAGTCCCAGAACCAAAGCGTTTTGAGTCAGGGTTAAGCCCGTTCTTAAATTCAAAAAAGTCTGTTGTTGGGTGTAACTCCCACTCATCCTTAAACTCTGGGAATCTCAAAGTTGGGACTTTGGTGCTTCTGTTTCTCTAATGGTACTTCGGGATTTGGTGTGGTAAAAGATCTTGTATTATTGTTTGGCCGCGCTTCGCCGGCCGATTGTGCGGACGAGGACGTCCACAACCCCAGTTTGGACGGACGAACCGTGCTTCGTCGGTCTTTTGTGCGGGTGAGGCGCCTACAACCCCTGCCGATGTTCTGCCGGGATGAAGAAGGCCGCAGGTGATAATAGAAGGAATCACCATACGAAAATCTGAAAAACCTCTCTAATCATACAGTCTATTCATTGTAATATAAATAAATATAACCCTAAAAGAGAACATTATGGATAAGAAAACGATTAGAGAAGTTGCTGCACTCTGGAAGCGTGACAAGCAGCAGTATGTAAAACAGTCAACTATGTCGGCTTATGCCCTTATCTTGGAGAATCACATTCTCCCAGCTTTTGGCGACAGGTCACATTTGGTTGAGGATGACGTTCAATCCTTTGCGCTTCAGAAGTTGAACGACGGATTGAGCCAGAAGACGGTGAAAGACATCTTGATTGTCCTGAAGATGATTCAGAAGCATGGCATGAAAGCTGGATTGCTGGAATTTACCGACTGGAACGTCAAGTACCCTACAGAACAGAAGAACAAGGAGTTGGAGGTGCTGAGTATCGGCCATCAGAAGAAGCTGATGCAGTACGTCACCGACAACTTCACATTCCGTAACCTCGGTATCTACATCTGCCTGAGTACAGGAATGCGTATCGGTGAGGTATGCGCTTTGAAGTGGAGCGATATAGACCTGGACACAGAGACCATCCATGTGGGCAGAACCATCGAACGAATCTACATCATCGAAGGAGACGAAAGACGCACAGAACTTGTTATCGGCTCACCCAAGACCAAGAACTCCATCCGTGATATACCAATCAGTAAGGAATTGATGAAACTACTGCGTCCCTTGAGAAAACTGATGAATGACAACTACTTTGTGATAACCAATGAGGCGAAGCCGACGGAACCTCGTACCTACCGCAACTATTACAAACAACTTCTGAAGCAACTCAGCATTCCAAATTTGAAATTTCACGGGCTGCGTCATTCTTTCGCAACAAGATGCATAGAGAGCCAATGTGATTACAAAACCGTCAGCGTCATACTTGGCCATGCCAATATCAGCACGACGCTCAACCTCTATGTCCATCCGAACATGGAACAGAAGAGAAAGTGCGTCAATCAGATGTTCAAGGCACTAATTAAAAAGTAGGCTGCCTCGTTTTTATGAAGACGAGAAGACAAGTGGACGAGAAGACAAGACGATAGTCAGCCATGAATGACATTCATGTGAAACATACGGTGAGACTGTTTTTTATCTCACTTCGTAACCCAATAGAATGTTGTGATGCTTTTTTGTTGCTGATTACCCTTTTGATTTTTTCGGCAAGTTTCAACGTAATTATAGGGGATAAATGCGATAAAATCCGTATATTTGCAAAATATTTTTTATGGATTGCAAATTAATTAACACCCTAAATTATGAGAATTATTACTTTGTTTATTGCATTATGCACTGCCATGAGCATGGCGGCGCAACCGAAGTCATGGACCGCCGACAACGGGAACGGCACGTTCACCAACCCGTTGCTTTACGATGAGTTTTCCGACCCCGACATCATCCGGGTGGGGGACGACTATTACCTCGCAGGCACCACCATGCACACCGTACCGGGGCTGGTGATACTCCATTCCAAAGACCTTGTGAACTGGGAGAACATCAGCTATTGCTTCGACCGCTTCGACTTCACGGAGGACCGCTTCTGGCTCCGCAACCACCAGGAAATCTACGGCCAGGGCATCTGGGCTCCATGCATCCGTTATGCCAACGGACAGTTCTATGTCTATTCCAACGTGAACGGCAAGGGCCTGCAGTGTTTCACCAGCAAGGACATCCATGGACCGTGGGAGCACCATAACATGGAAGGCAATATCTACGACCTGAGCGTGCTTTTCGACGACGACGGCAAGATCTATGCCATCCACGGCTACGGCGAAGTGAAATGTACGGAGCTCAAGCCCGACATGAGCGGACCGATAGAGAGCACCGAGCGGGTGATTATCCCGAACGGCAGCGCCGTGGGCGAAGGCCATCACATGTATAAGATCAACGGGATGTACTACCTCATCTCCACCGACTACCGTCCTAACGGCCGCACGCTGTGCTCCCGTTCCAAAAGTATATGGGGACCTTATGAGACATGCGTGATTACCGCCGACGAGACCTTCGGCTACTATGCGGCTCCCCTGACACAGGTGAGAGGACGTATCGTGCCCGACGGTACGAAATTCACCATCCCAGGAGTTGACAAGAACGCCACCGCCTGCACCAACATCCACCAGGGAGGTATCGTGCAGACTCAGAAAGGGGAGTGGTACGCGCTGCTGATGATGGACTTCCACTCGATAGGACGAACTGTGACGCTGGCTCCGATGACCTGGAAAGACGGATGGCCGATGCTGGGACTGGAAGGCAACCTCGGTCGCTCGCCACGCACATGGCTGAAACCCGACATCGACGTCGTTGTCGAACCGCATGCAGCCTATGAGCGTAACGAGAACTTCGACGGCAAGGCGCTTGGCCGTGTATGGCAGTGGAACCACAACCCGGACGACACGATGTGGAGCCTGACGAAAGGCCGTCTGAGGTTGAAGACAATGCCATCCGAGCAGCTGATGTGGGCGCGCAACTCACTCACTCAAAGGGTGATTGGCCCGAAGTCGGTCGTCACGGTTGAGATGTACACCAAGAACATGAAAGACGGCGACGTGGCAGGACTCGGCAACATCAACGTACCTTGCTCCTGGATCGGCATCGTGAAGAACGGCAAGAGCCAGACGCTGAGATATTTCGAGCAGGCGGTCAACGACACCATCGACATGCCTGCCGACAACATAGAGAAGATATATCTGCGGATGGTCGGTGATTTCGACAACAACCAGGCGCATTATGAATACTCCTTCGACGGAGCCAGCTTCAAGCAGCTGGGCAGTGAGATGAAGCTCAGCTATCAGCTCATCTCCTTCCAGGGTTCGCGTGCCGCGCTGTTCGCTTTCAACGTGAAGGGCGGTAACGGCGGTTATGCCGAGTTCGACAACTTCACAGTGGACGAGCCAGATGCCGACCGCAGTGGGAACATCCCTTACGGCAAGAAGTTCCGTATCATCAACCTCGCCACCGGCAAGCCGATGCATGCTCAGCCGCATGGACTGATGTACGACACCCGTGCGGACGACAAAAGCAAGCAGACCTACTTCCATATCATTGACAAAGGCAAAGGGCAGGTGGTGCTGCAGTGTGAGGACGGCCGTTATGTGTTCGTCTCCGGTTTTGGCCTTCCGGGCGATGTCCGCCTGACCAACGACGAGTCGAAGGCCGAGGTCTTTATGTGGCAGGACTACCTGAACAAGGAGTTCATGCTCATGTCGATGCGTACCCATCAGTATATCGGAAAAAGTCCGACAACAGGAAGTCCTTACTCCATGGACTATAAAGGTGCAGACCCGGCCAGGGTGAACGGGGCCGTCTTCCGCTGGGAGGAATAAGGATTTGAGACTTTTGTACAAACAAAAAAACACTTCTTTACCGCAATGGTAGAGAAGTGTTTTTTTTCATTTTCTGCGTACAGGCATCTTTCCCTGATGGCTTCCAAGGAATCCGGCATGCTGAGCGTACTTTCGTTTCCTTCCTCAAGATTGTTGTGCCCTGTTTGTTGATTCGTCATGACTTGGTTGCCGATTCACGCTTCGACGGGTCTTTGGCCCGTTTTGCAAATACGAAGAGCTCAAGCGGCAGATGGCAGTAGCCTTGCGGATTCTTGTCGAGATAGTCCTGGTGGTAGTCCGATGCGGGGTAGAAGCATTTCAGGGGCTCTTTCTCCACTGCGATTCTTGCCTGGAGTTTTGCCTGCTCCCTGACGAACACCTTGTTGATGGTGGCGAGGTCGTAGGAGTCGGTGTAGTACACGCCGGTGCGGTAGCGAGTTCCCTCGTCGTGCCCCTGCTTGTTGATGCTTGTGGGGTCGATGGCCTTGAAAAACATGTTGAGCAGAAATTCGAGCGACACCTTCGTGCAGTCGTATCTCACGTGTACGGTCTCCGCATGGCCGGTGGTGTCGGTGTAGACCTCCTCGTATGTGGGGCTGTCAGTGTTTCCGTTGGCGAATCCCACCTCCGTTTGCACGACACCGTCTATAAGCTTGAAGAAGTGCTCTGCTCCCCAGAAGCATCCGCCGGCCAGGTAGATGTCGCGTATGGGGCTCTCCTCCTGCGTGTCGTCGGTCAGCGTCCTAACGACTTTAGCCGGCACTCCCGCCACGAGCGAGTTGTCGGGAACGTCCTTGCTGACCACGGCTCCCGCAGCCACCACCACGTTGTTGCCGATGCAAACGCCCGGCAGGATGGTGACGTTGCCTCCAATCCACACGTCGTTGCCGATGCATACCGGCAGGGCCTGCGCCTCGTAGTTGCGGCGCGCTTTAGGCGAGAGGGGGTGTCCCACGGTGCTGATGAGCGTGTTGGGACCTATCATCACGTTGTTGCCTATGAAAACCTCACGGATGTCGAGGATGGTGAGGTTGAAATTGCCGGTGAAGTTGTCGCCGATGAAGATGTTTTTGCCGCAGTCGCATCCGAAGGTCTTGGCAATCCACACGTTCTTGCCCACGGCTCCCAGCATCTGCTTGAGGAACTCGTATTGTGCCTGATAGTCTGTCCCGTCGATGGCATTGAACTGCTCACACCATCTGATTGCACGGCTCTTGCGGCTGATCAGCTCCTGGTCGGCATAACTGTAGACGAGTCCTGCCTCCATCTTCTCTCTCTCGCTCAGTTCCGTCCCTTCCGAATGATGGGATGGCAGGAACTGGCTCTCTTGGTTGTCTGTGTTCATTATTGTGATGCTATATGGAAATAAGTTGTGGATTTCATCCACTGTGCAAAATTATAAAAAACTGACTATAATTCCAAAAGAAAAATATAATTTTTAGGGGTGTTCTATAAATTATGTCGGATTGATTTTTGATTTTATGCGAGTGGATTTTTGTTAGCATTTGAGGGCGCATAGCGAGCTATGTA
>CAMOTI010000090.1 GCA_946625675.1 uncultured Prevotellaceae bacterium | reverse complement strand
GGAAGGAAAATGGAATTTCCGTTTGGACCGGTGTATTTCACACCGATGATGTTATTCAGTCCCATCCACTCTATCTTACATTTCCTGGTGAGGAAGTCCAACTGGCTTCTGGACGGCATCTGCCAGTTGTCACCCCACAACACGTATGCTACGTCATATTGGGTTTTGGCTATGTTATGCCCGATATCATTGCATGAGGTCGCTGAGGAGCCATACTGATAGGTTTCCCAATAATAGGTCTCCTTCTCATTCGTCTCACCCCATGCGTAGTAACTGCCGTATTCCCATGGAGCGGAGGCGCCCACATTGCAGCACGAGTAGTACATTTCTCCGCCTAAGTCGATAGTATGTGGATGGTTGGAGTCTGGACACAGGCCGGCTGCCACTGCAAAGTCATCCTCAACGGGCGGGGGTGGATTATTCCCGCTTCCGCCGTTGGCTATGATGTTGATAATCGCCACGATATCGGAGATGTCTACATAGGTGTCGCCATTCACATCTGCGTCTTCATAGGATGCGATGCCGGCAATATGGTTGATGACGGCAACAATATCTGAAATGTCAACGCTGCCGTCCTCGTTCACATCGCCATTCACCTTTGGATTGGGCAAGGATGATACCGGAGGAATGATGGTGCGACCGTTGAGGTTGTCTGCAGTGGCCGTCTCTTTCGTGTCCTCATACAGAAAATCCGAGGTCATGGTTATCGTGGCTTTCACCGACGACATATAGATTCGGTCGGTATCGTTACGCCAGCCAAGCGAGAGCGTACCCGGCTCACCTTCATTGCCCGCCGAACGTCCGGGGCCGATACCGTAACCACCTCTATCTCCGCCTATGGCAGTCACGTTGCCGCCGTTGATGGTCACGTCGCCGCCACGACCAGGAATCGCGGTTTCTGCAAATATGTGGTTGCCACCGCCACCGATTCCAGCACCATATTCATTGCCTTTGGCAATGACTGTGCCGCCGTTAATCACGACTGTGCCGCCATTACCATAGTTACCAGCCCAGTAACCCTGGGCACCGCCGCCGATGCCGGCGGCTGAATAACCTGCCGTGGCCTCCACATAACCGCCATTTACGACGAGAGTGCCGGCCTCTTCGTGATTGTTTCCTCCGATTCCGGCTTCGTAATCATTACACGGGCCAATTGTCAACTTGCCGGTGCCTTTTTCCTGACCGTAAATAGTCAGGCTGTTGCCTTTTATCAGTTGGATGCCTATAGGGACCGTCAGCGTACATCCGTCTTTCAGAATCAGATGGACCGTTCCTGTTACAGTTATACGGCCGCTTAATCCCGTGCTCTTGTCCAACACATACCAGCCATTGGTCAATTCTTTCTGAGAACTAATCGTTTCGTACCCGCCACTGGAAAGTGTCTGGCTTTTGCCGTTAGCATCAAGATAAGTCACATCCTGGGCAAACGTGCAGAGTGTGGCCATCAGAGCCACTGACATTAATAGAATTCTTCTCATAGTGTTATTGCATTATATTAATTTATTGGCAAATAAGATTATATACTAATTACAAAGTTAACAATAAATGTTAATTTCCCATTTCCATTTCTGAAAAAAAATATTATAAACTTATAAATTTAACATTTGGTCGTTTGTTTTTGTTATATTTGGATGTGTTTTTGATGATGTGGATTGAAAATAGATTTTTTTCAAGTAGTGCTATGTTTATAGGGGTGTTCAAAAAAGTTTATGTCGGATTGAATTATTCCTGCAGGATGATTTCTTTCCTGTTGACTATAGATTATTGCTTTCTTGCAAACAATCATGCCACGATGGCCCCAGAAATGTTGTGCCACACACTGAAAATAGCACCTGGGATGATGGATAGGGAAGGCTGTGAAGTGGATATTGGCGAGGCTGCTGGCGAGTCTTGAGTTCTGCATACCCACCTCAATATTTTTTCTGGTTCGCGGATGATGTTTGACAGCTTGCCGGGTCGCAGCCCTTCATTTGGCCGGCTTACGGCACGCCTCTTTCAAAACTACAAAATTACAAAAATTATTCCATAATATACACAAAAAACCGCGTTTTTCAGCAACAATGCAGAAAAACGAAGTTTACCCATATATTCAAAGAACAGAAACCGCCATTTCTGAAATGGCGGTTTCTGTTCTTTTGCAAAGGTATGAGATTGTTATCACAATCAAGCAGATTGAATGTTAAAAACAGTGCGAGGTTGCATTTTCTTCACTTTTGACTGCTGGCAGTATGGATTATCTCAAAATTTCCATCGCATTGAACCTCTTGAATCCGTTTTCCTTTTGACGGATATGGCGAATGGAGCTATCGTCATCAGGATCACGATCAAAAGTGTTACTATTCCTTGTTTCGTAAAGCTATTTGTTCAGGAAAAGTCTTATTTGCTGGAAATACTCTTGCAGTTCTTGTTCCTTGAAGCCATGGCCTGCACCTTTAATCACATGAAGCCGGGCATCCTTGTAAATACTGATCGCCTTTTTAGAGTCTTCCATCGAAACCACTTTGTCCTCGTCTCCTTGTACGATCAAGACAGGGCCTTTGTATTTGCCGATTTCATTGAACACGTTGATGTGATGCAGTTCCTGGAAGAACCGCTTTCCCATCGGAACGTTCCAGAGCCGGGTGGTGTCGGGAATGCTCTCCAGGGTGGGGTAGCGTTTGTTCCAGTTGTCAGGGATGCAAAGGGCCGGAAATGCCAGAATCATCTTGCTGACGTGTTTCGGACGTTTGGCTGCTGTCATTGCTGAGACAAAGCCTCCTTGGCTTTCACCTATAATTACGATGTTTTTCTTGTCGATATCCTTTCTCTGACGGAAATATTTGATGATAGCCTCTAAGTCGTGCTGCTCATCCACCACCGACATATTCATGGTGTTGGGGTCGCTCTTGCTGTTGACCGATCCGCAGGGGAAATCGAAGGTGTAGCAGGCATACCCAAGGCTGGCAAGCGGCTCGAAGTAGTTCTTGCCGTAATGGTGGCTTCCGTTGAAACCATGGGATATGATGGCGATGGGGTGTTTCTTTTTTCCGTCTTCAGGTATGTTGAGCACACCGTAGATGTTGCGGTTGCCGTTCTTGATCCATTGTTCCTGTCCGCCTTGTGCCTTGACTGAAATGACGATGGCGAATAGCAGGAGTGTGATTGCTGTCTTTATTTTCATTGATAATTGTTTAAAATCTAAATAGTTAAATAAACCGTATATGCTCAATCGTAAATGTAAAATTGATTAATATCTAAATAACCAAATAAAAATAAATCGTAAATAGTAAATCGTAAATCTATTTGATCATCACCTTTTTGGCTTTACCCTCGCTGCTGATGATATAAATGCCCTTCGGCAATGCGTCTGCTGAATCAACGGGAATGCGTTGGCCTGCCAGATTATAGATGCCTTTAGGAAGGGTGCCTGTCCCGGTGATTTCCTCGATGCCGGTCGGTTCGGCTTTCACCTTCACTTTATAGTCGCGCTCGTAGTAATAGTTTCCGCAAGAGAAGCGGTTGGTCATGACGACTGTCGCAATGGTGTCGCGGGGATGGATTTCTCCTGTGTTCGACAGCACCTCAGGGTCGGAGGAAGTCCACTCGTAGTCTACTCCGTACTGGGTCTCTACATTCAGGTTCACGTTCTCCTTGAGTGTGGAGTAGGCGCGTATGGGTGAGGTGATGTTCTTCACGTTGTAGGCGATGGCGTATTGGGGCTGCATCTTCACACACCATATCGCTGTGCCGCTCCTTGTCGAGGCTGTGATGGAGATGGACTTGATCGTTGTTCCGTCGTACATCTGCTCCAGCACCACGCCCGAATAGTTGATGCCGCCTAATCTGATGTTGATGTATCCCTTCCCGGTCACTATTTTCCATGTGCCGCTGGCGGCGCCGGTGATGGTGCCGTCTTCGTGCAGCTCGATTTTCTCCGGTGTCACGCACTCAAGGTTGCCGTTGTCGAGCTTGTAGCGAAGACGCATCAGCTCATATTCCCCAGGTATCTGCCAGTTCTCGAATTTGCAGCCGTTTTCGATGGAGTCCTGCGTGATGGTCTCGCCGTTGTATTCGAACGGGGCGGCCAGCAGCCAGCCCCCTTGGCTCGTGAAGAGCTGGCGGACCTTCACCAGGTGGCCCTCGCCGCCGTTGTTGAAGCGGGTGTGGTAGACCACGAACGCACGGCCTTTGTCGTCCACGATGGCGGAGTTGTGGCCTTGGGCCACTTCGCCTACGGTCTGGAAGCCCAGGCCGTTATGTGAGGTGACAATCAGGTTGCCGCGGGTCTCGGCGTCGCGGGTGCTGTAGTTCATCTGGTAGTTGGGGTAGATGGCGCTGGACCCCTTCTGGTCGGTGTACGGGCCGTCGGGCTTCCTGCTTCTGAACACGCGCATCACGTAGCCTTCCTTTGCCGACAGGCCGCCGTTGGTGACGAAGAGGAAGTAATAGCCGTTGATGTACTGGATGTACGACCCTTCACCTGACACATAGTATCCACCGGCAATCTGCTTTCCGAAGTAGGGGTCGCTGTTTGGACGGCCGTTTCCGTCGTTCTTCACGGCATAAGTGGCGGTGTAGTCACGAAGGCCGGTCTCGTTGTCGAGTTTCAGCACGTAGATGCCGCCGCTCCATGAGCCATAGCTCATCCATAGCTGCCCTTCCTCGTCGTAGAAGACGCAGGGGTCGATGGCATGTGGCCAGTAGTTTCCCCAGTTGTTCTGACGGTATCTGGTAGGAAGGGAAGATAGTTCTCCCAACGCCACTTGTAAGTCTGTTTTTTTCCAGTCGATGCGGGTGTCGGTGGCACTCTTAAACCCGGAGAACACGACGGGGCCTTCATAGACGAACGGGCCCTGGATAGAGCTTGAGGTCATGAGCACGATGACGGAGTTCCATTGTGGACCATTGAGACTGAGGTAGAAGCACCATTTCTTCATCACTTTGTTGTAGATGATGTCGGGTGCCCACATGTTGCCCCACACGCTCCATGCGTTGCCGTCGTTGCCGGGAAGGGAGCAGTGCCAGTCGGTGGCGTCGAAGTTGCCGAAGTCCACTTCCACGACCTCGCCGTTGCGCAGGGCCTTCACTTTCTTCGTCGTGTGGGTGCGGAAAGCCTGGTCGGCACTCACTGTCGTGGGCGTGCCATTCACCATCTTTCCGAATATGTTGTTGCCTACGCCGCTCCAGTTCTGAAGGTCTTTCGTGCGGCCGGCGCCTATGTGGGAACCATAGATATAATAGTATTTCGAAACGCTGTCGTAGACGACGCTCGGGTCGTGGACGCTCACGTAGTTCTTTTTTTTCTCCTTGTACATGTTGTTCACCTTGGCGGTGGTGAGCTTGATGGTGTCAGGAATCCCGGGTAGTTCTTCCTCCTGGGCATGCATGCCGATGAATAATGCGGCCAACAGCGTTGATAGTAGTAGTTTTTTCATATTTGTGAGATTTTTTTGCAAATATAGTATTAAAAGATGAAAATACAAATAGTCGAAGCCTTTTATGCATCAGTTTGTTACATCAGTGCTAATGATTGAGACATTAATTACAAGTCACAACGATACAGCAAATATGCTGATTGACATGAAACCGAATAGTTATTCATCCATTGTCTGCTTTCTGGCAACGTTGATGGTGACAGGTCCAAGAAGTCCTGATGGGAGGAGAGGCTCGTCCTTTTCAAAGAATTTGAATGATACAACTGCTTTTCGGTTCTTTGATGGTCTTGGCAGTCCTTTTTTCAGCCAGTCTGGCTCTTTTGCCATGAACCGTCCTATGGCTGGACTATTTTTTGTCGCACCAAATCTCACTGGTTCTGACCATTCAATGTCGTCTTCTTCCTGCTCATCACCGACAAGGCGGTTTACCCACAGATTTGTTACTTCTATCTTGATGATATTCTCACCTTCGCTGATGAATTCTGTGATGTCTGTTTGGAAAGGGGGATGCCAGAGGGTGGGGCAGCGGTGTCCGTTTATGATGACTGTCGCCATATTCTTCACCACTCCAAGACTCAATATGTAGCGGTTGCTGTCGTTTGTTTCCTCTATGTTCACTTTACGGATATAAGTGGCAGTGCCTGAGAAATATTTGATGTCCTTGTCTGTATGTTCGTTCCATGGGGTCAGTTGCTCAAACAGCATGGTCTTGTAGTCAGGAAATATGACAGTCCAGGAGTTGTCAATTATAATCGCTTGATTCATTTTTTCTTCTTTTACAGAAAGTCCGGGCCCATGCTGGTTTGTCTTTTCACGGAGCACAATGAAAGTAGACTCTCCTCCATCCATTGGCAATATCACTTTTACTTCGTTGGATTCTGCTGCCCAAGCACTTGCTTCCTCAATAAATCCGTTTTCTGGATTCCATATTTCTGGTTTTTTGTTGCAGTCTTTTATACAGATGGTTGGTGTGATGATGCTGTCCGAAGCATTGAAAAGGAACAGGATTTCAGTATTTCCTTCTTTTCTGTGAATCCACTGTATTCCTTCGTTGCCGATGCTTACGGTTGGCGTTTTGGAATGAAAGTCATCTACAAATACTCCTCTTTGCAAAAGCGTCTGGCATCTGGCCATATAGCTGAAAAGAGAGGGTGCCCCGTCTTTCCACCAAGTTTGTCCAGGTGTCCACCATGTTCCCCAGTATCCGAAAGTCATCCCGGGCTTGACATTTACCCAGGGATTGGTGGCTGCGGCATGCAGCATCAGTTTGTTGATGCCCAGGCAGAATGCTTTGTCGGCTGTGTGTTTGAGGTCAGCAGGGTCGTCTTTCCAAGCATGTAATGGCCAGCAGGTGAATCCTTCCGCATAGATGATTTGCTTTCCGGATTTTCTGGCTGCTGTTGCCACTTTCGGTATGTCTTTCCATCCCCAACTGTCTGGTTTTGACCAGAATTCAGCACATACGGGGTCGTCGTGTCGCAGGTGGCTGACAATCTTGCTGGTGTTGATTGGATTGAATGGTTTGGAGGAACCGGTTCCGTAAGGTTGTACCAACAACTTCATCCCGTGCTCGTGTGATAATTGGCTCATGTAGCCATAATAGTTTTCAGCAAAGAGGTCGGTGACGGTTTCCTGCCAGTCACGTCTTGTTTTTTTTGATTGATTCTCTCCTTCTATGGTTTTTCCGATGATGGCTGGAAGCCATGGGATGATGTCATAACCTCTCCGTTTCATGAATTCTTCCGGCATCCGTTTGGTCCACTCTTGTCCACCAGCCTCATAGCTGTCGATTTCAAGTCTTTGAAAGGTTTTTCCGTTTTCCTCGGGGGCAATTGTTGTGAGCAATGACGGGTATGTGGACCAGAAATGCCTTACGGCTTCTTTGCTCATCTTGTCACATTCGAGACCTCTTCCTCCTGAAGGTGCTGTTGCATAGTTTGTCTTGCCATTTGTGGTGTGACCGAACCGGTAAAGATGCCAGTTGTCCTTGTGTTTCTTCTTACCTTCATTCTTGACACGCTTCATCCAAGCATGGACAGATACGCTGTCGAACACTATAATATCTTCAGTCCTGATGATAGAGTCGTCAGGACAGGCAATCCACGCAATGTCTTGATAATAATTGTATAGGGTATCAATCTTTGGTTTTGGTAGTTGTAGTTTTTTCTGGTTTTTCCTGATATTGACAACCGTGTCAGTCCACACGATTTTCTGCATGGAAAATGCCGGGTCAACCTGTGTGGATGCACTTGATGACCATCCCGGACAGTTGTGTGTGCCGAAAGTCAGCCCCAGTCTGGCACATTCTTTGATGGCATGCCGCATGAGATGCTTCCAATTTTCCGTACCAATCGCATTTGCAGTATCGCAAGCCATCACCTGTGACGGACCTCCTACGAGAAATTGCTGCACGCCTCCGATTCCAGCTTCTGCATACGCCTCAAGGTCGGCAGTGATTCCGGCTTCTGATACCAATCCATCCATCCACTGCCAAATCATGATGGGCTTGGCCGACAGGGGAGGCTGTAGGAAATCCTCTTCAAGTGAACTGCCAGAAATGTATGTGCCAGACGTAATTTGGCGCTGTGACTGAGCGAGCGGGATTATGGTCAGTATTAGCAGAAAGAATGATATGCTTCTTTTCATGTGGAGTTGTGATGTTAATAGATGGCAAAGAATTAACGTAATTAGAATCTTAAATTCAATTGATGATGATTTTCTTTGTTTCAGTCTTTCCGTTTCCGAATGTTGTCTTCATAATGAATATTCCTTTCTCCGGTTTTTCAACGGCTCTTCCACTTAAGTCAAAGAAACATGTGCTTCTTACAGTGCTGTTATCTTGGCTGACAAACTGTATGCCGGTGGCCAGGTCATTAAGGAATTTGTCGGCAATCTCGTTGAGGTTCTCAGTTGCTGTGATTAGTTTTGCATCTCTCACCATGTATTTCTCGGGCAGGTCGTAGTATTCATAATGGCTAAGCAGACGTTGGAAAAGTGTTGATTGGCTGATGGCCTCGTCATCTTTGTATTGATTGATGATTTTCTCAACTCTTTCTCTTGCCATAAAATAGTTGTCAAGGTTTGTTTTCCTTGTCTGGAGCGTCTTCGTTACTTCATTCAACTTGTTTGTAGCTTCTTCGTAAACGGTCGGTGAGGTTGATGTGAGCGATTCGTAGGTGTCAATCATTGATTTCACATCACTTCTAAGTGCTTCGGCTGTGGAGTAGCTTTCGCCCTCGGTCTGATAGAATGTGTTCTTTGCATTTTCCATTGCTTGCAAAAATGCTTTTTTATAGACGATGGCAGGTGAGTTGCCTTCTGTGTCGGTGCCTACCTCTGTATAGCCGAAGTAATAGTGATAGGAGATGTCTGTTGCCTTGATGTTCCTCTCGTCGTTGATTTCGGAAATAGTGAGAGTGTATTCTCCTTCTTGAAGTTCTGTTCCATCTGGCAGAATGAAGGTGATAGTTGCATTGAGTCCTGTCTCCACTTTCAAGAGAGTAATATTGCCATCTTTTCCTGTGAGTGTGGCCACGATTCGTTCACAGTCTATTTTTTTGTCGAATTCATATTGAAACTCCTTTGTAGTCAGTGGTAGATCGAAAGAATTGTCCTCTGGTGTTGCTTTGATTAGTTTGAGGTCTGGCGGCACAATCATGGGACTCCCCAACTGGAATCTCTTGCAGAAATTCCATATTTCGTACGAGTTTTCTGCAACCGGTGTATGGGTACTTTTTCCATAGTTGAATGAGAACAACACCACTTCATGTCCTGTTTCTTCGTTCAACCAAAGCTCTCTGTCGCCGTCGAATGCCGCCATTCCATTTTTACTTCTGTGTCCTGACTTCTTGGTGTATTTAGTGTATTTGTTCATTTTTGCCATGTTCTCCATGTAACCGCGTATGTTGTATTTGTCATAATAGAATGCATTGTCACCGTATGCGATACATTCGATGACGTTCACTTTTTTCTTGCACTTTGTCCATGGTTCCTCGCTGAACTGGATGCCACTTGTGGGTGCGAATGCCGCAATTCTGTCGAGCATGTTCGGCATGCAATGGAATATGAGCATTGACCCCATGGAAAATCCTGACCAATAGACGCGTTTTTTGTTGATTTTGTGTCGTTTCACCATCTCGTCGATGGTCTTGATAATAAAGTTCTGGTCTTTTGTACCGCTGATGTCCCAATAGTCTCCGTCGCTTTTGGGGTATGCTACAACGAATTTTGCGGTGTCGATGAGCTCATACATTCTATCGCGTTCCGACTGTTCATCTGAGTTGCCTCCCATTCCGTGTGTGATGATAAAGAGTGGGCTGTTGTTCGGTAGCTCATCCGGGGTGAACACAAGCATATTACGCTGTTTTCCATCGCATGTGATGTTTATTCTGTTTTTTTTGTATGCTCTTGCAGTTGTGCAAATGAGTGAGATAATGCAAAATAGTATATAAGATCTCATATTTTGTTTTACTTTTATTGTGATGAATTCTATCAGGAAATGTTATGGATAAGTTGTTTCTTAAAATAGTAGGTCATGACTGTAAGGAGTGACGTTTTCTTTACCTATATAAGAGAGGCCGTATTTGACTTACTTAACAAACACTTTTCTTGTGTTTCCTTTGTTGTCTCTGACAATGTTGATTCCTTTTTTCAAATGGTCAATTTTGTTGCCGGACAATGTGAATATCTCGTATTTGTTAGGATTTATATTAACCGATTGGATGTCTGTGCTTTCTGCTTTCTCATACCGTGTGAGGGTGAAGTTGTCAACAGCGCCCCAGAATTCCACTTTCGTGTTTGTCCTGACTCCAAAAGTAAGGTCTTCTCCCTCTTCAAGATTGATGTATGTGCCGTAGAAATCACCATAAGGAGGTTTCTCTGGACCGATTGGGATTGGAATCTCTATGTTGTTGGCAAAAAACACAAGTCCATCCCTGTTGCTGAATACTGAAGCGCCTATGTAATATACACCGGCAGGCAAATTACTGATGGTCTGATAGAGTGTTCCTGCTTGCCCCGTATCGGGATGGGAGAACAGGTTCATGTAGTATGTGCCGTTCATGTATTTTCCGTCGAGCATGTTTGCCCAGTTTGTAGGCTTACACTCCGTAAATGCAGGCTCGTTGGTCCATCCTTCCATTTGCTTTTCAAATCCAGGGTTTATGATGTGGTTAGTATAGTCTTCTGGTTGTCCGTTTGGATCAATAAATGCCGGCAATGGCAGGATTTCAAGTATATGGCTGATTTGCTTTATATACTGATTCATCTCCTCTGTTGTGGTGTTGTCAATGTAGTAGAATGCATCTTGTGCATCCCAAAGCAATTGCTTTGCATCGCTGAGCGTCTGACTGGCAGTTGTTTCCCTGTGTTTTCGGATGCTTTGCTCAAGCTCTTCAATCTGCCTGCCCAGTAGGTCGTGTGTGTCTTTGAATTGTCTGGCACTCTTAATCATCTCATTGAGAACCATTGTCTGGCTGTAAATTTCCGGCAATGACGCTTGCCGGTTATCTTTCATGTCTGTTGCCTTCTGAATCTCTTTGTCGAGGTTGTCGTAATCGTCACCTCCTAAATAGTCGATGATTGATTGTGCCGCCAGTATTGTTTCATTTAGCTTTTCGTAGGCTGCTGTTGTTTCTTCCTCTGAAACTCCGCCTGTCATTTCCTTATAAAACAACATAGCATCATCACCGTTGCCATAATATGTGATAGAAAAGTTGTCAACCACGGCCCAGAAGTCTTTCTCATGGCTGCTGTAGTAGCCAAAGTCAATCAGATGATTCTTCACAATAGTAAATACGGTGTAGAATTTTGTCTCGTTCACTTCTGCAGGAACGATATTCTCATTTGCGAAGATGTTGGCGCCGGGAGTGTTGGTGAACACGCCTGCTTTGACGGCATACACTCCGTTTGGAATGTCTTTCAGCGTCTGTACTACTCTACCAGTCCTGGCTTCGTTGTGGAACAGGTTGAGATAAGCGTTTCCGGAAATGCATACGTTGTCCATGATGCCCTTCCATGTAGCCCTCTCATAAGTTTTGAAACCGGCTTCGTTGAACCATCCTTCAATACTTGTCTCGAATCCAGGATTGATGATTCTTTCTGTGAAATCAACAGCCTTGTC
>CAMOTI010000089.1 GCA_946625675.1 uncultured Prevotellaceae bacterium | reverse complement strand
CCAACGCCTCCAACTCGTACCGAGCCCACCCCCACTGGGGTTGTGGACGTCCTCGTCCGCACTAAAGACCGGCGAAGCACGGTCAACGCCATCTGCTTCCATCGCTCTTTGACATTTTGTTCTTCCCACTCTAAATCCATCTACTTTAGACTCCCCCAACTCGTACCGAGCCCACCCTCCAGAGTAACTACACTTTTCACTATTCACTTTTCACTTACCCCCCCCTTCTTTCCTCTTGTAATCTTTTTTTAATACTTGTTTCTGCCGTTCTCTGAAAAAATATCACTAACTTTGCATAAAGAAACGAGGCGATAGTCGCCCCGCATGTTTTAAATCATTCACTTTGGCTAGAAAAAGACAATATAAGGGACTGAACAACAGACAGGTGGAAGAGAGCAGGCAAAAGCATGGCAGCAACGTGCTCACTCCCTCTAAGAAAGAATCTTGGCTCAGGCTTTATCTCAATAAATTTTCAGACCCGCTCATCGTCATCCTGCTTGTGGTGGGGGTGCTGGCTGTCGGTGTTTCGTCCTACGAACACTGGGCTCTGCATGAGCCCTTTTCCGTGTTTTTTGAACCTATCGGCATCTTCGTCGCCATACTCCTGGCCACGGGACTGGCATTCTATTTCGAACTGAAGGCACAGCATGAGTTCACGCTGCTCAACCGCGTGAACGACAGGGAGAAAGTGACGGTGATCCGAAACGGTAATACTGTGGAAATCCCCAAATGCGACGTCGTTGTCGGAGACATTCTTGTCTTGCAGACCGGCCAGGAAATCCCTGCTGACGCCACCTTGCTTGAGGCGGTCAACCTCAGCGTGGACGAGTCTTCGCTGACGGGGGAGCCAGTCCACGAGAAGACTGTGGACGAGAAGCTCGCCGACTCGCAGGCCACTTATCCGTCGAACTGTGTCTATCGAGGGACGCAAATCATGGAGGGACACGGACTGGCGGAGGTGTTCGCCGTGGGAGACCGCACGGAGAACGGAAAAATCATGCAGTCCATCATGGGCGTCGACATCGACGAGGAGCAGGAGGAAAACCCTGAGCAGGCCGAGCAACTGACCACCCGTCAGAAACTGGCACTCAAGCTCAAACGGAAAAACAAGGTGCAGAAGAAGGTGAAGACACCGCTCAACGAGCAGCTCGACCGGCTCGGACAGCTCATCACCAATATCAGCTACTGCTTCGCGGGGGCCATCATCGTGTTCAAGCTGCTCGTCTATTTCGAATGGAGATGGCAGGTGTGGATTCTCGCGCCAATCACGGCCCTGTTCTTCTGGCTCGTCATACGGAAGTTCCCCAAGATGAGGAAATGGCAATGCGTGGCCGTCATCATGGCTTTCTTCGCCATTTTTGTGGGGCTTGTCGTCGGATTTCATGACTGGCTGTTGCCCGAGGTGAATATGTCGCATCTCATGACGTATGCCTTGAACACCGTCATGATTGCAGTCACGCTGGTAGTCGTCGCCGTGCCGGAGGGCCTGCCTATGGCCATCACGCTCGCTCTGGCCAACTCCATGCGCAAGATGCTGCGGACGAATAATCTTGTACGCAAGATGCACGCGTGCGAAACCATGGGGGCCGCCACGGTCATCTGCACCGACAAGACCGGCACGCTCACGCAAAACCAGATGCAGGTGAGAAACACGCTCATCGCCAGAGAAGACCTCGTCAATGAGGCAATGGCCGTGAACTCCACGGCCACACTCGACTTCTCCGGCAAGAACCCGCGTGTCATAGGAAACCCCACAGAGGGAGCTCTGCTGCTCTGGCTCAACGCAAAGGGGCAGGACTACCTGACGATGAGGGAGAACGTGGAGCTGCTGGCTGAAATCCCGTTCTCCACCGAGCGGAAATACATGGCCTCGCTTGTCGTCTCCAACGTGCATAGCGGGAAGAAAATTCTTTACGTCAAGGGGTCGCCGGAAATTCTGATGGAAATGTGTGCCCGTTTCGACGGCCATTCAAGGGAAGAATATGAACAGACTCTCGTGGAATATCAGAACAAGGCCATGCGCACGCTGGCATTCGCCTGCCAGGTGGTGGACGACGACAGTCTGCCCATCCGTGACGGAAAACTCGTGGCCGACAACCTCGTTTTCATGGGAATCGTCGGAATCGAGGACCCCATACGCGACGACGTGAAGCATGCGGTTGGCAAATGCTTGTCGGCGGGCATACAGGTGAAGATCATCACAGGCGACGCCTCTGCCACAGCGCGTGAGATTGCACGCCAGATTGGCATATGGGACGACTCCTGCGGCGAACGCAACTCCATCGAGGGCCCGGAACTCGCCAAGCTGTCGGACGAGGAACTGCTCAGCAGGGCCGACGACATACGGATCATCGCACGTGCGAGACCCATGGACAAGAAGCGATTCGTGGAGGCGCTGCAGAAGAGAGGACATATCGTGGCTGTCACCGGTGACGGAACCAACGACGCGCCGGCTCTCAACGCGGCTCACGTCGGACTCTCCATGGGAGCGGGAACCAACGTGGCCAAAGAGGCAAGCGACATCACCATCCTCGACAATTCTTTCGCCAGCATTGTCAAGGCGGTGGAGTGGGGAAGGTCTCTGTTCATCAACATCCAGCGATTCCTGCTTTTCCAGCTCACGGTCAACGTTGCGGCATGCCTGCTCGTGCTCACAGGCTCGTTCATGGGTCTGGAGTCTCCCCTCACCGTTTCGCAGATGCTCTGGGTCAACCTCATCATGGACACGTTCGCAGCGTTCGCACTCTCGGGACTGCCGCCCACAGAGAAGGTGATGCACGACAAGCCCAGAAACCACAGGGCTTTCATCCTCGACCGCGACATGCGACGCAACATCTTCGGAGTGGGACTCTTTTTCTTCTTCCTTCTCATCGGGCTGTGGTATGTGTTCCATCATGCCGACATCACTTGCATGACCGACTTCTTCTGCCTTTCCATGGGAGAATACAGGTCTGTCACACCATATGAGCTCACGCTGCTCTTCACCATCTTCGTCATCGCCCATTTTTGGTATCTTTTCAATGCCAGGGCGTTTAAGTCGGGAGGAAGCGGACTCAACCTCCGAGGGTGTGAGGGATTCATCATCATCGCCGCCATCACGCTGGTGGGACAGATCCTCATCGTGCAGGTTCCCGTACTCAACTCCTTCTTCAATGTCGTGCCCATCTCGCTCGAGGACTGGATATGGATTTTCCTGCTCACTCTCCCTGTCCTGCTTGTACGCGAGGCTCATGCCTTCAGTTGGAACCTAAGGCAAAAGCTGAAGGAGGATCGCACAGAGGCATAAGTCCCATTTCTCGCTCCTTCCCACACATGAGTAAATTTTGTCTAACTTTATTAAAAATTAAACCGAATGAGAACCATTTTGCTAAGCTTAATCCTCCTGCTGGCTACTCAGAGCCTCCAGGCCCAGTCGAATCAAACGGCTCAAATCCGCAAGATGTATGCGGATGCCAAGAAACAAATTGAAGTCAACGGAAAGAACGGCAATTCGAGAAACGATCTCCAAATCATCAATCACGACCAGGAACGAAAAGGAACGATGGAGGAAGAGGAAGATATCCGTTTCTTCTATCAGTGGATTGACGGTGAGCGGAAACTCTATTTTGCCACACAGAAATTTGAAAAAGGAGACATCGACATCTATCGGGAATGGCTCTTCAACACCTCTGACGGAGCTCTTCTTTTTGCTTTTGAGCAGCAGGAGCAGAACGAGGGCAAACCGATTGAAACACGTTGCTATTGGTGGGACTACAACCTCATTGAGACGAAGAGCAACGTCAAGAGCCCGGATGAGGAACGCCCTTCCATACTCTATCGCATCGGTCAGCAGTTCAGCAATATCTTTGAGTCGTTGATGACGCGCGATTTGTAGAGACGCGCTGTGGTGCGTCTTCAAACTAAAACAGCCTGCATGGAGTGAAAATGTCCATGTGTGGCGTCTCCCGGAATGTCTGTATTTGGCGTTCCCGACTCCCCCTTTTATCCTTTGGGTTGCTTCACTTAAACGCCTTTATTCCTAAGATTATATCCAAACTGGCTTAGAAGACACAAGAATGGCATACAACAATCAAAAAAAGGGTGGTTCCTCCTCAAATGAAAAGAGCTCAGAATCATCGTTGCCTCCAGGCTTTCGTCCGTTAGGCGAATCGGGCTTGGTGGAAGACGAAGATGGCAATGTCTATAGTGCTTCGGATTTTCTTGATCCGTCAGAGCGCGAGAAGCTTGCAGACGTTGCCAACTCGTTTTTTACTCATGCTAATGACAGTTCAAAGCCGAAAATGCCTGACTGGGCTGCCATCTACGATCCCCGCTATTGTGGTCCAAGCCGGGAGGCATACATTGAAGAGATGACGCGTCAATACCAGCTTAAACATGCTGGCATGACGCAGCCTGATTCTATGTCTGAACAACATTCGGCGGACGAATCTGTCAGCACCCCTAAATCTGCACTTTCTGATCCATTCTTTTCTGGCGAAGAATCATCCTCATCTGATGCAGAACCATTCTTTCCCGATGAAGAGTCATTCTTTCCTGATGAAGAACCATCCTTTCCTGATGAAGAGTCATCCTCTCCCGATGAAGAATCATCCTCTTCCGTTGCAGAATCATCCTCTCCCGAAGCTGAGTACCCTTCGTCAGACAATGCCGGCGTAGAATCCGAAAAAATGCCCTTCTTCCATATCTCCAGGAAGGCTCTTGTGTTCTACATCATTGGTGCAATTCTCTTGCTGGTATACTTCTGTTTCCTTATCTACAGACTCATATCCCTGATTATCCACCTGTTTGAAATATAGGTGTTAACTTGGCCCACATCATAGGGTGCTGTATCGCTTAAATCCCTGAAAATGTTCTAAAAAGTAGGATACTCCAGAGATTATTTATTCTATTCCTTAGACCTCGTGAAACGTATTCCTTATAGTCCCACAAGTCTGTAGACAAAATATCATAAATAAAGACTACAGACTCATGAGACTAACCTATATCAAGGCGCACTCAAGATGAATGAAGCTGCTATTTCTTCTTATATACTCCTAGCTCGACTGCCCATTGGCCTACGACGTTCTGAAGGTGGATATTGCTTCCGTCAGCCTCCTTCACTTTCACGGGCGGGTCTACATACACCATCTTGAATATGGAGACAGGCCGTTTGCGGTTCGACATGCTGCCATAGACGGCGTCTTTGGTCAGGGGAATGCCAGCCGTTTTGATGTCGCCGACCAGTCTGGTGTAGAACTGCTGTGCCTCAGACTTCGTGTCGAAATAGAAGATGTACCAATGGCGGTTGTCGTACCAGTCGGCATAGCACACCCCAATCGGAACTCCTCTGTAGCTGTAGTTGTAGGAGTCGCTGAGGTGGAGCCCCTCATAGAGGTTTATGGTTTCGTAGGAGCCGAAATTGGACTCCAGCATGTTTTTTGCCTCGTCGGAACTGCCAATCTCGTCGGGCAGACATCCGTACGCGAAAAACAGTAGGTCGCCGATCGTACGCTCCTGCACGTCGATCGGGCTTGGTGCGGCAGGTCGGCGGATCTTGGAAACGGCGGAATTGGGACGGTACTGCCGCTGGCGTCTGCCGTTCCGGTTCTGAGCATCTGCCGACAGGGACGAGAGCAGCAGGAGCAACCCGGTCATAAGCACCATGAGTGTGCGGGTGGTTTTTGTTTTCATAATGGTCATAGCTCTGATTGATGTTTTTTGGGGTTATAACTCAGTTTGGTCGCACATGAAATGATCGCACATTTCAATTGCATGGCAAAGATAAAACTAATATTCGATAAAATCAATAATATAGATCAGAATTTTATTGCCATTCCCGCTATTTTTTTCTTGATTTTTAAAAAACAAGAAAATTGCCAGAAAATTATATTCAGAAAATCTGGATAGATAAAAATATGTTTTGTCTTCGGGGTTCGCCCTGCGTCGCTGGCGGCGAGGATGTCCATATCTTCAGTGTGGATAGGATGCACTTGGTTTGGCCGTGCTTCGCCGGCCGATTGTGCGGACGAGGATGTCCACACCCCCAGTGTGGATGGGCTGCGTAAGGTTGCACACAACAAACAACAAAATCTTTCACTGTCTTGCAGAGAAAAATCTGAGTAAGCGAGAGCGGCATGATGAATATGAGTTTTCATCATGCCGCTCGTATAGCCTTTGGCTTATTTGCCGCTCATGCCTGGAGGCGGACCCATCATCATGATGGACTGACGGCCTGCCTGGGAGTAGGGGAGCTCGAGGCTTTCTATCGTCTCGACGACTTCGCCCTCTTGCTTGCCGCTCTTCGCTGGCCCGGATGTCAGTCCGTGGAAGCCGGCTGCGGGTGACTCTGCTTTTTTCTTGAACAGCGTGTAGCTCTCTCCTGCTTTCAGCAGAGGGGATGAGAAGAGGAGCGTGCCCATGCCGCGGTAGTTGCGCAGTGATGTTGCCTGCATGACGACGCCGTCTTTGCCCGCCAGACTGTACACCATGGCGGAGTCAATCCCTTCAACTCCGCAGATGATGCTGGGCTGGGTCGACCCTTTGGCACATGGGCTGGTCATACCGCCCATCGCCAGGATGGTGCCGCCGCTGACATACACGCCAAAACCTTCCTCTTCGGCGGAGTCCATTCCACATTCTGGCATGCCGCCGCCCAGGGCCACCACGGTGCCGCCGCTCACCACCAGATTGCTGTTGGAGTCCAACGCGTCGTTATGAACGGCGGCGGCAAATATCTCGCCACCGTTGATGATCAGGTTGCCACCGCTGTTGATGGCGTCGTCGAATGAAGCCACCTCAACCAGTCCTCCGTCGATCACAAGGTTGTATTTCGCCTCGATTCCCTCGCTGCCTTCGATGTTTCCGGACTTCACAGTGGTGCGGCCGCCGCGGATGTAGATACATTCGTCGCTGCGGATGCCGTCCTTACCGCTTGTGCTGCAGTCCACGTTGAGAACGCCGCCCAGAATCCGGATGTCGCCCTTGGCTCCGATGCCCTTGCCCTGAGTCGTTTCCACATGCACCACGTTGCCGGGACGGAACACCATATGCGACTTGCTTTTCAGACCGTTTTTGTTGTGGCCCTTCACCTTCAGGGTGCCACCGCCACTCAGGCAGAGCATCCCTTTGCTGGTCAGGACGCCTTCAACGGAGCTCTCAGTCGCTTTCTCCGAACGGTTCTCGGATTTCTTCATCCGCATCCCGTTCACGGTTTCGTATGTAGTTGGCTCATTCTTGCGTGCGCTGCCAATCGGCATGCCGAACGGGCCTTTCTGTTCAGGCACCTCACGGAACTTGTCTTCCAGCCGGCTGCTGCTGCCCTTCGGCAAAACCACGTACACATCGGCCTTGCCACTCACGGCGATGGCCTCGCCGCGCTGGCTCGTCAGGTCCACGTTCTCGAGCACTAACTTCACGGCATGGTCGCTCCTCACTTGAAGCGAGCCGTCCGTGCTCTTTCCGCTCAGGATATATTCCACGTTGTGCTTCTTTGTGTGGACACTCAGGTGAGCACCGTCTTGCTTCACTTCTAACCCTTCCGTGTTGCCGCTTACTTCTGCAGATGTCCCTTCAAAGCGGATACGGATTGTCGTGTCAAACTCCAGGTTCTCTACGAAATATAGCGATGTGGAGTCGTTGCGGTCGGTCACGATGTGGTCCTCCTCCTTGAGCGGTGTGTCGTCGAACTCCACTCCGAACTGGTCGATATTGCCCATTGCACCGAACATCATGCCCGGAAATCCGCCTCCCGGACCGCCTGGAAATCCACCTCCTGGAAAGCCCGGGAATCCCCCGTTCTGTCCACCAGGGAATCCTGGAAATCCGCCATTCTGTCTGTTCTGCATGTTGTGGCGTTGCCCCTCTTGTTGCTGCTGTCTGGTTTCTGGCTGTCTGCCTGTGTTGTCCTGCGCCTGCGACAAGGCAAAGCTCAGAAGGCAGACTGCTGCTGTTGCAATAATATGTTTCATCGCTTTTGGAATAAATATGTCAGTTAAGAATCGTCCGCATGGCTAAACTTCAAACCTCAAATCTCAAATTTCAAATTTAAAAATCACTTGTCCAGCCAGTTGCGGAACTTTTGTCTTGCGTTTCTGTACATCCGTTTTGACTTCTTCTTCACCTTCTGCCAAGTGCTCTCATCGTCTTCGGCATAAGCGTCGTCGTAGTCTTCGTCATAATCATCGTCATCGTCTTCAGTGTCGTAATCATCGTCGTAGTCATCATCGCTGGAGGCAGTCGAAGCCGAGGAACTGCGGCTGGAACTGCTGTTGCTACCCGATATGGGCGCAGACGAAGTTGTCGTCAGCGTTCCTTTGGCTGCCGGGGTATCATCGTCGGGCTCATCTTCGTCTTCATCCGGGTCGGGCTCATGAACGGTGAACGAGCTGCCGATCCGGAAGCCGGCCGGGCGGCTGGACCCGGTGTTGAAGCTGATGGTGGCTGTCTCGTCGGGGTTCAGAGAGGCAAGCGACTGCAACTCGCTCCGGTCGTAGACTATGCTGGTTTCATCCTTCGTCAGGATGTCGCCGTCTTCGTCGAGCAGCTCTATGTAAAATCCGGGCTCGAAGTAACCGTCAGAGTAGCCGACCTCCATGCCGGTCACCCAAGGCTGGGGAAATCCATCTTTGACTCGACGCAGCTCAACGTTCATCTTGCCGTTCACCACCTTGTAGCTTCGCTCCACCACCTCGTAATAGCCGTGGAGCGGACCAGAGATGTCAGACTTTGAAGGGGTCACCTTCACGATTTCCGCCGGCTGTTTCTTTGTCTTCGGCTTTTCAGACGTGAGTGGCACCTCCGTTGAGGGGGTGGATGCAGACTCTGACTCTGCGTCCTTTCCTGAGACCAGCTCAAAGATGATGAGCACCAGGAAGATGGCGGCTACGCCATAGAGCACGTATTTCCAATTGAACTTTCTTTCCATGTTATTTTGACCTTTTGATTTACGTAATGGTTTAATCTACTTATTTACGTAATGATTTATCTTTACAACATGCAAATTTATGCAAAATATTTCAATTTACCATTGTGTGGACAAAAGAAAATCCGCAGACATCACATTTGTCTGCGGATGGTTGGTTTTCTTTTATGAAGATGAGCGAAGAAAGGTCAATGCATGACTCGTTCTCACCGTTTGTCAGGAATTCCATATTCAAACCATTTCTCCTGAGGATAGTAGCCTTTTAGGGTTTTCTTCTCATTGGCATATACGCTCTTCACCTCGTCGAGCACACGGTTCATCTCTTTCACTTTGGGCGCGAGTTCGGCACGAAGACGGTCGCACTCCTGGTTGATGGCATCAAGCTCCTTCAGCTTGGCTTCCATTTCGTCAATTTCCGACGGGGTCACACCGCCGCCCACACCGCTCTCTAAATGCTTACGAAGTCCACTGATAAGATTGCGGCTCTTCTCAATCTGAATTTCTACTGTCTTTGACATTGTTTCGTTGTTTTTAAAGGGTTAAATGGTTGTTTTTGTTCAGTTTTTCATTGCGAAGATAACAAAAATAATCCATTTTACGAACCTGGAATAAATGTGCTTTTAGCGTTTTTTAACGTGATTATGCGCTTTTTTGCCACCTCTCAGTTGCCAATTTTTCTTTTTTTCTGAACAGACTGGACTACCTGTTTTTTGCTTGCCCTCATTTTCTGCTGTTTCTTTGGCGGTTTGAAGAAATTTCTGTAATTTTGCCATTATTTCTATAGTAACCACACTCTCAACTCTCAACTAAAAAAGAGTAATTTCCCTCTCAACTCTAAACTATAATCATCATGTATCAATTCAATGCAAAAGAAGTAAAGGACCAGGTAGTCCAGTGGATCAGGGACTGGTTCGAGGAGAACGGGCCGGGTTGTAACGCAGTGCTCGGTGTGTCTGGCGGAAAGGACAGCAGTGTTGTTGCCGCCTTGTGTGCTGAGGCGCTCGGCAAGGACCGCGTCATCGGTGTCACCATGCCTAACGGAGTGCAGCCCGACATCGACGACAGCATGAAGCTTATCAACCATCTCGGCATACGCTATTGTTGTGTGAATATCGGCGGTGCTTATCAGGCGCTTATGAACGAAGTGAAGGAACAGCTGGCTACGATTGACACGGAAGTGGCAAATCAGACTGTCATCAACATGCCGCCGCGTTTGCGTATGACGGCTGTATACGCCGTCTCACAGTCGCTCAACGGACGGGTGGCCAACACCTGCAACCTGTCGGAGGACTGGGTGGGCTACTCCACTCGTTATGGCGATGCAGCTGGCGACTTCGCCCCGCTGGGAGGGCTCACCGTGCAGGAAGTGCTTGCCGTGGGCATGGAGCTGGGACTGCCACGCGAACTTGTCTACAAGACACCCTCTGACGGACTTTGCGGAAAGACCGATGAGGACAACCTCGGATTCACCTACGCGGCGCTCGACAAGTATATCCGTACGGGTGTATGCGATGACCCTGAGGTGAAGGCCAAGATTGACCGCAAGCACAAGCTCAACCTCTTCAAGATGAAGCCCATCCCTCATTTCGACTGGACTGAGGTCGATTTTTTTAAGGTGTGATGAGAGACATAGAACTTGATAGCATCCGCAATTTCTTCTTTGCGACCAATAATTAAGTTTTGCATATATTCCTATTTTTGCCGCAAAGTTGCAACTTTTTCTTAAAAATTACCGATAACGGGCGAAAATATATATAAAAACATCAACTTTCGCCCGTTATTGAGACATTTCTCGTAATTCGGTCATCTTGTTCTAATTCCTTATATACGTTTAATAACTGAATAAGTGACCTTCTTTGAATCCTCTTTTTCCCAATTATTTCATGTTGACATGATTATTCGTGTATTATCGTGAATAATCGGAATCAGCATGGCATCATTGAGTTCCTTTGCAGCCGATTCACCAAATTAGTGATAAATTATGGAAAAAGAAATTCTGACATTCAACGACCTCCCGCAGGTCGTCGCCCAGCTTCGGGATGAGGTGATGGGCATGAGAGC
>CAMOTI010000088.1 GCA_946625675.1 uncultured Prevotellaceae bacterium | reverse complement strand
ATCCAAGAGAATTATCTTTGCCTGTGTTTGCCTCTTTTTGGCATCTTTGCTCTTAACCTCTTGAACCGTAGCTCGCTACGCTTCTGCGAGATTGCGAGCAAATCTGCTCAAAAATAGTCTAAACACAGCCTAAAGCTAATTTTTAGAACCTGCCTTTTGTGAAAAGGATTATTTTTAGTAACTTTGCATCCAGATTTATGCAAACTTACAAACACATACGAAAGAGGAGGATTATTTCCACATTGCTGCTGGTTCTGTACGTCCTGTGCCTGACGGTGACTATCACCCACAGACACGAGTATGCAGGACACCATCACACGGTGTGTGTCGACTGCGAGAACCATGTGCAGCATCACGGACATATCGGAACGCTGGAGAAGGTACACGACGACTGCGTACTCTGCCAGACACTCACCATGCCCATGGTGTTTGTGCCGCTCACAGCCATTCTCTTCCGGCAGACGCTTTTGCCCTCCTCTCATTGTGTTTACATTTCCAGGTTGGCCAGTACATTCTCAACCAGCCAACCACTTCGCGGTCCCCCTGTGATTCAATAGTTTTTATGCTTCTTAAAAGAAGAACATGCTAAAAGCAGATGAAAGTCTGAGACTTTTGTCTGCTTGGTGTTGGTGTATAAGACGTTTTAAGTGAATAGTGAATAGTGAAATCTTGGAGCAGCGAGGGCAAAGTCAAACTTGTTTGAACTTTGCCGAAATCTCCGTTTGAGCCGAATACAATGCCAAACTTGCTTGAGCATTGTTGAGGCGCAGGAGATTCACCGATGGTAGTCGTGACAAGATTCTACGAAGTAAATAGTGTAGTTACTCATTCTAATGGGAGTTTACATTCAACTTTAAACTGACAAGTGAGAAGTGTATTTACTTATTCTCATGATTAAGGAATATGTTTTTCATCTTTCCAAACTTTCATCTGATTCATTTTCGTCTAATTACAACCAAACCCATTGAATTTCAATCCATATTCAACAAAAAAAGCGGATTATAATCCGCTTTTGATAAAAACATTGAAACATATGAGGACAATTATATCTATGCTGGCACTCATTATATCCCTGAGTGCCAATGCCGCCGGCGAGAAGACGAAGCTGAACGGCAAAGTGACTGACGCCCACGACGGGAGTCCGTTAGTCGGTGTGGCAGTGTATCTGCCCGAACTGAAACTCGGCGCCATGACAAAGGACGACGGAACCTACGAAATACGCAACCTGCCGATGAAAAAGACCGTGGTTCAGGTGAGCTATCTGGGCCATCAGACCATCATCGAGACCGTCGACCTGTCGGTGGTGAGCGAAAAAGACTTCGTGATGGAAGAAGACAACGCGATGCTGGACGAAGTGGTGCTGGTGGGGCTGACTGGCAACTCCCTGGTGAGCCAGACCCCTGCACCCGTCACGGTGTTGCCCGCACAGCGACTCCGCGACCACACATCATCGAACATCATCGACGCCATCGCCCATGAGCCCGGCCTGTCACAAATCACCACCGGCAGCGGCATCTCCAAGCCCGTGATTCGTGGTTTGGGCTATAACCGCGTAGCCGTGGTGAGCGACGGCGTCCGGCAGGAAGGTCAGCAATGGGGCGACGAGCACGGCGTTGAGATTGACGCCAACAACGTACATTCCGTACAGATTCTGAAAGGTCCCGCCAGCCTGATCTACGGCAGTGACGCGATGGCCGGAGTGATTGTGATGAACAACGCGCCGAATGTGGGCGACGGACATATCGAAGGTGAGACATCAGCCGAATACCAGACGAACAACGGACTTCAGAACTACAGCCTGAATCTCAAGGGTAACCACAGCGGTTTCGTCTGGGACGGACGTTACAGCCACAAGCAGGCCCACGACTACAAGAACAAGTACGACGGCCGCGTGTTCAACTCCCGCTTCAAGGAACACGCCGTCTCAGGCATGCTCGGACTGAACAAGAACTGGGGTCACAGCCATCTGCATCTCTCATACTACCACCTGCATCCCGGCATCGTGGAGGGAGAGCGCGACGAAGAGAGCGGAAAGTTCATCATGCCCGTCGTCGTCGACGGAGAAGCAGACGAGGCCGTGTACAATGGCTCAAAATCCTATTCCCCCTCCATCCCGTTCCAGAAAATCAACCACTACAAGGCCGTATCGGAGAACGCATTCTTCATCGGTGAAGGCCAGCTGAAAGCCACGATAGGCTACCAGCAGAATGTACGCAAGGAATACGAGGACGTGTCCGCCCCCGACGAGTGCGAGCTCCATCTGAAACTTCACACCCTCAGTTACAATATCCACTATCTCACAGCCGACCTTTCGGGCTGGCGTATTGCCTCTGGCGTGAACGGGATGTGGCAGCAGAACAAGAACTGCGGAGAAGAATACCTCATTCCCGACTACAACCTCTTCGACTTCGGGCTCTTCGCCACGGCCACCCGCAAATTGGGCAGCTGGAACCTGAGTGGAGGACTCCGCTATGACAACCGGCACATTCACAGCAAATCACTGGAGGAAGAAGGCGAGATGCGGTTCGACGCGTTCACCAAGAATTTCAGCGGACTCACAGGAAGCCTCGGAGCCACCTACCACATTGACAGCCACTCGAACCTGAAGCTGAACGTGTCGCGCGGATTCCGTGCACCCAACATCAGCGAGCTGGGATCCAACGGTGAACACGAAGGCACATTCCGATATGAAGTGGGCAATCACAACCTGAAATCTGAGCACAGCCTTCAGCTCGACCTCGGCTACGACTATTCGTCGAAATGGCTGTCCGTCCAGCTGTCGGTTTTCGCTAACTGGATTGACCGGTACATCCACCTACAGAAGATGGCTGACGAAGATGGACAAGAGATTCTCGTTGACGAGTCTCCCGCCTTCACATACACCAGCAGCAACGCACGCATCTGGGGAGGAGAGGCGATGATAGACATCCATCCCTGGGAGCCCATCCATTTCCAGAACACCTTCAGCTTCGTCAGCGCTGAGCGGAGCAGCGGAGGGAAAGAAGGAAAGTACCTGCCCTTCACGCCTGCTCCACGCTGGAACTGCGAGCTGAGATATGATTATGTCTCCCACGGAAAATTCCTTGACAACGCGTTTGTGGCATTCGAGGCCGAGACTCATTTCAGACAGAACCATTTCCTTGCCCTCTACGGGACAGAGACCGCCACTCCATCCTACACGCTGCTGAACCTGTCAGCCGGCACCGACCTGAAGGTGCGCGGAAAAACCGCTGCGCGACTCACCCTCTCGTTCATCAACCTAACCGACAAAGCCTATCAGAGCCACTTGTCGCGCTTGAAATATGCCGCGGTCAATCCCATCAGCGGCAGAACCGGCATATACAATATGGGACGTAACTTCGTAGTGAAACTGACTGTTCCGTTCAATCTGCTATAAGCACAGAAAAGGGGTGTTCAGCTTGATGCTCCACCAATCAAGTGACAATCATCTGATTGCAGGAATCTAAAAATTCGGAGCACTCAGCTGAACACCCTATATTATAAAAGAAGAGAAAAGGAGAAATAGAAATACCCCACACTGATTCATGTCGTAACGTTTATCAGAGCGAATAGAATTGGTGCTTTTGAGCAATATTTCTTCCATTTTTGCGATTTTTTGTGGTTTATTTGCGTCAAGAAGCAAATTTGGAAGAAAAAAACAATATTTTATCCACATATTATCATTATATTTGTAAAAATTTGATTTACATTCACGGCTTTTCTGATTATTTTGACATTCAAAATGTTCAGAAGCAGTTGCAACAAACTACAAATCAACCATTACTCAAAACACCAATCCTATGATGAAGTATATAGAAAAACTGCTATTGTGCATCTTTTTGCTGAGTCCCTGCAAAATGATGGCAGACACATACGAACTCTATTTGTGTGGCACACAGGTGACAGATGACAACTGCTCCAACCTGACTGGAATAAAAGGAGTGTCAATCATCACCCGCAAAAGTGAGGCCGTCTATAATCCGAGTCTTAACACGCTCTTTTTAAAGGACGTGATTATTGAGGACGCAAGCGGTGTGGCACTCCTGAGCTCCACAAACAAACTGAATATCGTCGTTTCCGGAACCGTCAGCATCGTATCCAAAGCCACCGACGGCATCGGTATCCGGCTGACTAAACCGACAGTGATCAGAAGTTCAAACGGAGGCAAGCTGAATGTGGGTGCCAATAAATTCGGTCTGTTGCTGGAAGCCCCGCTCACCCTGTCGAACATTCAGCTTAAAGCCGTCAGCGAAGGATATGGAATCGGCGGGAGCGTGACCACTGTCTCTTTGCGCAAAATGTATCTGGGGTCCCTCCTCCTCCAGGGCCAGTCAACCGTGGCAGAGGTGAAAGGAACCAGAGGATGCATAGCCAACCTGAACAAACTGGAACTGGAAGACGGTCTCAGCATCACCGAGCCCTCAGGTTCCATATTCAAGAATCACGGCGTGATGAACGCAGGCAGTCTGGTGAAGGGAACATCCGTGGTCATCAAATACGAAGCACCCAAAAAGAAAGGCGACGTTAACCTTGACGGCAATGTTGACATCAGCGACATCGTGGCAGTGATCAACCAGATAGCCGGCACTGCCACCTACAGCAATGCCGACGTCAACAAAGACACAAACATTGACATCTCAGACATCGTGGCCATCATCAACATCATCGCCAACGGAAGTGAGGATGAGCAACCGGAAGACCCCGAGAAGCCGGAAGAGCCAGACGCAGCCGTCAAGGAAGGCTATTGCCCAGACAATCACCACCCCCACATCATCGACTTCGGTGAGAACAAGAAATGGGCGTGCTGCAATGTAGGAGCCTCAGCCCCATGGGAATACGGCAACTACTATTCATGGGGAGATCTTGAGCCGAAGGACATCTATACATGGGATAACTACACATTCCTGAAAGAAGAAACCGGACAATACGTCTCTCTCATAACCATACAAAACTCACAAAATGACGTTGCATACCAATCTTGGGGAGGGATGTGGAACATGCCAGACACAGAGAACATAGAAGAGCTTGGCAAAATAGCAAATAATTCAGACGGCTCAGAATGGACCACACTGAACGGCGTGAACGGATGGAAAGTTCAGGACCAGACAGGTCATGCAATTTTCCTTCCAGCAGCCGGACTTCAAGGTCCTGACGGCCCTGAAGACATTGGAGAGAAAGGCACATACTGGACATCCGACCGAAGTAGCAATATCTATTCATCGGGGTTTCCACAGATAGACCCATACGCATGGATTATATCTTTCAACTCAGAGACCTTCAATAAATTCACACCTTACAGAGAGAATTGCAGGGAACGCGCTTTAGGTCTGCCTGTCCGTCCTGTGATCAACGAAGACATTGAGACAGAGGACATGGACCTTTCGGTTGTCTATAACCTCTGCCCCGACTCCCATCATCCACACGAGATAGACATGGGCGGAGGCGGAATCTGGCTTTGCTGCAACCTGGGCGCATCGGTTCCTTGGGAATATGGCAGCTACTATGCCTGGGGAGAGACAGAACCGGATAAAAAGAGTTTTGAATGGGATACCTACGCATATTGGAGTGGCAATGAGAATAATGACTGTCTGCCCCTTGGCAATGACATTAGTGGAACTTCTTACGATGCAGTCCGCTCCCAGATGGGCGCTCCCTGGGCTCTGCCGTCAGCAGGTCAGGCTCAATGGCTTTCGGACAATTGCACGTTCGAATGGATTACGATGCATTCTATCTGCGGATTGAAAGCGACCGCTCCTAATGGCCACAGCCTGTTTCTGCCCGCAGCTGGTTGCAAGTCAAAAAACGGCGACTACAGTGTATCATACAATGACGGAGTCTTCTACAGCCTAAGTTCCTTGGACATGGCTTACTCATACCTAAACAAAATAATGCATACCATCAATACTCACAGCATGAACATATCTGCTACGAACCGATGTCTGGGACAGTCCCTCCGTCCGGTGAAGCAAAACACACCGGAAGAGCCATCCGTGGCCGCTGGCATTTGTCCAGACAGCCATCATCCTCATGCCATTGATTTAGGCACTGGTGTGAGATGGTCGTGCTGCAATGTGGGCGCTGCTGCACCATGGCATTACGGAGATTTCTACTCGTGGGGAGAAACATTCGCCAAGAGCAGTTATGATGTTGACACTTACAGTCTGGGCGACGGAACGTTTGAGAACTTTACCAACATCGGAACCGACATAGCAGGAACAGAGTATGATGCTGCACTTGCGATATGCGGGAACTCCTGGACAATGCCGACCTATGAACAAGCCCAAATGTTGGTTGAGCAATGTTCCGCGACATGGACGCAACTGAACGGAACAGAAGGAGTGATGCTTACAGGGAAGAACAACAACCGAATCTTCTTTCCATTCACAGGAGGTTACTGGGGCAACAGACTAAGCAGCTCTAATGGCGGTCTATGGACATCCACTGCCAACACCAGCAATGTCGGCAATGCCTTTTATCTGGACATAGCCTACGACCTCACAGACAAAAACAATCCGATAGGCTATGTGACAGTAAAAAGCATATGGAGGTTCATAGGAAAGCAAATTAGAGCAGTGAAATAAGTATGTCCTTTTCATGTGAGTCATTATGATGATTCATTTCGTCAGTTATCCTTATATTCTCATATCATTATTTGTTGGTTACATACGCTAGACAGTGTAACAAATCCGACAGCTTTTGATACAAATAGGATTCCATAAACGAAAAATGATGCGTATCTTTGCAAAGGTAACGAGAAAACGCAAAAGATATGCATAAGAAAATCAGTTTACTTTTTGCGCTCATACTGACAAGCCTCAGCGTGAGCGGAGCAAAGAAAGTGCCATTCGCAGGCGGATGGCTGACCGTGACGAACGTGGCACGGAATGCAGTAAGGATTCAGTTCAGCGACGGAAAGACATCGGGCGACCCTCTTCCCGACTGGCTATACGTGCGCCATGACGACCTGAAGAAAAACAACGTGAAGGTGGACGTGGACGGCAAGAACCAGGTGGTCCGCGTGAAGAACAAGAAAGGGAAGGTGGTGTTCACCGCCCGCAGGCATGAGCTGCAGAACGGCGTGGCCACCCTCTCGTTCGACACCCCGACAGACGACTACCAGTTCGGCCTCGGCCAGTTTCAGGACGGCTACAGCAACGTGCGCGGCCTGCCACGGCGTCTCACCCAGGTGAACACCCAAATCTCCATCCCGATGCTGGTGTCGAGCAAAGGCTATGGAATTCTTTGGAACAACTACGGCTTGACTGAGTTCAACCCCTCTGACCAAAGCGTGAGGCTGACAAAGCGCGAGGGCAAAGGGCAGCAGGAGGTGGTGGACGTGACATCGACGGAAGGCGGCAAGCGTGAGGTACGCGAACGCCATATCTTCGACGCCACGCTCAACATCGCTGAAAGCGGCGACTATGCGCTGCTGCTCGACGTCGGTCAGAAGATGGCACGTCGGCACAACCTCACCATCGACGGGAATCCCGTGATAGAGATGCAGAACATGTGGCTGCCGCCAACCGCATCCACCATCGTCCGTCTGAGCGCCGGAGAGCACAAGCTGAGCGCAGAGCTGACGCGTGACGACAAGCCTTCGGTATATTATCACAAAGTGGAAAACACGACTACGTTCCGTTCCCCTGTGGCAGAAGCAGTGGACTACACCCTGTTCGTAGGCACAGCCGACGAGGTGATTGGCAGCTACAGAGAGCTGACCGGCCCCTGTCCCGAGATGCCCAAATGGGCACTGGGCTATATCCACTGCCGCGAACGTTTCCATTCCTCCGACGAGATTCTCCAGACCGCCCGCCGGTTCAAGCAGGAGAAGATGCCCATCCGCATGATTGTGCAGGACTGGCAGTACTGGGGCAAATACGGATGGAACTCCATGCAGTTCGACGAGCAATATTATCCTGACCCTAAGGCGCTGACCGACAGTCTTCACCAGATGAACATCCGTCTGATGGTGAGTGTATGGTCGAAAATCGACAAGCGCAGCGAGGTGGGCAAGCAGATGGAGCGTGACGGCTATTACATCCCTGGCACAGACTGGATAGACTTCTTCAATGAGGACGCTGCCAACGCCTATTGGAAGAACTTCAACGAGCGGCTGGTTCCGCTGGGCATCGACGCCTGGTGGCAGGACGCCACGGAGCCTGAGAACGACGACCTCGCAGGACGCCGTGTGAACAACGGCAAGTGGGAAGGCGAGCGCGTGAGAAACGTGTATCCGCTGCTGGTGAACAAAACCGTGTATGAAGGTCTGGTGAAAGCCGGAAAAGAGCCTATGATCCTGACCCGATGCGGCTTCCCTGGCATCCAGCGCTACGGATCCGCCTTATGGAGCGGCGACGTGGGCAACGACTGGGAGACCTTCCGCCGCCAGCTGACAGCCGGCATGGGCATGCAGGCAGCCGGTATTCCGTGGTGGACCTACGACGCAGGCGGTTTCTTCCGTCCCGGCAACCAGTACCAAGACCCGGCCTATATCGAGCGGTTGCTTCGATGGATAGAGACGAGTGTCTATCTGCCGCTGATGCGCGTGCATGGCTATATGAGCAACACGGAGCCCTGGAACTACGGGGAGGAGGCCAAAGGCATCATCAAAAGCTGCCTTGAGGAGCGCGAGCGCCTGATGCCATACATAGAGGCATGTGCCAAGCGCGTGTCGACAGAAGGCTACACGCTGATGCGCCCCTTCGTGTTCGACTTTCCTGAAGACGAGGAGGCCCTGAAGCAGAAGTACGAGTATATGTTCGGCCCGGCACTGCTCATCAGCCCGGTGACTGAGCCCGGCGTGACGGAATGGAAGACCTATCTGCCCAAATGCAAGGAAGGCTGGAAGGACTACCGCACCGGCAAGCATTATGAAGGCGGACAGACGGTGACGACGGCGGTGACAAAGGCGTTTATTCCTGTATTCGTGAGGGAAGGAAAGGAGTTTGAAATTTGAGGTTTGAGGTTTGAAATTTAGCCATACGGACGAGAGCGAAACGGAAAAATTTGAAATTTAACCATCCGGATGAGAGCGAACCGGAAAACCCAGGAATATCCGGAAAATCCGAGGACAAAAAACTGATAATAAAAAAGAGATTATATGAAGAGATTATTTTTAGCAGGGATGTTGGCCTTGACGGCAAGTGGGGCTGTCGGCCAAAACCCGTTTGTACAGACGTGGTGCACGTCGGATCCGGCACCGATGGTGTCGAATGGAAAGATGTATGTCTACACCGGACATGACGAGGACGGCGCCGACTTCTTCTGGATGCAGGAATGGAGGATTTACTCCACTGAGGACATGGTGAACTGGACAGACCACGGGTCGCCGCTCGCTTTGGAGAGTTTCCGATGGGCTGACGACCGCGCATGGGCAAGCCAGTGCATCGAGCGCGACGGCAAATACTACTGGTATATCTGTGCACACTCAAGAATTTCAAAGGGCATGGCCATCGGCGTGGCAGTGAGCGACAGCCCTACAGGGCCGTTCCGCGACGCACTGGGCAAGCCGCTCTATGAAAACGGCAGCTGGGACCACATCGACCCCACTGTGTTTATCGACGACGACGGCCAGGCATGGCTGATGTGGGGCAACCCCCGCGTCTACTACCTGAAACTGAACCGCGACATGATAAGCTACGAAGGCGAGCTGGGCATGCTTCCGATGACGGAGGAGGCCTTCGGGTCGCCAGCGATGAACGAGCGCGAACAGGGAAAGAAGTACAAGGACTCCTACGTGGAGGGTCCATGGCTGACGAAACGGAACGGAACCTACCAGCTGCTGTATGCTGCAGGCGGTGTGCCTGAGCACATCAGCTACAGCACAGCACCCTCTCCGACCGGACCTTGGACCTATGCCGGCGAAATCATGCCGCTGAGCGACACCAAGTCGTTCACGAATCACTGCGGAGTGGCCGACTACAAAGGGCACAGCTATTTCTTCTATCACACCGGCAAGCTTCCAGGAGGTGGCGGGTTCGGACGCAGCGTGGCTGTGGAGGAATTCACCTACAATGCCGACGGCAGTTTCCCAACCATCATGCCGACCGACGAAGGCGTCAAGCCCATTGAGACTTTCAACCCTTTCCGGAAGGTAGAGGCGGAGACGATGGCGTTCTCGAAAGGCGTGAAGACAGAGCAGAACGACGAGGTGGGCGTGTACGTGACGGACATACACAACGGCGACTACATCAAGCTGCAGAACGTGGCGTTCGGCAACAAGATTCCGCGCACGTTCACAGCACGTGTGGCAAGCGGCCTTCGTGGTGGACAGATAGAAGTACGACTGGACAGCGTGAAAGGTCAGTTGCTGGGCCGTCTTGACGTCCGCGGGACTGGTGGTTGGGAAAAATGGGAGACCGTGACGATGGACCTGAGGGAAATCGCCCGCGACACCCACGACCTCTACTTCGTATTCACAGGAAGGAAAGGCCCGAAGCTGTTCAATTTCGACTGGTGGGAGATGCGCGGACTGGAGCAGGTGAATATGCCGCTCTTCCAGACGAAATACACCGCCGACCCGTCGCCGATCGTGGTTGGCGACACCCTCTTCCTCTTCACCTCACACGACGCGTCGCCTGAGGACATTCCCGACCTGAACGAGAAAAACTCCGCAGGATTCTTCATGTACGACTGGCTGCTGTGGTCAACCACCGACATGGTGAATTGGACGGAGCATGGAGCGGTGGCATCACTGAAGGACTTCGAGTGGAGAAGCCGCGAGAACGGCGGATGGGCCATCCAGACGGTTGAGCGCAACGGGAAATACTACCTCTATGCCCCGCTCCACGGACATGGCATCGGAGTGCTCGTGAGCGACTCACCCTACGGGCCGTTCAAGGACCCGCTCGGCAAGCCGCTCGTTTGGGACCAGAGCCATTGGGACGACATCGACCCTACGGTGTACACCGACGACGACGGCCAGGCTTATATGTACTGGGGCAATCCCAACACCTACTATGCCAAGCTGAACGACGACATGATCTCGCTGAAGGGCAAGGTGGTGAAACTGGACTATAAGATAGAGCACTACCAGGAAGGCCCTTGGTTCTACAAGCGCAACGGCCACTATTACCTAAGCTATGCGTCGACCTGCTGTCCTGAAGCATTAGGCTATGCGATGAGCGACAGTCCTACCGGCCCATGGACATCGAAAGGCTACATCATGCGGCCGACAGAGCGCGACCGCGGCAACCACCCCGGAATCTGTGACTATAAGGGCAAATCCTACGTGTTCGGCCAGAACTACGACCTGATGCACCTCGACACCTTCGAACACCATGAGCGCCGCAGCGTGTCGGCTACAGAGATTACCTACAATGCCGACGGGACCATCCAAGAGGTGCCTTACTGGCTTGACCAGCAGCCGATGCAGCAGATCCACTGGCTCGACCCCTATAAGCGTGTGGAAGCCGAGACCATGGCATGGGGCTACGGACTGAAGAGTGCGAAGATGGGCATTCCGAACACGGGTGTGGTGAAAGACATGCCCTACTCCACCGGACGCCGGAACATGTATATCTTCGACCTGAACGATGGCGAGTACATCAAGCTGCGTGGCGTGGACTTCGGAAAGAAAGGCGCGAAGGCATTCAATATCACCGCAGCATCCACGGGCAGTGCCACGGTCACACTGCGACTCGACAGCCAGGACGGTCCTGTCATCGGAACCGTCACAATCTCCAGCACCGGATCGGCCGACAAGTACAAAGAGTTCAAAGCCGACGTGAAAGACGCCAAGGACGTTCACGACCTCTATATCTGCTTCGACAAGACCAGCGGAGACACCCATCTGGACTGGTGGAGGTTTAAATAGAAGGAAGTAAAAATGGACAATAGTTCCTTCGCTGGATATCCGAAATAAAGAGCAACAGTCTGCCACACGATAAGCGAAAGTGTGGCAGACTGCTTTTTTGAGATGTCAGAGTTCTTTTTTCGGGTTAGAAACAGCTGATTCTCAATAATTATTCTTAAATTTGCATCAAAATATAAATAATAACGATTAAAGACACAAGAGTCCTATGAAAAAAATCGTACTGTTAGCGTTGTGTACACTGCTGATTGGTCCTTGCCTGTCGTGCGCCCAGCAGAAAGGCGGTGAAAGCCAAGGAGGCAACGACACGGCGGCTGAGGAAAGAGAAGAAGCGAAAACCGACAGCCTGTCGATACTGGTTGCTGGCGACCTGATGCAGCACAGCCCTCAAATCAATGCGGCACGAAGCGGAAACGGCTATGACTATAAGGAGTGCTTCCGACTGGTGAAACCGGAAATCAGCGCTGCGGACCTGGCTATCGCCAATTTCGAGGTGACGCTGGGCGGGCCTCCCTATAAAGGGTATCCGTGTTTTTCCGCTCCGGACGAATATCTGAGAGACATCGTGGACGCCGGCTTCGACATACTGACCACCGGAAACAACCACTGCCTGGACTCGCACCAGAAAGGACTGGAGCGCACCATCATGATGATGGACTCGCTGAAAGTTCCCCACCTGGGCACCTATAAAGACGCAGCCGAACGCGAACAGAACTACCCGCTGCTTGTAGAGAAGAACGGATTCCGCATTGCGCTGCTGAACTTCACCTATGCCACGAACGGCCTTCGGGTGAAGGAGCCTAATATCGTAAACTATATCGACACGGTGCAGATATCCGGTGACATCGAGAAAGCGAAAGGGATGTCGCCCGACCTGATTATCGCACTTCCCCACTGGGGCATCGAATATGCACTGAACCCCGCGAAGCCCGACAAAGACTTGGCAGACTGGCTGTTCAGCCGTGGCGTGGACCATATCATCGGCGGCCATCCTCATGTGCTGCAGCCCATGGAACGCAGGAACGCGACGGCTGAGAATGGCGGCAACGTGCTGGTCTACTCCCTGGGAAACTACCTGTCCAACCAGTATAAGGACAACACGGTAGGCGGCGGTATGGTGCGCCTGGACTTCGTGAAGGAAGGAGGAAAAGTGAAACTGACAAAATGCGGGTATATGCTGACCTACTGCTCCCGTCCCCAGAACTCAGGAAAGCGGAACTACCGCATCGTCCCCGTCGAGATGGACGATGAGTTGAACCAGCAGGACAAGAATATCCGCAACAAGTTTGTGGGCACAGCCACGAAGTTGTTCGAGAAAAACAACGTAGATTTCGGAAGATACTAACCTATTTTAGTTTAAAGTTTAATGTTTAAAGTTTAATGTTAAAAGTTTAATGTTAAAAGTTTAAAGAGCCATGCGGACGAAACGTCCTTTGAACTTTGAGGTTTAGGTTAGCGTGTTCAGGAAAACGGCAGCCCCATACTGGATTCTGTAAGGGGCTGCTATTATATGGAAGCTAAGGTTCAATTAGAAAGCGACGGTACGTGATCCGTCCGGATTTTCGGTGATGGATACGGACAGGGTCTCTTCCGGCAGATATTCCTCAACGAGCTCAGGCCACTCCATGAAGCAAAAGGCACCGGAGTCGACGTACTCCTCGAATCCGATGTCGAAGAGTTCTTCCGGGCGTTTGATGCGGTAGAAGTCGAAGTGATAAACCGGCTCACCATGGCCGTCCTGATATTCGTTGACAATGGCAAAAGTGGGAGAATTAATCACGTCGGTCACCCCAAGTTGCTCACACAGCGCCTTGATAAAGGTGGTTTTTCCTGCACCCATCTTTCCGTAGAAAGCAATGATGGTGTTTCCTTTGACAGCCTGCAGGAATTCTTCAGCCACGCTGTTAATTTCGTTCAAGTTGTTTATTTTCAGTTCCATAATTGTCAAGATAAAAAAAAGAAGAGCACGTGATGATGTTTGAAGACGCGCCACGGCGCGTCTCTACTTCTTGTGTTTGCTTTGAAGCGTGATGAGAGGGATGAGCATCTCCTCCATGCTGATGCCTCCATGCTGGAAGGTGTTCCGGTAGTAGGAGACGTAGTAGTTGTAGTTATTGGGATATGCGAAGAACGAGTCGTTTTTCGCAAAGATATATGTCGTGGAGATATTGGGAGACGGGAGGAAAGCCTGATGCGGGTTCTTGATGGCATAGACGTCCTTGCTGTTGTAAGAAAGGTTCTTTCCCAGTTTGTATCTGAGGTTCGTGTTGGTGTTGCGGTCTCCGATGACCTTGGTCGGCGTGTTCACCCTGATGGAGCCATGGTCGGTGGTGATGATAATCTTGGCGTCGGTGTTGGCCAGTGCCTCGAACAGTTCCCACACCGGCGAGTGGCGGAACCATGACGCGGTGATGCTTCTGTATGCCACCTCGTCGGAAGCCAATTCCCTGACCATCGTAGACTCGGTTCTGGCATGTGAGAGCATATCGATGAAGTTGACCACGATGACGTTTAGCTGCTTGCTGCTGAGCTGCCGGAACTGATTGACGAGTTTCTCAGTGTCGGCAGAGTGGTTGAGTTTGGAATAAGAGAAGGTCTCCTTTCTTCTGAACCGCTCGAGCTGCTTCCTGATGAGAGGCTCCTCATTGAGGTTCTTCCCCTCTTCCGCATCCTCGTCTACCCACAGCTCCGGGTACATGTCGGCAATCTGCTTGGGCATGAGTCCTGCAAAGATGGCGTTACGGGCATATTGTGTGGCCGTTGGCAGGATGGAGAGATAGAGTTCCTCGTCGAAGGAGAACCGGTCGGCCAGTTCCCTGCTGATGACCCTCCATTGGTCGTATCTGAAGTTGTCGAAAACGATGAGATAAACCTGGTTTCCATCGTTAAGCAACGGAAAAACCTTCTTCTTGAAGACATCTGGACTGAGCAATGGCCTGTCAGCCGGATTGTCTATCCAGTTTTGGTAGTTTCTTGAGATGAACTTGCCAAACCCTTGGTTAGCCTCCGACTTCTGCATCTTGAGCATCTCCGTCATTGGACTGTTGGCATCGGCAAGTTCAAGTTCCCAGAACACGAGCCGCTTATACACCTCCGTCCATTCCTCCAGGCTGTATGAGTCGTTGATCTGCATACCCAGCTTGGAGAAATTCTGCTGGTAGTTGGTGTTGGTGACCTCCGTCTCGATTTCCCGCTTATGCAGGTGCTTCTTGAGTGTCAGCAGAATCTGGCTGGGATTGACCGGCTTGATGAGATAGTCGGCGATTTTGGCGCCGATGGCCTGGTCCATGATGTTCTCCTCCTCGCTTTTCGTGACCATGACGACCGGCAGTGCCGCGTTCATCTCCTTGATTCTCGAGAGCGTTTCAAGCCCGGTGAGTCCTGGCATGTTCTCGTCGAGGAAAATGAGGTCGACATCGTTGTTCTGGCAGATGTCGAGCGCATCCTGGCCGTTGGTAGCCTCCAGCACCTTGTATCCTTTTTTCTCAAGGAAGATGATATAGGGCTTGAGAAGTTCCATCTCATCGTCGACCCAAAGCAAGATTCCGTTATTCATTGGATTCAGTTGTTAGTTGTCAGTTTTCAGTTATCAGTTTTCAGTTGGGAACTGCTTCAAGGCAGTTGGCAGTAACGGCATTTAGAAGATGTAGTCTTCGTCATCCTCGTCGTCCCAGTTCTGGTTGTTATTCTGGTTGACATTCTGGTTGGTGTTGTCCTCGTCGTCGAAGTCCTCGACGTTACCGTCCCATTCCTCCTGCTGGTTCTGCTGGTTGGCATCGGTGCCTTCGTCGTCGAAGTCCTCAACATGGCCGTCCCACTTTTCTTCCTGCTTCTGCTGGTTGTTCTGGCGCTGCTGTTCCTCCTGCTGACGCTGTTGTTCAGCCTGACGTTGCTGCTCCTCTTGCTGACGCTGTTGTTCAGCCTGGCGCTGCTGCTCCTCCTGCTGACGCTGTTGTTCAGCCTGGCGCTGCTGCTCCTCCTGCTGACGCTGCTGCTCAGCCTGGCGCTGCTGCTCCTCCTGCTGACGCTGCTGTTCAGCCTGGCGCTGCTGCTCCTCCTGCTGACGCTGCTGCTCAGCCTGACGCTGCTGCTCTTCGGCCTGTCGTTGCTGTTCAGCTTTTCGTTCTTCTTCCTGCTTGTCGATGATGTCGAAATCGTCGAAGAACTCGCCTTTTTCTTCAATCACGTTATTTTGTTTGTTCTCAGGCTCGTCGTCGAAGTCGTCGAAGAACTCACCGCGTTCCTCCAGCTGGTTGTTGTTATTCTGATTATCCTGATTCTGATTGTCAATATCATCGAGGAATTGTCCACGCTCTTCGAGCTGGTTGTTGTTCTGGTCCTGTCCTTGTCCGTTGTCGATGTCGTCGAGGAACTCGCCCTGCTGGAACAGCTGGTTGTTGATGTTGTTGTCCTGTCCTCCTTCATCCTGGAAGTCCACGTTGCCGTCGAATCCCTCCTGCTGCTGTTCTTCTTTCTTTTCCTCCTCTTGCTTCTCGGACTCCTCCACCTGTCGCTCCACCGGCTCATTGAGCAGGTTCTCATCGTATTCAGGCAGTTTGTCCTCGGTGTATGTCTCGTCGTAGAAGTCGAAATAGTCGGAGAAACTGAGGCCTCTTCGCGTGATGAGCTTGAGGTCGTGGTCGGATATGACGAAGTATTTGAGTCCCTCCATCTTGTATGCCATCTCCTCGTCGGCCTCCATCTTCTTCTGATAGATATAAGCTTCGTCGTAGTTGAGGAACGGTCTGATTTGCAGCATGTCAATCCCGTCTCCGATTTCAATATTGATATCGAAGTTTCTGACAGGGAAGTTCATGAAGTTGTAACGGGCCATCTCGTAGAGGAGCTGGTTCTCGTTGATGGAGTTATGCTCGTACGCCACGACGAAGATATGAATGTCGTCTCGTTTCGCCGTGAATGCCGTGTCTGCCAATGCTGAGTCGCCCTCAATCAAGAAGCCGGCCCTGCGGTCCCAAACGGATCCCATCTCCATCTTTCCGCTGACCAGAATCCTGCCTTCTTTGACACCTTTGACGTACAGTCCTGCCAGTTCGCTGACCGTGCTTTTGGGATATTTATCCACGACTTCCTTCATGAGTGAGAGGAATCCGTTTCTGTTTCCCACCTCAAGCTGGCTCATTGCCTCTAAGAACATGAACCGGGCTTTGTTCGCGCCCTCCGGGTAGCGTTCCTGCGCGTATTGCGCCTTCTGGATGACATCCTGGAATGCATTGGTCTTGAATGCCTCATACACATCCTGATAGAGCGAGTCCTCCTCCTGAACGCCGAATCGGGCCTTGTAGTCGAAATTGGGGTCGGCTATAATCTTTCCATGCTCATTGTCAGGGAATTCGGTGAGCAGCCGGTTCTTGTAGTCGTCGGCCTCATACGACATACCCTGCCGCGCATAGAGCTGGAACATATTATAGTATATCTCGTCCTTATGCTCAAATTCCGGGAAATCATCGAGCACTCGCTTGAAGGTCTTCTCGGCAAGCGGGAAGTTCTCCATGCGGTCCTTGTAGATGATGGCAGAGTTATATAGTCCGTCTACGAGTTTTGCGTTGGATGCGTTCATCTGCTCCTCTGTGAAAGGAATGTCCTTGAGATAGAATTCAGGCCGGTGCGGGTCACTCTCGTATTCCGCCTGCTTTTCCTTGGCCTTCTGCTCTTCCTCGGACAGTTCCTGCTGAGGTGCGTTTTCTCCGCCTTCCACGCCTCCCTCCGGCGCATCGGTTCCAGGCACACCACCGCCAGCAGCACCCTTCTTTCCTGCTTTTCCTTCTGCGCCGCCTTCAGTTCCTCCTTCCCCTTCATCTTTCCCTTCTTCGTTTCCGTCAGTCTCGTCTTCTCCTTCATCCGTCTCCTCGTCTTCAGCATTTCCGCTGTCGTCGGCCAGCACCGTCTTGTTGGAGCGCCGCCAGTCGTCGGCCAGTTCACGGTTACCCCATTTCTTTGCGAATTCAGACTTACCTGAAGCCACGGCATTGGAGTTATAGAAATACCACTGTGAGCCACCCTGCTGGTTTTGATTGCCGAAGGTGGTGTTGTTCATCTGGTTCCGGTTGGTGTTGGCGTTGTTGTTCCGGGGGTCAGAAGCCGCCGCAGCCTGTGCCGCTTTCTTTTGTTCCTCTTTTTCCTTCTTCTTCACCTCCTCGATGATCTTATTGATCACCTCCATCCGCTGAACAGAGTCCATGCGTGCCAGTGTCTGCAAGCTGTCCTGCAATTCCACGGCAGAAGCATGCGGATAGAGTTCCTCAAGGATTTTGGTCCGTTCATCCACGTCGTCGTAGTCTTCACGTTCCTTGTCGAACAGTCCCAGTGCTCCGGCATAACATTCCTTTGCCTTGACAAATTCCTGCTGTTCCCAGTAGAGCTGGCCCAAATGAAGCCAGACGACTCCCTTCTCCACACCGTTACGTGTGCTCTTCTCCACACCGTCCTTGTAAGCCCATACGGCATGCGTGGTGTCTTTCTGGGCGAGGTAGATATTTCCGATGGCATAGTACACCTGGTCAAGGTATTCCTTGTTCTTTGGGTTGCGCGCCATGGACTTGAGCTTACGGATCATACGCTTGCTGTCGGTGCCCGACATGACTTCCGTCATTTTGATCCGCGCGTTGAAAGCCAGTTCGTAAGGCGGGTTCTTCCCAGGCACCTTCTTGAATGCCTTGTATGCCTCTGCGTTGTTGCCCGTGGCATGGTAGAGTTGTCCGAGGAGGAAGTACATACGGGCTTTCTGATAGGAGCCCTGCGCTTTATGTATGGCGTTTTTGAGATTAGGAATTGCCTCGGCATATTGCTTCTCTCCGATCTGGCAGTCAGCCAGAATGGCATCCCTGACCGGAAGCAGGCGCTCAGGAATGCTGTCGCGTGCAGCTCTGCTGAGCAAGTCTTCCGCGTCGTAATACCACTTCAGCTCAGCATAGCATTTGGCCTCGAGAATCCGTGCCTTTGCGATGATGTTGGGCTTGCTGAAGTAGAGTCTCTGAATATATGCGAAGGTTGATGCAGCCTCCATGTATTCACCCTTATGGAACTGCGCCTCGCCCAGCAGGAACCAGGCCTTGTAGAGAAATGGGTTGTACTCTTTCTGAGTCATCCATATTTTTTCTTTCTCCGTCTTCTTCCGGTTTCCGCCTTTGGCCTGGGGTCTTGCCGTGATGCTGTGCAGGCGTATTGTCTTCTTACATTTCTCTATAGTCTTGTCGAAATTTCCTTTTCCGAGCGCGACGGTGTTCTTATTGCCCGTCATGAAAAGCGGTATGAGCTCGGTGCAGTTGTCCTTGTTTCCGGTTCTCTGCGCCTCGATTCCGTCGAGATAAGCCACATGGCCGTTATAATACGTGTTATAGCGTGCCTTAAAAGCCTGTATACGACGAGTAAGAGGCGTGTTCTTCTTGGATGAACACGCCACAAGGATCATCATCGTGATGAGGGCAAAGGTAATTGACGAAAATCTCCGCATACCAATATAACGAGAAAATAGAGGAAATATTACTTTCACAGACGAAGAATTGAATAGCATTTGTTATGGTTGTAGCGTCATCCTCTCCTGTCAGCCACAATCATCAGAACCTCATCGCGAACTCCTTCCGGGATGTTGACCCCCCTTAGCTGCAGGCTTCTGACCCATCCTGCCACCTCGTCATCACGCATGGTGTAGAGAATTTCGCGGAACTCCTCTTCATCTTCCGTGTTATAGTCCGACGCATCCCTACCCTGGAAGCGGTCGAGTTCCTCGTCGTTGTAATACTCTATCTCCTTACTGACAGCCGCGAGGAGGCTTTCTTTCTCACATACCTCATGCTGTCCGCAACACTCCATGTCGTTGATTTGCTTGATAGAGGGCAGCTCCGTGATTTCTCCCGCTTCAAGTTTTTTTTGCAGACTGCGGTTGCGGAAAAAACCGGCAATCATAGCCACGATACCTATAATTATAAGTCCAAGTGCAAGATAGAACATAGTAATTTTGAGGTTTGAGATTTATTGACATGATTTTCGGCTGCGCTCAACAAAGTTCAAGCAAGCTTGGCTTTGTATTCGCTTGCACGAAAATTGAGGTTTGAAATTTAGGAGATGCTGAATCCGGCAGACTGCAGGTCGTTCCAGAAATTGGGGTAAGACTTAGAGACAACCTCAGGATGGTTGATGATGATAGCGCCGTTCTTGAGTGCAGCGGGTGCGAATGCCATGGCCATGCGGTGGTCGTCGTAAGTGTCAATCGCGATGGCGTGTAGCTGCTCGTCAGTAAGTTTTCTGCGCTTTCCGTCCCAAAGGAGTTCGGAGTCATTAAGGACTTGAATATCGAATCCGAGTTTGGCAAGTTCGGCTTTCAAAGCACTCAGCCGGTCAGTCTCCTTGATTCTGAGAGTGGACAGTCCTGTGAGATGGAATGGTATGTCCATCATGCAGCAGGTGACGGCCAAAGTCTGTGCAAGGTCGGGCTGATTGGAAAAATCATATTCGAAAGACTTGACGACATTGTCGGTTTTCGACAGTCTGACACAGCTGTTATCCTCTTCATCAATAAGGAAATCCGTGTTGACACCCAGCAGCTCGAAGATATCGGCTACCGCTGAATCTCCTTGAAGACTGTAGGGCGAGAGATTAGGCAGGAAAACGGATGTACATTCGTCAGAAAGGGCGATAATCTCATACCAATAACTCGACGCGCTCCAGTCAGACTCAACTACATAGCGTTGTTTGTCATAACTGCCGGGCTTGACAATAATGGAGGAATCATCAGCCCATTCCACATCAGCGCCAAATTCCGTCATCAGGTCAATGGTCATGTCTATATAAGCCCGGGAGATGATATCGCCTGTAAGATTGAGTTTCAAGCCATTTTGCAGATAAGGACCTATCATGAGCAGCGCAGAGATGTACTGCGAGCTGACATCCCCTCTGAGAGTGATTTCACCGCCTTTAAGAGCTGGATTACCTTGAATTTTAAGTGGCGGGAAACCGTCATTCTCCACATAAGAGATATCAGCACCGATGGAGCGCAGAGCGTCCACAAGGACCGCGACAGGCCTTTGCTTCATTCGTTGAGACCCTGTGATGACATGTTCACCATCTGAAACCGCAAGAAAGGCAGTAGAAAAGCGCATAGCTGTCCCCGCCGCTCCGATGTCCACCGTATGAGGCTTACTGGAAAGCCACTGAATCATGACATTGGTATCGTCGCAGTCCGACACGTTGAGAGGTAATTCGGAATTTCCTGACAAAGCATTGATAATCAACACCCTATTGGAAATACTTTTAGATGAGGGCAACTGAATGCTGACAATCTCCTTGATATTTTTTTTTGTTAGAATCATGCGTACAGATAATTTGTTCAAAGTTAGCAAAAAAAAATGAGAAAACGGAGAAAACTTTGAAGTTTGAAGTTTGAAATTTGAAATTTGAGGTTTCTTTCTAGAAGATCTAGGAATACTAGGGAAACTAGAAGAACTAGGAAAACTAGGAATACTAGGGGAACTAGGGAAACTAGCTCCCCCCCTATAACGCAGAAAAGCATCCCTTCACTGGGATGCTTTCTGTTTTGGAAAAAAAGGCGGCGACCTACTCTCCCGCATTGCGGTGCAGTACCATCGGCGCGCGCGGGCTTAACTTCTC
>CAMOTI010000087.1 GCA_946625675.1 uncultured Prevotellaceae bacterium | reverse complement strand
TGGGAAGTATTGTGGACGGAAAACTGCAACAGCGGGAAATCACAAGATTCCCTAACAACATCATACAGACCGGAGGACATTTCTTCTGGGACATCTATGCGCTCTACAACGAGATCATAAAAGGACTCAAGGTGGTGGCAGAGGAAAAAATCGAAATCACATCCATCGGTATCGACACTTGGGGATGTGACTTCGTCTGCATCGGAAAAGACGGGGGAGTACTGCGTAATCCCTACTGCTACCGAGACCCTCACACCGACCATGCCATGGAGGAGTATTTCAAAATCATTCCCAAGGAGACAGTATACCAGAAGACGGGAATCCAGTTCATGCAGTTCAACTCTCTGTTCCAGCTGAGCACGATGGTCAAAAACAACGACTCGGCGCTCAGTGTGGCCGACAAAATCCTGTTCATTCCTGATGCTCTCATGTATATGCTCACTGGCGAGGCGGTATGCGAATATACTGTGCTCTCCACAGGTCAGATGCTCAACCCGCGAACCGGAACCATCGACAAGGAGCTCATAGAGGCAATCGGGCTGAAAGAAAGCCAGTTCGGACGATATGTCAACCCCTCTGAGCGCGTCGGCACAATCACAGAGGAGGTGCAGAAAATCACAGGACTCGGTCCGGTGCCAGTCGTGGCAGTGGCAGGACATGACACGGGAGCGGCTGTGGCATCAGTCCCAGCCAAGGATGAGAAGTTCGCCTATCTCAGTTGCGGTACGTGGTCGCTCCTGGGAATCGAAACGAAGAACGCCATCATTTCGGAAAAAAGTTTTGAATACAACTTCACCAACGAGGGAGGTGTCGAGGGAACCACACGATTCCTCAAGAACATCTGCGGAATGTGGCTGCTCGAACGATGCAGAAAGGAATGGAAGGCAGTGGACAATCCACAGACCGAGAACGAGGCTCCGGCCAATGTCAATGTCATCAACAGCGACGCAGCACAGGAGGTGGGATTCCGTTCGTTCATCAACCCGGACGACCCCAGGTTCGCCAACCCTGTCAGCATGATCGAGGCCATTCAGGGGTATTGCCGCGAAACGGGACAGCCTGTGCCGCAGGGATACAGACAGATTGCAAGATGTATATTCGACAGCCTTGCCATGCGATACAGGCAAGTGCTCGGCTACCTCAAAGACCTGGCTCCCTTCTCTATCGAAAGACTGCATGTCATCGGCGGCGGTACATACAACAAGCCGCTTATGCAGATGACGGCCAACAGCATCGGTATGCCGGTCATCACCGGCCCTGTTGAGGGGACTGCTATTGGAAACATCATGCTGCAGGCTAAGGCCGCCGGAATTGTGGGCGACCTCTTCGATATGCGGCGCATCATCGCCGACAGCATCGAAATCGCTGAATACCTGCCCAAGGACTCCCAGGACTGGGACGCAGCCTATCAGAAATACCTCGACGTCACCAACCTGACAGCGAATTAAGGAATCCACCTCTGAAAAATCTAGAATCTCTAGTAAATCTAGCATCTCTAGAAAATTCTATCCTCATTTAAACATTAAACTCTAAACTAAATAAAAACAATCATGGCTAAACCATTAGTAGAAACCAAGGCACGAGTAGGTGTCTTTTCAATTGCACTCGGTGCATACCTTCCTCAGTTCCCCTCACTCGTTCCTGAGTTTGAGGCACAGTATGAGGCTTTCAAGAAAACACTGCCCGACACGGTCGAAATCATCGACGGAGGCATGGTCACAACCAAAGAGCAGTCGATGGAGGCGGGCGATAAATTCCGTGCTGCTGACGTCGACCTCGTCATCCTACAGATGCTAACGTACTGCACGTCATACAACATGCTGCCGGCTGTACGCGACCTCGATGTACCGGTGGTTATCGTCAACCTCCAGAAAAAACTGGCTCCGGACTACGAGAAGACCGACATCCCCACTTGGCTTGGAGAACTCTATGCATGTGGCGCTATTGGTGAAATGGTGGCCGACCTCAACCGTGCGGGCAAGCGCTCTGCTGTCATCACTGGAGTGGTGGAAGGTGGCGATCCGGGATGCCAGGCCGAAATCGAGGACTGGTGCCGTGCAGCACAGGTACGCAGACGATTCCGCGACACTAACATCGCACAGATAGGAAGACCTTATCCGGGAATGATGGACCTCTATATCGACGAGACTAACCTATATCATCGCATGTGGCTCTACACCAAACAGTTCGACTGGGAAAAGATGTGGGCTATCGCTGACAATATCACAGACGAGGAGGCCATTCGGGCCAAAGCACAGGACATCCTCGACACCTTCGACATCGAAGGTGGCGGAACCATCGAGAAGGTGTGGGACATGGCCAAGTATGTAGTCGCTTTCGAACAGTGGGTGAAGGACGAGAAACTGGGCATGATCGCTTCACACTACGACGGATTCGCTCAGGGTATCGCAGGAAAGCTCGACTCTATGCTCATTCCTGCTTTCTCCATGCTCATCAAGCAGCACACGGCATGCGCCGTTGAGGGAGACATCAAGGTGGCTATGGCCATGAGCATCCTCAAGACCATCAGCGGGACGGGAACTCTCGCCGAGATGTACTCCATCGATTTCCCTAAGGACATTTGCATCATCGGACACTCCGGATCGGGCGACTTCGACATCTCACAGGCCAAGAAGCCTACCATGAAAATCGTGCCCGTGTTCCATGGTAAAGCGGGTGGTGGATACCTCACACAGTTCTATCCGCCTACAGGACCTGTCACCTACCTGGCCATCACGCAGGACAAGAACGGGGTATTCAAGTTCGTTGTGGCTGAGGGCGTGAACGAGGAAGGCCCTATCTTCACTTTCGGCGACACCAACATGAGGACAAAGTTCAACCTCCCATGCCGTGAATTCGTGAACAAGTGGAGCGAGGCCGGACCTACCCACCACATGGCTGCGGCTGTGGGACGTCACATCGACACCATTCTCAAGGTGGCCAAGATTTTCAATGTCGAAGTAGACGTCGTAACAAGATAAGACTATGGGAAAAGGAAGTCTCAAGAGCACCATTGCGGTCTCTCTTAACAACTACCTCGACGCTGGGGCCATCGTGGCCGGCGCGAGCGGACTCACTCTCTGGCAGAACTATCTCGGACTGGACGAGATGGCGTTGGGATGGCTCAACTTCATCAGTGCCAACTGTCTCGGTGCCGCTGTCGGAGCCATCATCGGAGGATTCTTGGCCGACAAGTATGGCCGAAAGTTCATTTTCACATACAACCTGCTGCTCTATATGCTGGGCGTGCTCACTATCATGTGCTCGGTCAACTTCCCCATGCTGCTCATCGGCTTCCTGCTGACGGGCATATCTGTGGGCGTGGGAGTCCCGGCATCGTGGACTTACATCTCTGAGAGCTCGGAAATCAACAACAGGGGACGAAACATCAGTATCTCGCAGATGTCATGGGGTGTCGGACCAATGTGCATCCTGCTGCTCGGCATGCTGTTCGCACCGGGCGGTTACCTCTACTCTTGGGTTGAGGGGGTAGCACATGCTGTCGGAGGCAGTGGCATGACCCAGGCTGAGGTGGAGGTGTTCAGTTCACGTTTTGTGTTCTGCTCGTTGTTCATCGTGGCGTTCATCGCATGGAACCTGCAACGGAAACTGCAGGAGAGCGCGGAGTTCACGGCGCAGAAGGAAACGGGAAAACAGACTGGACTGTTGGAGAACATCAAGGTGCTGTTCCAAAACAAGGTGGCAGTCAAGACGGTCATCTTCCTTGCGGTTATCTATCTCTCCTGGAACCTCGTGGCGTCGGTCATGGGATTCTTCCAGCCGCATATCTATGAGTCGGCGGGTGGATTAGACAACAAGGACGCCAACATGCTCAGCTGCATCAGCTGGGTGGTTGTCGTGGCCACTACGTTTGTCATCTCTTTCTTCGTCGACAAAGTGGCACACCGAATCTTCTATGTCTTCGGATTGCTTTGCGCCCTCTCGGCATGGTTCATCATCGTCGGAATCGGCGTGACCAACCTCATCTGGCTCTGGGTATTCACCATCCTGTGGGGAATCAACAACGGATGCTCTGTGCAGGTGTTCTACGCACTGTGGGGGTCCGAGCTCTTCCCGGCTAAGTTCAGGGCTGGAGCACAGGGACTTATGTTCTTCATCGTTCGTGGCCTGTCGGCTGTGTGGGGACTCGTCTTCACATATATCTACGGAGAGAACGGAGAGGGATTCACGGTGGCTGCTTTCTGTATGATTGCTCTCCTTGCCATCTCTCTCATTGTCGGTGTCATTGGGGCACCGAACACGCGCGGAAAGTCGCTCGACCAGATTACACGGGAGCGTTATGGAGAAAATTATTAATAATGTGTATTTTTAGTAAAAGATAATAAAAATGAGTATATTGAATAATCGACCGGGCTTGGAGGCTGCGGTCATGCAAGTAGCTGAGGTTGCCGGCTATCTCTGGGAAAAGGGATGGGCCGAGCGCAACGGAGGCAACATCACCATCAATATCACTGAGTTCGTGGACGACGAGATCAAGGCCATGCCTGCTATCTCCGAAGTGAAGCAGATCGGCACGACCCTGCCTAACATCAAGGGCTGCTATTTCTACTGCAAAGGCACAGGCAAGCGTATGCGTGACCTCGCCCGTTGGCCTATGGACAACGGAAGCGTCATCCGCATCTGCGACGACTGTGCGTCGTATGTCATCATCGCCGACAAGCCCGTCATGCCGACGTCGGAACTTCCCTCTCATCTCTCCATGCACGACTACCTCATCGGAAGCGGAAGCTGCTATAAGGCCACGCTCCACACGCATCCCATCGAGCTCGTAGCTATGAGCCACAACCCGAAGATGCTGGAGAAGGACGTCATGGGAAAACTCCTCTGGTCCATGATTCCGGAGACACTCGCCTTCGCGCCGCTCGGACTGGGAATCGTGCCTTACGAACTGCCTGGATCAGTCAAACTGGCTGAGGCCACGCTCGAGCAAATCAAGGACTACGACGTGGTGATGTGGGAGAAGCACGGAATCTGCGCAGTAGGAGTCGACATCATGGATGCTTTCGACCAGGCCGACGTGCTCAACAAGGCTGCCACCATCTACCTCCGTGCCAAGAGCATGGGATTCGAGCCGACCGGCATGACTGACGAGGCTATGAAGGAAGTACAGGATGTATTCAATTTGCCAAAGAAGCGTCCCTGCTGATCGGATATAGAGACAAATCAAGTTGAGGCATCTGACTTCTTTCTAAACTCTCAACTCTAAACTCTCAACCCTGATAACAATGAAAATCGGTATTCTCGTGGCGATGGAGAAGGAGATGGAGCAGCTCCAGTCCTTCTTCAATTCGCCTGACATTATGATACGTCAGAGCGGCATCGGCAAGGTCAATGCCGCTTTGACTTGTCTGCAACTTATTCAGGATTTCAAGCCTGATGTCGTCATCTCCACTGGTTGTGCCGGAGGCAACGGCGAAGGCATCCATGTGGGCGACGTCGTGGTCAGCTCACAGACTGCCTATCACGACGTCTATTGCGGAGACTCCATGGGGGGCAGCGTGTATGGACAAATACAGGGGATGCCACCCCGGTTCGACACACCGGCCGAACTCGTGGACACGGCTTTGAGCCTTAATGGACAAAAAAACGAAGACGAGCTTTCTCTGCCTTCAATCCACGACGGGCTCATCGTCACAGGAGACTGGTTTGTCGATTCAAAAGACAAGATGCGCGACATCCTCAGCCATTTCCCTGAGGCCAAGGCTGTGGAGATGGAGTCGGCGGCAATCGCTCAGACATGCTACAAGATGAATGTTCCTTTCGTCTCTTTCCGCGTGGTAAGCGACATGCCTATGGCCGACGAGCATGCCTCTCAGTACCACGACTTCTGGAAAAACGTGTCGACCAAGTCTTTTGCTGTGACGAAGGCTTACGTCTGCCGCCTGACTGAAAGCAGATAACATTCAGAAACGATTCCAATGCCCGTCGAGTGGCGAGCGATACCATAGCGGGCAAGCAAAGCAAGACCTCCCATCCGCATGGCTCTTTAAACTTTAAACATTAAACTTTAAACTAACTGAGATCCATTGCCCGTTGTGTGCTTTGCGATAGTATCGCATAGAAAATCCTAAATTTACAACCCAAACAAGTGAAACAGCTCTCCCTTATATTCCTTTTCTTCCTGTTGTTGATGCTGGGCGCCTGCACTTCTCATGACGAAAGTTCCATCAAAGTGCTGGACAAGCAGGCTGAGCAGCATTTCATCATAGCTGACTCCCTTTTCGAAGCCAATAACTATGAGCGTGCCATCGAGCAATACCGACAGGCACTCAAAATTTATGAGCAGAAAAAGGACACCACCAGCATGAGTGACTGCTATTTCCAGCTTTCCTCAGCCTACCACCGCATTGGCGACTTCAACCTCAGCATCGACATGGCGAAGAAATGCCTCTATCTCGACAGCCTGACCAACAATACGGAGAATCTCAGCAGCTCTTACAACACGCTTGCGGCACTTTGCCTCTCGGCCAAGGACCTCAAGTCGGCGAAGAAATTCATCGACAGGGCCATACAGTTGGAAGGGCTGACCGAGCGGCAGGAAAACATGTCGGCCAGGTATGGACTCGCATCCGAAATCTACACCAAGGGCCACAAAGCCGACCAGGGACTGGAATTTGCGTTGAAGGCCTATCAGCTCGACAGTGTAAGGAAAGACACCGCCAACATGGGAAAACGGCTGTCACAGACGGGGGATGCGTATGCTGCGCTGAAACAATACGACCAGGCTGAAAAGTCATACATGGGAGCGGCTAAGCTGCTGGAGAAAACCAATCTCGCCAATTCTATCTGTATCAACTACAAGCAACTTGGCAACCTCTACGACAACATGGGAAACACTTCTCAGGCGGCTCTCTTCTATGAGAAGAGTATGGAAGTGGCCAGGAAATATAATTTGAAGTACCTCCTCGAGTCCGACCTCTCACGGCTGGCCACTCTTTATGGGCAGTCCGATCCGAACAGGGGGTATCTTCTTGCCAAGGAGGCTCTCGAGCTCAAGGACAGCATATACAACGAGAAAATTCAGGTGGCGACTCAGGAATTTTCTGCACGCTACGATCTCATCACAAAAGAAAATAAAATTGCTGAACAGGAAAACCGTATCAAGTCACAGAAAGCATGGCTCATCATCCTCTGTGTCTTCTTCGCTCTGCTTCTGGTTGCTCTGTATTATTTCTTCCGACTGAGATTTGTAAAGAAGGAAAAGCAGTTCCTCAATGTCAAGTACTATCATGCGCTGACCCACGACTTCGACGACAAGGAACAGGAGTCGGAGGCGGTGGCCGCTATCGACAATAATGATGCCATCAGCACAACCGAGGCTGACCGCCAATTTATACGAAAGGTGGACGAAATCATTGAGAACCATTTGGACGATTCTTCTCTCTCTTCTGTGAAAATATCGCAGGAAGTATGTCTCGGGCAGCGGCAGCTCAACCGCAAGATGAAGGCCATCACCGGCAGCGACACCGGCACATACATCCGTGACAAACGGATTCTCAAAGCTAAGAAACTGCTTAAGACCACGGACAAGTCCATCGGAGAAATCCAGACGGCATGTGGATTCGATTCCCCCAGCTATTTCTCAAAGGTGTTCCGCGATTTGGAAGGCACATCCCCGTCTGAGTTCCGCAGGCAGAACATGTAGAGACGCGCCGTGGTGCGTCTTTCTTTTTTTACGAATTCATGGGCTTTTTTGCATCTTTTTTACGAATTCATGGGCTTTTTTGTCCGATTTTTAATAAAAAGTCCGATTTTTTATGACTCTTTTTTCACAAAGTCCAAATATTTACATTACAAGTCCGATTTCTGACAATACTCTTCTTATTTTTCTGCTAATTTTGCATCATCAAAAATCTTGCAAATTACCTTCTGAAGAATAAGAGTTATATTTAGTTGTTTTCTATATGTGTTGGGCGCAACCATAAAAGACCTCGCATCTCCTTCTTTCCAGGATGCGAGGTCTTGTTTTTGTGAAAAAATCTCCAAGTAATTTTCTGGTCTGTTATTTTGTTTGTTTTTCTTTCTTCAAAATCGTCACCCAAATTGTCGTTCAAATTAATGAATGATTAACGTCTGTAGAAAACGTCAGCATAGCTCTTTAAACTTTCTTCTTTAAACTTTCAACTAATCAAGTCCAGCTTGCTCTCTATGATGTCGTGTACCTCCTGCATAAACCGCTTTGTCGGTTTCTTCTGGTAGTCTTCTGCCGGTATAGGCTCGTGAATATAGAGGCTGAGGGTGCCATGGCTCACCGACTTGGCTTTCCGGCTGAACACCTTGAACGAGCCGTTGATGGTCATTGGCACGATGGGCAGCCCTATCTCGTTCGACAACATGAACGCGCCGCGCTTGAAATCGCCCATCCGGCCGTCGTAGGTGCGCGTTCCCTCAGGAAAAATCACCATCGACATACCGCCCTGCAGGGTCTCACGCGACTGTGCCACGGCTTTCTGAATGCCGCTGCGGCTGTCGTCCACGAATATCTGGCCCGACATTTTGCAAGCTATGCCCACAAACGGAATCTTACGAAGGTATTCTTTCATCATCCATTTGAAATTATGACCCATATAGCCGTAGGTCAGGAATATGTCGAAATAGCCCTGGTGATTCGCCAGAAACACATAAGACTGCTTTTTCTCCAGCCGCTCGCGCCCTTCCACCTTGATGCCAAGCAAAAACACGCGGCATGTGAATTTCGACCACAGTCTCGACATGAAGTAGTCGGTCTTGTCCTTGTCGCCAAGCAATGCGGCTGCCATAATCACCAAGGCCGTGATTATCGTGGCCACCATAAACAGCGGCAACGCAATGCAGAATGAATAAATTTTATAGAGTATGTTCATCTTTTTATTTTTTCATAACTAATATCAAATCATATCATCTTCGTGTATTCCTGCCTTCTTGTCTTCATGAAATAGTGCCATCAATATCCATGTCCGCATTAGAATAAGTAAATACACTATTCACTTTTCACTTTGAAGAGTTTTTCCTCAGCGTGATGATGTCCAGTTCCGGCCATGCTCCGAAACGGAACGGAAGCATGATGTTGCCGATTCCGTCGGTCACGTTTATCACCTGGTAGCCCTCGGTGTACACACCCGACCACTCGCTGTATTTGTTCTGCACGGGCGACCACCCGAACAACTTGAACTGGCCGGCGTGGGTGTGCCCTGACAAGGTCAGGTCGATATTGGTCTCGGGTATCACATTACGGCGCCAATGGGTTGGATCGTGAGTCAGCAGGATGGAGAAGGTGTGGGCTTGGGGTTTCTTCGTGGCTTCTCCTGGCTTCTTGCGTTCTTCCACGCCATCAAGCCCTTGAGAGGCTTTGTGAAGGTCGCCAAGCGCTGGCCAGGGTGGGAGTCCGTCGTTCTCTGAACCCATCAAGGCGATGGAGTCGTTGCCGCGGCGGAGTATGGAGTTCTCGTTCAGCAGCAGGCGCCATCCGTACGACCGCTCTTTCTGCTTGATGCGCTCCATGTCTTTCTGCTTCTCTTGCTCATTGCCCCAACGGAGATACATGTCGTAGTCATGGTTGCCAAGGATGCTGTACACTCCGTCTTTGGCCTTCAGCTGACGAAGCACTTGGTCGTAGCCGTCCAGCTCGGCCGACTCGTAGTTCACGATGTCGCCGGTGAACACCACCACGTCGCACTTCTGACGGTTGATGAGGTCTACGATGGTGCTTACGTCCTTCTCGTGCCCGTCGGCGAATGTGCCGATATGAAGGTCGGAGAAATGAAGGATGCGGTAGCCGTCGAAGGCATCGGGCAAATTCTCGAAATAAATTTCCTGATTGTTCACCTCATATCGGTTGCGGCCCCAGAAATAGCCGTAAAGCACGATGAACGAAGCGCAAAGTCCGATGGCCATGGCAAACAGGCGGACATAGCGGCGGACCTCCTTCCCTCTTTGCTCCTTCTGGGCAAGGTCTTCCTCGCTGTATGCACGGTCGCTCTTCACGCGCGCTGCCAGATGGCCGCTGCCCATCGCCACTGCGTCGAACAGAGTGAACAACATTTTTGGAGCCGTCAGCGTGAGGAACACGATCATCAGAGTGCCCACCATCGGCTGATGCGCAGCGTGCATGTCGTCCTGCGAAAGCACCGCCATCAGATAGACCAGCAGCAACAATGATGGCACAAAAAACAGCAGGCGCTTCCACCACGTTCGGGTCCATTTCCTTACGTACACATAATATATATAGGCGTCTGGGACAATCAGCAATATGAATAAAACCAATAATACTCTTTGCAGCATTTTTTCTTTTCTATTTGTCCTTTTCCAAGATTTTTTTCTAACTAAGTGAGATAAAAAAAACAACTTGCCTCACCATCTGTTCCATTGGAATGCCAGTCATGGCAGACTATCTTTTTGTCTTTATCAAAACGAGGCAACTTTTTTCGGTTACGAAGATGCACTGCCAGGCGTCCATTTTTGTTTCCTGAAGCATCAAAGTCCACTGATATGTGGCGTTGCAAGCTTATCTGACGTATTTTCTCATCTCCTCAACGCTCATTCCCCGCCGGCGGGCATAGTCGAGCAGCTGGTCGTCCTGAACATGGCCAACTGAGAAATAGCGGGCGTCGGCCGACGAAATCATCAAGCCTGACACGGAGGCGTGGGGCATCATCATCCCGTGTTCCGTCAGGCTTATCCCGACGGCGTCAAAGTCGATCAGGCGGGACAGCAGGAAATTCAGCGAAACGTCGGGAAGGCAGGGATAGCCCACGGCCGGACGGATGCCTTGGTATTGTTCGGCATGAAGTTCGTCCATGGTCAGGCTCTCGTCGGGGGAATACCCCCAGATTTTTTTACGTACTTCCTCGTGCAGGCGTTCGGCACCGGCCTCTGCCAGGCGGTCTTTCAGCGTCTGGCGCATCAAGGCGTGGTAGGCGTCGGCAGACTGCGACTGGCCGACATACGGGCGCACGCTCTTGCTGGCGGAAACAGGGGGTGGCTCTTCGTTCACGGAACTGGCGAAGATGCCTATCTTGTCTTTCGTCTCGCCCTCGTCTCGAAGAAAGTCCGACAACGACAGGCAGAAGCCGTCATTGCCGGGGGTCTGCTGACGAAGCATCGGCAGGATGAACGGCTCGTCGGAGGAAGAGGGAAAGACGAGAATGTCGTCTTCGCGCGAACAGGCGGGATAGAGCTCCACCGCACAGCACACGCTCACGTGGCTGCTCAGCAACGACAGTTCCCTCTGTGCGTCCAGATAAAGCGATAGGGCCTCTCTGGCCTGGCCACGGTCGTTCTCACTAAAAGTTTCCACCCATCGACGGCGGCAAGAGTCACATCCATGCACATTCACTATCCCGCCAAAGCGTGGCGGAATGCTCCATGCATGAAAGAAGTATGCCCAGTTGATGTAGCTCAACAAATCTGAGACTCTGTAGGTGAGTAGCATGTGGCGGTGGGGAACTTTGGAGACGGAGGTCAGTCCGGTTTTCTGAATTTCAAGGCCTTGCCGCGGATTCCGTCGATGACAATGCCGTCGCAGTAGGCGGTCTTTCCGTTCACCAGCGTACGACGGACTTTCCATTTGAACGTACGGGAGTCCATCGGGGTCCACCCGCATTTCGTGTAGTAACGGCCTTTCAGCACTTGCCAGTTGGCTTCTGGGTCCACCAGCACCAGGTCGGCATAATAGCCGGGACGGATATAGCCCCGCTTCTCGATTCTGAACAGGCGGGCCTGGTTGTGGCACAGCAGGTCCACCACTCGGGAGCGGCTCAGATAGCCCTGGTCGCTCAACTCAAGCATGCTCACCAGCGAGAACTGCACCATAGGCATGCCCGACAGCGCTTTCAGCGCGCCGCCGCGCTTCTCGCTCATCAAGTGGGGGGCATGGTCGGTCGACACCACGTCTAACAAACCTGTCGACAAGGCGTGACGCAGAGCCTCTCGGTCTTCCTGAGTCTTGATGGCAGGGTTGCACTTGATCATGCATCCCAGCTCGTCGTAATCGTCGCTGCAGAACATCAGGTGGGGGATCACCACCTCACAGGTGATGCGTTTTTCCTCAAGAGGGATATCGTTGCGGAATAGCTCCAGCTCTTTCTTGGAGGAGATATGGGCGATATGAAGGCGGGCGCCGGTCTCGTTCGCGATTTTTACGGCCAGCGAAGAGGAGGCGTAGCAGGCTTCGGTTGTCCGGATGCGGGAGTGATAACGTACGGGGAAGTCGTTCTGCCCTTTGTAGCGTTTCTTGAAGGTGCGGATGTTCTGGTTGATGATGTCGGTGTCCTCACAGTGGGTCATCAGCAGCAGCGGACTGTTGCCGAAGATGTCGTACAGGGCGCGCTCACCGTCCACCAGCAGGCCGCCAGTACTGCTGCCCATGAATATCTTCACGCCAGGGACTTTCGTAGGGTCCAGGTCCATTATCGTCTCCAGGTTGGTGCTGGTGGCGCCGAAGAAGAAGGAGTAGTTCACGCGGCTCTTCTCCGCTGCGCGCTGGTGCTTGTCCTCCAGTGCCTCAAGGGTGGTGGTGGGAGGAACGCAGTTGGGCATGTCGATATACGAGGTCACGCCGCCGGCGGCGGCGGTGCGGCTCTCCGACGCAATGTCGGCCTTGTCGGTCATGCCAGGCTCACGGAAGTGCACATGGCTGTCGATCACTCCTGGCAGCAGGTAAAGCCCCCTGCCGTCGATCACCTGGTCATAGCACGACAGGTCGGCAACGCTGCCGTCTATCACCTCGCTTATGTATTCGCCTTCTATCACCACGCTGCCGTGATGCTCACTGCCTTCGTTGATGATGATGGCATCATGGATAATCGTTTTCACGTTATGTCGTTTTTGCTTTTATAATTCAATTGACCACCCCAAGCTTATTCCTCAACTTTCGTTGTCCATCCTCATGGCTCCTTCCAACCTTCAACTTCCAACCTTCAACCTTCATCTTTCAACTTTCAACTTTCAACCTTCATCTTTCATCTTTCATCTTTCAACTTTCAACTTTCAACTTTCAACTAATCTTGGGGTATTTCTTGAACCATCCGTCCCATCTCAGCCGCATCACGCCGAACAGAGCTTCGGAGAATATGCCGCCGCTCATCTTCGACACGCCTTCCACGCGGTTGACAAACACAACAGGGACTTCCTTGATTTTGAACCCGCATTTGTAGGTCGTGAATTTCATCTCTATCTGAAACGCATAACCTTTGAAGCGGATGTCTTTCAAGTCGATGGTCTCCAGGACTCTGCGTTTGTAGCATTTGAAGCCGGCGGTCGTGTCCTTCACCTTCATCCCCGTGATCAGACGGACGTATTTCGATGCGAAATACGACATGAGTACGCGGCCCATTGGCCAGTTCACTACGTTCACGCCCGACACGTACCTCGATCCGATGGCAAGGTCGTATCCTTCGTCGGCGCAGGCGGCGTACAGGCGGGGGAGGTCCTCGGGATTGTGCGAGAAGTCGGCGTCCATCTCGAAGATATAGTCGTAGCCATGCTCCAGGCTCCATTCAAAGCCACGGAGGTAGGCCGTTCCCAATCCTTGCTTGCCAGAACGCTCCACGATGAACAGCTGGCCGCTGAACTCTGAGGCCATCAGTCCTTTCACGATGCCGGCAGTCCCGTCGGGCGAGCCGTCGTCTATCACCAGGATATGAAATGCCTTGTCGAGTGAGAACACTGCACGGATGATCTTCTCGATATTTTCCTTCTCGTTGTAAGTCGGTATGATGACTATGCTGTCACTTGCTCTCATGGTCTTTTTGCTAATAGGGGTGGATTGCTAAGTGGTGTTCTATCTATTTTGTAGGGGCATTCAAAAATCAGAATTTTTAGAACACCCCTTAATTTATTTGCGAAGATACAAAAAATAAAGTTATCAAGCAAACTCTATCAGGTGCTTTTTGGGCTTTTTGTCACCATTATGCCGTTTTTTGCCCCGTTTTGTCGCTTTTTTATGCCCTGACAGCACTTCCGACTCCTTTTTTATGCCTTCTTCTCGTGGTTTATTCCAAAAAAATATGTATTTTTGCATCATATTTATTCTGACGTACAATCAATCCATCCAAGCTATGAACAAGATTAAACTATTCTTTTGCGCAATCCTGGCAGCTGTGGCTTTCATGGCATGCAACTCCACCACCGGATCTATCGTCGGAGGCACTTCCGGATCTATCGTCGGAGGCATACTCGGCAGCCAAATCTCAAACAACCCCTTAGGCTCAATTGTTGGCTCCGTGGCTGGTTCCTATGGCGGGTCTGTTGTGGGCAGCAACATCGGCTCTGGAAAGGCTTTCAAGAAAAAGAACAAGAAAAACAAGCAGCAGACGGACGCTCCCGCCGAATCCCAAACACAGGAAGTTCAGACTCAGCAACAGTCCCAGTCTCAGTCCGACGACCTCTATCAGTAGCCGGACTACACGCTTTGGGCATCATCTTTCAAATTTCGGGCATCAACGTTCAACTAAAGAAAGAATCCCGTTGCCCGTTGTGTGGCAAGCGATATCATCGCGAGCAATCAAAGTGAGCTCTCTTCCCGCATGGCCCTAAACTCTAAACTCTCAACAAAATTTTCCCTGTCATATAATATATTGAAATTTTGTCCGTTATAATAATAACTAACACGAATTTCATTTGCCTATGACAGATTCTACTTCTAATTTCTTCACAAAAACAACTAAAGCATTGTCGGGCAAACTGACAGGTAAAAACAAAAGCAGGCAGCAGACAAATTCGAATCAGGAAGGCGAGTTCAGCCCAAGTGCCGACGCCATCTTCTTCGTAAGGCTTTTCGCCAGGGCCTGCAGGCCGGTTTGCTAATCGACTAAAAGTTTCAATTTTGGACAAGACTCATTTGATGAGAGGCATGGCTGCGTCTGCAGCCGCCAAGAAAGTAAGCGAGGTTATCAAAAAACCTCGCTTTAAGTGTCTGCATATCGGAGGGCTTTCCGGTTCGGCAGCACCTCTGCTTTTTGCCTCGCTGAATCTCAAGCAAAAAAACAAGACGCCGCTCCTCTTTGTGCTCAACGACATGGAGGAGGCGGGTTATTTCTATAACGACCTCATGCAGCTGCTCGGCGAGGAGGCGGTGCTTTTCTTTCCCTCTTCCTATCGCAGGGCTATCAAATACAACCAGAAGGACGCCTCCTACGAAATTCTGCGAACCGACGTGCTCGAAAAGGTGGGGCAGGGCGGACAGTGGATGGTGGTGTCTTATCCCGAGGCCATCGCCGAGAAGGTGATGACGCAGAAAGAACTGAATGAGAATACGTTGACAGTCAGGCTGGAAGAGTCTTACGACTTCGCCAAACTCGAGGATTGGCTCGACAGTCATGGTTTCGTCCGCAAGGACTTCGTCTATGAGCCGGGACAATACGCCATCCGTGGCAGCATCGTCGATGTCTATTCGTTTGCGTCGGAGGTGCCTTACCGTCTCGATTTCTTCGGCGACTGCCTCGAGAGCATACGCACGTTCGACGTGCAGACGCAGTGCTCCGACAGCATGTGCAGCCAGGTCGACATCGTCCCGGAACTGGGGGGCGACGACTCGGAATTCATCTCTTTCCTCGATTTTCTGCCCGACGAATATGTGGTCGTGGCGAAGAACATCAACTGGGTGGTCGACAAGGTGAAGAGCATCTGCGACGAGGGCTTTGCCTTGCAGGCTGGAATCGAGGCGCAGGCCTTGGCGGAGACCCGGCAGGAGGAACGCTACGCTCAGGAATTCAGCCGCTTGGTCGTCGACCACCAGGCGTTCGTCAACGCTATGGAGCTGCGGCGGAAAATCCTCATCTCAACGGCCAGAAACCAAAATCCGGAAACGGAGGAGAAGAATAAGGCATGGGTGGACTTCCATGTCACTCCCCAGCCGCTCTTCCACCGCAATTTTCAGCTCTTCCGCGAGGAATGTGCGAAACTCGACGACGAACTCTATAAGGTGGTCATCCTGGCCGATGGAAGGGGGCAGATCGACAGGCTCAGGGAAATCCTTACCACCGACGAGATCCCAGGACGCAAACTCAATCCCGACAACGTCAACATGATGGAACTCACGCTCCATCAGGGCTTTGTCGACCATGAGGCACACATCGCCATTTTCACCGACCACGAACTCTTTGAGCGATTCCATAAGTATAACCTCAAGAGCGACAAGGCGAAACAAGGAAAGATGGCACTCACGCTCAAGGAGATACAGCAGTTTGAGGTGGGGGGATATGTCGTCCATCTCGACCACGGAGTCGGACGTTTCGACGGACTCATACGGGTGCCTATCAACGGGGTGATGCAGGAGATGATCAAAATCACCTATCTCAACGGCGACTTCGTCTATGTGTCCATCCATTCCCTTCATAAGGTATCGAAATACAAGGGCAAGGAGGGAGAACCGCCTAAGATGAACCGACTCGGGTCGGGGGCATGGGAACGGATGAAGGGAAGGATGAAGGCGAAGGTCAAGGACATCGCGCGCGATCTCATCCGTCTTTATGCCGACCGTATGCAGCAAAAGGGGTTCCAGTTCTCCCCGGACTCTTATATGCAGCATGAGCTCGAGGCGTCTTTCATCTATGAGGACACGCCGGATCAGGTCAAGGCGACAAGGGAGGTGAAGGAGGACATGGAGAGCCAGCAGCCTATGGACCGACTCATCTGTGGAGACGTGGGATTCGGAAAGACGGAAATCGCAATCAGGGCTGCATTCAAGGCGGCCGCCGACAGCAAGCAGGTGGCTGTTCTCGTGCCCACTACCGTGCTGGCCTATCAGCATTTCCACACATTCTCTCAGCGACTGGCCGATTTCCCGGTCAAGGTGGACTACCTCACCCGGGCACGAACGGCAAAAGAACTCAAGGAAATCATCAGCAATCTCAAGGAAGGAAAAATCGATATCATCATCGGCACTCACAAACTCATCGGCAAGGATGTCAAGTTCAAGGACCTCGGACTGCTCATCATCGACGAGGAGCAGAAATTCGGGGTGGGGGTGAAGGAAAAACTCCGGCAGATGAAGGTGAACGTCGACACGCTCACCATGACGGCCACGCCCATACCACGCACGCTGCAGTTCTCCCTCATGGGCGCGCGCGACCTCAGCGTCATCACCACGCCGCCGCCCAACCGCTATCCCATTCAGACGGAAATCCATGTCATGTCGTCGCAGATCGTGGCAGAGGCGGTCAATTTCGAGCTCAGCCGTAACGGACAGGTCTTCTTCGTCAACAACCGAATCAGCGACCTGCCTTCGCTCAAGGCCATGATCGAACGTAACGTGCCCGACGCGCGTGTCTGTATCGGACATGGAAGGATGGAGCCAAAGGAATTGGAGAAAATCCTCATCGACTTTATCCATCATGAGTACGATGTGCTCCTGTCCACCACCATCGTGGAGAACGGTATCGACGTGCCTAATGCCAACACCATCATCATCAACGCGGCACACAACTACGGTCTCAGCGACCTCCACCAGATGCGTGGAAGAGTGGGGCGTGGCAACAAGAAGGCGTTTTGCTATCTGCTTGCACCGCCGCTGGCAGGGCTGCCTGAGCATGCGCGCCGACGCCTTCAGGCGCTCGAGAATTTCTCGGAGCTGGGATCGGGGCTCAACATCGCTATGCAGGACCTCGACATCCGAGGGGCGGGCAACCTGCTCGGAGCCGAGCAGAGCGGTTTCATTGCCGACCTCGGATATGAGACCTACCAGAAGGTGCTGGCTGAGGCGGTCAGCGAACTCAAGGCGGAGGAATTTGCCGACGTCTGGGCCGACAAGCAGGATGAGAAACAAAACGAGCCAGGAAAACAACTGATTGATTTCGGAATCAATTTCGTCGACGAGTGCAACATCGAGACGGACATACCGGCGTCCTTCTCCGAAAGTTATATCCCCACCAGCGCCGAGCGAATGGCGCTCTACCGCGAATTTGACGGGCTCAAGCAGCAACGGGAACTCGAGGAATACAAAAAACGTCTGCTCGACCGCTTCGGGCCGCTGCCTCCTGAGGGCGAGGAACTCCTACGCATCATGCCTCTCAAGCAGCTTGCTTGCCGCCTCGGTGTTGGAAGGCTCATCCTCAAGCAGAAGACCATGTTCGCCTACCTTGTCGAAAACACAGAAAGCCCTTATTATAAAAGCGCTGCTTTTGGCAAGTTGCTCATGTTCGCCACGCAGAATCCAAGGCGGTGCAAACTCATCGACGGAGCCAAGCGCTCACTGCGCATCGACAACGTGCCCACCGTCAAAGAGGCTCTCGACATACTCACCGAGATGAGCAACATCGAGGTCTGACTCCCTCCAGGAATGCCTCCTGATTCTGGTGCGTCGATTTCTCGAAGTCTCGATTTCTCGTTACCTCGAAATCCTGGGTTCCCGAAACCTCGATATCTCAAAATGTCACGATTCCGCCCGAAATCTTTGGGCGTTTTCCCCTTATTTCACCTTTTTTTTCTTTTCATTCGTTATTCTTCGCATATTTTTTGTAACTTTGCACTTTAATTGCGAATGAAATAACTTTTATGGCAGACAAACTCCAACATACCAACAGCCAGTTCAAGAAGGAATTGGACAAGTGTAGGGAACTGTTCGTCAAGAAACTCAAGGACTACGGACCGGCTTGGCGCATCATGAGGCCATCCTCTCTCACCGACCAGATCCTTATCAAGGCTAACCGCATCCGAAGCATCGAAATCAAGCAGGAGGCGATGGTCGACGAGGGAATCTACCCCGAATTTCAAGGCATCGTCAACTATGGCGTCATCGCGCTCATTCAGCTGGAGCTCGGATTTGCCGACCAGACGGACATCAACTCGGAGCAGGCGCTCGAACTCTACGACAAATATGTCAACGTGTCTCTCGAACTCATGAAACGGAAAAATCATGACTACGACGAGGCGTGGAGGGCGATGAGAATCAGCAGCTACACCGATCTCATTCTGATGAAAATCTACCGAACCAAGGAAATTGAGGGAAACAACGGCCGTACGCTTGTCTCCGAGGGGGTCGACGCCAACTATATGGACATGATCAACTATTCCGTATTCGCACTCATTAAGATGGACGAGGCCAATGGAGCATTCTGACAATAATAAGGAAGTCAATCAGCTGAATAACGATAGTGAAGAGCAGCTGAAGAAAATCACGGAGTCCTCGGAATCCCCGGAAAATCCGGAATCTCCGGAAACCCCGGATTCGCCGGAATCCCCCGTCGAGGACGCCAACGAGGACACCATCATAGAGGAAAAGGCCCGGCGTAGACGCGAACGAAGAAACCGCGTCTGGTTCGTCGTTAAATACGTGCTCGTCAATATATGCAGGGCGGTGCTGGCCATCACATTCCTGTTCTCGGCTTTCACCAAGGCTAACGACCCTGTCGGATTCGTCATCAAACTCCGGGACTATGCGGGGGCACTGGGAATGACTACCATACCCGACTACCTGCTCTATCTTCCGGCTATCGCACTCACTTTGGTGGAGACCATTCTCGGCATCTACCTCTTCGTAGGGGTCAAGCGGAGAAGACGGATTGCGGCTTTGGCCACCCTCTTCATGCTTGTCATGACAGCGGTCACCTTGTGGATTGCCATCAAAAATCCGGTCAGCGATTGCGGATGCTTCGGCGATGCGGTCGTACTGACGAACAACCAGACGCTCGGAAAAAACATCGTCCTTCTGGCCATGGCCATCTTCGTAACGGCCAACTACAAGATGATGTTCCGGCTCATCCACCACGACTGGAACTGGATTGTCACCATTCCTGTCGTAATCGCAGTGACAGTGTTGTTCTCTTACTGCACCTATATGCTGCCGTTGGTGGACTTCCTGCCATTTGCCGAAGGAACCGACCTCAGACAGACGGTCAAGACGGGCGATGCGCTCGACCAGAATTATAAGGTCACTTTCGTCTACACCAACGGGACGGACTCTCTCTTCCTTTCCGACCAGGACGACGACCCGGACTCCACGGTATGGAAATATGTGGAGACACGAAATGAACTTATAGGCGATAACCTCGAGGCGACCACCGAACTCTTCATCGTCGACCAGGACGGCGACGACGTCACAATCGACATCTTGCAGGAAGAGGGATTCTCATTCCTCGTCACCGTGCCTAATCTCAAGGACGCGACGGTGGAGCTGTCGGGATATCTCAACGACCTCTACGCCTACTGCCAGAAATTCGGATATCAGTTCTACTTCATATCCAACGCGGCCGACGAGCAGACAAAACATGAATGGGTACGCGACACGGCGGCGAAATATCCGCTCTATGAGAGCGACGACCGTGTGCTCTGGCAGATGGTGCGCGACAACCCGGGACTCATGCTCATCGACTCGGGAAAGGTGCTCAAGAAATGGAGCCGCTTCGGACTGCCGCTCATCGACTACCACAAAGAGCTTCAGCCTGAATTTATCCAGGAACTCCAGCTCACCAAGCGATATGCGGCAAAACCGCTCCGCTTCGACCAGTAACCGCCATCCCGCCAACATCGAAACATCGAAGTCTTGAAAACTAAAAAAGTGTCCGCATGGCTCTTTAAACTTTAAACATTCAACTTTAAACTAAAAAAGTGTCCGCATGGCTCTTTAAACTTTAAGCATTCAACTTTAAACTAAAAAAAGTGTCCGCATGGCTCTTTAAACTTTAAACATTCAACTTTAAACTAAAAAAAGTGTCCGCATGGCTCT
>CAMOTI010000086.1 GCA_946625675.1 uncultured Prevotellaceae bacterium | reverse complement strand
TGCTGCCGGGCCGTCCCAGGGCTCCATCAGGATGGAGTGATACTCATAAAATGCCTTGAGGTCCTCGCTGATGGGGTTTTTGTCGTTGAACGACTCTGGCACGAGCACCGCCATGGCATGGGGCAGCGACAGGCCGGACATCACGAAGAATTCCAGCACGTTGTCTAGGCTGGCGGAGTCGCTCATGCCGGGCTGCACGATAGGGGAAATCTGCTTCACGTCGCCCAGTGCCTCGCTCGACAGCACGCTCTCTCGTGCCTGCATCCATCCTCGGTTGCCGCGTATGGTGTTGATCTCGCCGTTGTGGCAAAGGAGGCGGAAGGGCTGTGCCAGACTCCAGGTGGGGAAGGTGTTGGTGCTGAAACGTGAGTGCACCAATGCCAGACCGCTGGTGAGATAGGGGTTGGTGAGGTCGGGGAAATACTGCCTCACCTGCATGGACGACAGCATGCCTTTGTATATGATGTTGGTGTTGCTCAGCGAGCAGATGTAGAAATCGGGATGGTCCACCCGTTTCTCTATTTTCTTCCTGATGATATACAGTGTCCTGCCAAAGTTCTCCAGTTTGTCGTCGCTTACGCCGGTGATGAACACTTGTCTGATGGCTGGCTCTGTGCCCAGGGCTGCATCGCCCAGACATTCGCTGTTTGTCGGCACGTTGCGCAGATGCATCAGCTGAAGGCCCTCGCGCTCGATTTCCTCTATCATCACGCTGAGGATTTCCTGCTGTGCATGTTCGTCCTTGGGCAGGAACACCAGTCCTGTTCCGTATTTTCCCTTCTCCGGCACCGGAATGCCCTGAAGCAGGATGAACTCATGCGGAATCTGAATCATGATGCCTGCTCCGTCGCCGTCCTTCCCGACTTCTGCTCCCCTGTGTCTCATGTTCTCGAGCACACGAAGTGCGTTGTCCACCAGCTCGTGGCTCTTGTTGCCGTGGATGTTCACGATCATACCCACTCCGCAGGCGTCGTGCTCGTACGACTCCAGGTACAGCCCCGGATGCGATGCTTGAATGTTTTCTCTTGACATGGTTCTATAATATTATGATGATTTGTTGCTTGTTTGAATAATTCTCTTGAACTGAATTCTGACACTTTGACTGAATTTCATGCCTGATTCTTTCTTTTTGACTCAAAAACGATGCAAAGTTAATACAAAATGTTTTAATATCAAAGAAAATCTTGACTTTTTTATATAATTTTTAAAATCAAACTTTCATTTTGAAAGATTTTTGCCTGTTTTGCTTTCAAAATGACGGATTATTCTTCTTTTACTTCCAAATTAAAACCTGAAGGCAAATTTTGAAATCAAATTGACAGAATGATTATTGTTTTGATGGCAAAATGTCGTAACTTTGCACCCGAAACGTTTCAGATAGTAACCTACATGTGGAGAATTATTAATGTATGATTAAATGTATTAAGGTATGAAAAAGATTGAAGCCATCATCCGGAAAACGAAGTTCGGAGAAGTGAAAGAGGCATTGCTGCAGTCGGACATCGACTGGTTCGAGTATCACGACGTGCACGGTATCGGACAAAGCCGGCAGGAGAGAATCTACCGTGGTGTGCAGTACTCCACCGACGTTATCGAGAGGGTTGCCATCACCATCGTGTGCAGGGACGTTATCCTTCAGCCTACTATCAACGTCATCCTCAAAATCGCACATACCGGAGAAATCGGAGACGGACGTATTTTCGTCAGCGATGTGATTGACACCTATTCCATCAGGACCGGTGAGAACGGCGACACGGTGCTCCGTGACAAGAAATAACAGGTGTCTCCTTTGTCGACACGTTTTTTATTCTCCTTATTTTATTAATAAAAAAGATTGTTTTAAATTGTCAAATCTGTACTCTGAGTATTGACTGTCAGGCATATTATACCGGGGGCTTGACACTCATGGAAACTGATTTCCGGATGCCGGGCCTGGCAGCACAAGTACCTGGAGCTGTTAAAATTTCAGGATTATGAACGAAATTGGTATATCACTCGATACTGTCTGGATGTTACTGGCAGCTATGCTGGTCTTCTGGATGCAACCGGGATTCGCTCTCTGTGAGGCGGGATTCACCCGGGGAAAAAACACCGCGAACATCCTCATGAAGAACTTCGTGGACTTCATGTTCGGATCATTGCTCTTCTTTTTCGTGGGATTTGGATTCATGTTCGGAAGCGACGGGGCCGGATTCATCGGCGCTCCTAACTGGGGAGACCTCAGCTTCTATAGGGGGGAACTGCCCGTTGAGGGTTTCCTTATGTTTGAGACTGTGTTCTGTGCCACGTCGGCCACTATCGTGAGCGGTGCTATGGCGGAACGGACTAAATTCTCTATGTATCTCGTTTACAGCGCTTTCATCTCACTTATCATCTATCCGGTGGAAGGACACTGGACCTGGGGCGGTGGATGGCTCAGCGATGCGACGGACGGAAGCTTCATGACCTCACTCTTCGGTGACGTTTTCCATGACTTCGCAGGGTCTGCCATCGTACACTCCGTGGGCGGCGTGCTCGCTCTCATCGGGGCCATGGCACTGGGGCCGAGGATCGGTAAATACACGAAGAAAGAGGAGAGCCGGGCGATTCCCGGACATAACCTCACCCTGGCTTCGCTCGGTGTGTTCATCCTCTGGCTCGGATGGTTCGGGTTCAATCCGGGCAGCCAGCTCGCCGCCTCAGGGGAAGTGAACCGTACGGCCATCTCTCATGTGCTGCTCACCACGAACCTGGCTGCTGTGGCGGGCGGTGTGGCCACCCTCTTCCTCACATGGAAGAAATACGGGAAACCGTCGCTCTCGCTCACTCTCAACGGTGTGCTGGCAGGTCTGGTCGGCATCACGGCGGGATGTGACCTCGTCTCACCGCTCGGAGCGGTCGTCATCGGACTCGTCTGCGGACTCGTCCTGGTGTATGCCATCGAGTTCATCGACCACAAGCTGCATATCGACGATCCGGTAGGAGCTTCTTCCGTTCATGGGGTGTGCGGCATTCTCGGAACTGTCATGACGGGACTTCTCTCTACTTCCAACGGACTTTTCTACGGACACGGATGGGGGTTCTTCGGAGCTCAGTGTTTCGGAATTCTCGTCATCGACCTCTGGGCGGCTGCCTGCGGATTCCTGCTCTTCTACGGAATCAAGAAACTTCACGGACTGCGTGTGGAAGCACGGGTGGAGGAGGAAGGCCTTGATATCTATGAGCATGGCGAGAGCTGCTACAACTGACCTGCCGCAGGAGGTTTTTTCCAAGGACTTGCCCAGGACTTGTCCGAAATATGTCACACAACCGAATCTTAGGTATGAATAATCTGTTGGGAAGAATTATTTTTTTGTGATTAGTTTGTGTGAGGGGCATGCCGGATAACGGCGCAAAAACCTGATCCGGCGTGCTTTTTTTAAAAAAGAATGGATAGTTTGATTAACTGAAACCTATATCCAATGAGGCGTTTTTATAATTTTTATTGTTGTATATTAAAATGTAATATTATGATGAAGAAGGTGAAAAGATTGTGTCTCGCAGTCCTCTTGCTCGGTGGAGCAATGACTGCCGAGGCTCAGGGCAACAAAATTGAGACTACCCTGGAGGCTGATATCGTCAGTCAGTATGTATGGAGAGGACAGGATCTGGGCGACGTGTCGTTGCAACCCACGCTCGGGCTTGGCTATAAAGGGCTGTCGCTGACTGCCTGGGGCAGCGTGGGGCTGACCGACCCCGACGACACAAAGGAGTTTGACCTCACGCTGGCTTACTCCGTCGGCGGATTCAATATCGGAGTCACGGACTACTGGCTCAGCGAGGGGCTTGATCCGAGGGGACGCTATTTCAAGTACGACGCACACGGGACGAACCATCTCTTTGAGGCGAACATCGGCTACGACTTCGGCCCATTGGCACTGCAGTGGTACACCAACTTCGCCGGCAACGACGGGGTGACCAAGAGCGGAAAACGGGCCTACAGCAGCTATTTCGAGCTGTCGGCGCCCTTCAAGCTCGCATCCGTGGACTGGACAGCGGCACTGGGCGTCGTGCCTTATGCCACCAGCTTTTATGAGCGTGTCGACGGGTTTGCGGTGACGAATGTGTCGCTCACGGCCACGAAAGACATCAAGATCACGGATTCCTTCTCTATACCGCTGTTCGCGCAGGTGGCTGCCAATCCGTGCAGTCAGAAAGCATACCTGGTTTTGGGCTTGAAGCTGCGGCCTTAGTTTTTCCAGGTTTTTTAATGAAGGGGATTTGCCAGAGATGGTAGGTCCCCTTTTTGTTTTTTTTCTACAAGCCGGTGGGGAGAAAAACCAAATTTTTGAAAAAAATAGAGGATTTTTTGTGTTAGTTGACGTTTATTTAGTGATGTGAAAAAATAACTTGCCTCACCATCCAGTTGACTGTAGGGACTTACTTTATGTATGTCCGTCCATGGTTCAGAGTACCCGTTTATGTATGTCCGTCAGTTGACTATCGTCTTGTCTTCTCGTCTTCCTTTCT
>CAMOTI010000085.1 GCA_946625675.1 uncultured Prevotellaceae bacterium | reverse complement strand
CGATGCATCCATTATTGCACGGACATCCTCGGAATCTCACAGCAGGACATCGACTTCCTAAAGGAGACAATGCTGGAATAGCCATTTTTTTTAACATCACTAAATGGCGTAGATGATTCCGAGCCTGAGCTCGAAGCTTTTGGCATGAACGTTGTCGAAGCTGGCATAGTTGGAGCGCCGGTAGAAGAGCTTGTGTTCGGCGTTGAGCTTGAGGTTGTGCTTGAGGAAGAACTGCAGGTATGCCCGGTTCTGGAAGATGGAGCAGTTTCCCTTGTCTCCCCATGCCCATTTGCTGTATTCCACGGGTGTGTCGGGCTTCATGGGCTCGTTGCCCTTGAACATGTACATCCTGACGAAATAAAAGTCGTCGCCGATGACCATGCGGTTGTTGACGCAGAAGCGTATTTCGTTTCTCAGGCTGAATCCCGATGCATAGTTGTATGTGCGCTTGGAGAAATAGTCGGCTGTGTTTCCTCCGAATGCGATGGCGTCGAGCATGAAGTCGTTGCTGAATGACACCCCCCTGTGCACTTTCTCCATGTATAGTCCTCCGGCGAAGCTGCATGCCTCGTTGACGAAGGCGAAGTCGCCCGCGTTCATCTGCTTTTTGCTTTTACCGTTTTCCCCGTAATTGTCTACATATTTGAATACCTGGTATAGTCCGAGGTCGAACCTCCAGTCCTTGGAGGCCTGAAACTGCTTGGTGGCGATACGTCCGCGTATGTCGATGTCGCTGAAGGTGGGATCCTCGTTCGAGAGGTTGAGCTGTGCGTAGAGTCTGAAGAAGTCGAAAGGCTGATGGTGGTCCTTACCGTCGAAATGTTCTCCGTAGTTCATCGTGAAGTCAATGTATGCGACGTTCTTCTGGCGCTTCTGGCGCCTCATCTCCCTCATGTAGCGGTTGCCGATGCCGACATCGAGGGAGAAGGGCTCCGGGGTGACCCGCTTGCCTCTGGAAGGGCTGACCCTCCACATTTCCCCTGAGAAAAGGCGGTGGAACCCCCTCGAAGGATTGATGAAGCTTCCCACGATTTCCCTGAATATACGTCTGACCCCTGTTTTTGAGTTGTCGAATACGAGGTCGCTGACCCTGTGGGTCATTTCTCCAATGGCGCTTCCTCCGATTCCAGTTGAAAGGAAGTCGTTGTATGAGGGCTCGTTGGTCTCGCAGAAATATTCCCACACGCAGCTTCCGATGAGCGGATAGAGTGCTGAGGTGTAGTAATTGTGTCCGTGATATCTCGCTGCATTGTAGAATATGCTTCCGTGGTAGGGGTGAGAGAACTGGTTCCCAGAGTAGCTGTCATGGTCGAGAATCCATTTGCACCTGAGGTTGTGGTGGATGGTGTGGGCGTTGACGTCTGCCCAGTCGGCGTCCTTGAAGAAATGGTCGTAGCCCCATACGCCAAAATTGATGGCGAGAGACTCGAGGATGGGTTTTATGTCGTTCTTCCTGGTTGTCACCAGCGTGTCGTCCTCCGTGAGCCTTTGCAGGTGTACTCGTGTCCCCATGGCATAGTCTTTCCATACGGTGTCGTTATGCAGGAATTGTCTTCCCCGCCTGAAGCGGTTGTTGTCGTATTTGTCCTGGAAGTCCATGGCGGATGCTTGTGGCTTGCGATGATAGGCAGCCGTGTCAGGCATGCTGACCTCTGTAATGGAGTCAGCCTCGGATGCAACCGTAATGTCCTGTGCCTTCATCTGTCCTGTGGACATCAATATGGCCATGCCGTAGATGAGAAAGAATCTTTTCATTTTCGGGGTTGATAAAATTAGTAGTTCGACTGGTGGTCTTATCGTACTGAGTTCTGTCAAAATTCGTCGCGCAATCGCCTTAGTCATGGATGAATATTCATTATGCCAGATGTTCAGCCGAACAAAAGCCCTTGATCCGCATATTCTGATATGGATTCATACTCATTGAGACAGAATAGTTTGCAAATTTACGAATAAAAAATCAGAAAAACGAAAGAAATCGTGATTCAGTGGGATTTGCTGGATGATAAGTACAAAAATCCGTGTTTCTTTCCCCATCTCCCCCTTGTGAAAGGCTAAAAGTCTTCAAAGATGGTTGAAAACTTGCTTCATTGTAAAATATTATGTAAATTTGCATGTCATAGCACAAAACGCAACAGACAATCCGAAAGAAAAATGCTTGAGTTAACTCCCGAATTCTATAAAGAAGAGACTCGCCAGGGCCATCACATCAGCAAGGAGATGAAGTCCGTGTGGGCTGTGAGTATGGACATGGCCATGAAACTCATAGACGTATGCCGTCGGCATGGTCTGAGATGCTTCATGGACAGCGGCACGCTGCTGGGTGCCGTACGCCACAAGGGTTTCATTCCCTGGGATGACGACATCGACTTTGTCATGTTGCGGAAAGACTATGACCAGCTGCTGAAAATCGCTTCCGATGAGTTCCAGTATCCTTATTTCTTTCAGACGACCTACAGCGACAAGGACTATTACCGTGGCCATGCCCAGCTGCGGCGACAGGACACGACATCGCTCTCTCTGAGCGAGCTGGACTACGGCTATTGCAAGGGCATCGACATCGACATCTTCGTCTTGGACGGCTATATTGAGAATCCAGTAAAGCGCTTTTTCCACCGCACCTATACGATGCTGCTCAAGAAGTCCATCAGGGGCTATCTGAGCAAGCCTGCAGACAACAAGCGTGTGGGCAAGAAACTCATCTCCGCTTTCTCCAAGTTGCTATACAAGATGATAGACTACCGCAGGGCTTTCCGCCATTATGAGAATATGTTCAGGATGGTGGATGCCGACAAGTGCGAGCGTGTGTCGGTGAGTGCCTACCGATACAGCAGCCACAAGCGTATCCGCCGCCGCCGCTCCTATGACCAGATGGTGGATATGGAATTTGAGGGCCTTCTCTTTCCCGCCCCCAACGACACGGACGACGCCCTGCGATGTTATTTCGGACCCGGCTACATGACCCCTCAGCAGCTTCCTACCGCCCATGGCGAGAAATACATGGACGCATCCACTCCCTACCCGGACTCAGAAGCACTCATCAGGCGAGACCCGTCGGTGTTTGATGAAAGGGTGCGCCGGCTCTACGGCTGAACATGCTCCTGCCGGCAGTAACAGGGCATTCGGAAAAAATCCCTTCAACCGTACCATTCGCCAACTCGGAAATTTTAATCAGCATATATAGAACTAATCTTCAGGCAGACTCAAAAGATGTATAAGGTAAAAATCACCCCCTACCGGAAAGGACTGGGCAGCATAATGTATCGTCAGACCAAGTCGGGAAACCGCATGTCGTTGGATGGAAGATATGAGTTCTATGTGAATGAGCCTGTCGACTCTCCCGACTTCTGGTTTGTTCAGGGAAAAGGCCTCTCGTCAGCGGAGACCAGCCTCGTGGCCAGGGAGAACACCGTGCTCTTGACCACCGAGCCGGCCAGCGTGCTGAAATATCCCCGTTCATACATCCGTCAGTTCGGTCATGTATGCACCAGCCAGCCGTCTCTCCGACATTCAGGAAAAATAGTGACTCCTCCCATCCTTCCCTGGTTCGTGGGCTATAAGCGCCTTGGCAACTCCCGCTACGAGATTACCCAGGACTACGACTCCCTGAAGGAGTCGGCTCCTCCTGCGAAGCCGAAACTGCTTTCCGTCATCACCAGCAACAAAGCCTTCACCAGGGGGCATGTGGAGCGTCTGAAGTTCGTGGCCAGGCTGAAGGAGCATTATGGCGACTCTATAGACGTGTTCGGCCATGGCATCCATTCCTTCAACGACAAATGGGAGGTCCTCTCGCCCTATAAATACCATGTTGTGATAGAGAATTGCTCAGAGCCGGACTACTGGACCGAAAAGCTGGGCGACTGCTTCCTGGCCGGCACCTTTCCACTTTATGCCGGCTGTCCCAACCTGACCGACTATTTCCCTGAAAACTCGTTTGAGATGATAGACATTCACGACTTCGACAAGACCGTCGCCGTGATTGACTGTGCCATCGCCTCAGGAAGGTATGAGCAGTCTTCCCTGGCACTTGCCCAGGCCAAGGAGATGATGCTCGACGAATATAACATGTTTGAGTATATAGCCAGGATATGCGACACGCTGAATCCGGACGCCTCGAAGTCTGACGTCTGCCTGACTCCATGCAAGTCGATGCTTGAGCGTCATAATTTCTGGAATTACCTGGTCAAGCGCAACTATTATAAACTGTTGATGAAAATACGTGGTGACAAATGGCTGAAATAAGGTGTCATACCAGTGAATGCAATAGGGACTATTCCATTTGGAAGCAGTTTCTGCCGACCTTGCCCTCCGTTTTCCAGCAGGAAGGAGATGTGCTTTATTCCAAGCGTAATGTCGTGAAGCAACTGACGGTGGAGGGAAGGGTGTGCGTGGTGAAGCGCTACAAACGCATGAACCTGTTCCAGCATGTCGCCTCGTTGTTCGGCCATAAGAGCAAGGCGTACAAGTCGTTCCACAATGCGGGAGAGCTGCAGGAACGCGGTTTTTCCACCCCCAGCCCGATTGGTTATGTGGAGTGCAGAAGGGGTTGTTTTGTGACTGACTGCTATTATGTGTGTGCCTATGACGACGGAGCACCTGTCCGTGACGCCTTTTGCGGGAACACCGGCAGGGATGAGGTGAGAGAGGCTTTCCCCGGTTTTGTCGCCAGGCTTCATCGGGCTGGCGTGCTGTTCGACGACCTCAACTCCACGAACACCCTGTTCCATTCCGACCCGTCGTCAGGCATCACCTTCTCCCTGATAGATATCAACCGAATCCGTTTTTTAGAAAAAGGGCAGCTCCCCCCGCTGAAGGATTGTCTGGAGAACCTCACGCTTTTCACAGGTGACATGGATCTCTTCCGCTCTGTCGCCGCTTCGTATGCCATGCTGATGCACGGAAGCTTTGGCATGACCGCTTCCCAGCTGACGGATATGGCGTTAAGACGCAAAATCGCCCACGACCGCTCCTGGAGACGCCGGAAGAGGATTCTGCACCCGTTCAGGAAGCGTAAGAAGAGATGAAGAGATGCTGCGAGTGGCAGAATCGTCAGGCAGCCCTGATTCCTGTGATCACCCATATAAAGCCCAACCGCCCAAATACATATCCCCTATGAATTATTATATCAAATTATATTCCAATAAGCCCAAAGAAGACATCAATGCCATCGTTGAACGCCTTGGTTTCAAGAACATAGCACCTGCTTGCAACCGCAACACAGGTGTTTCCCACTTTCTTGTGAAACTGTTTTCCCTGTTCCGTATTCTTTGGTATATGAAGCGCGGTGACAACCTCCTGATTCAGTACCCCATGAAGAAATTCGTGACTCCCGCCACCATTTGTGCCCACCTGAAGGGCGGAAAGGTGACGGTGCTGATTCATGACTTGGGCTGCTTCCGCCGCAAGAAGCTGACTGTCAGCCATGAGATGAAACGCATGAACCGTATCGACCAGATTATCGCCCACAATGAGTCGATGCGTGATTTCATGCAGCGCAACGGCTGTACGACCCCAATCCGCTGTCTGGGCATCTTCGACTATCTGACCTCATCCACACCCGCCCAGTATGCCGTACCTCACCACCCATGGAGAGTGGTGTATGCCGGTGGGCTTGGCTATAAGCGCAACCCCTTCCTTTATGAGCTTGACAGCCATATTGACGGATGGGAGATGGACCTTTATGGAAAACAATTTGATGCCGACCGGGCGAAGTCGTGGAAGCATATCCATTTTCTGGGTCTTCTTCCTCCTGATGAATTGATTTCCAGTGTGAACGCAGACTTTGGACTGGTTTGGGACGGTGATTCCCTGACGGAATGCAGCGGCGACTGGGGCGAGTATCTCCGTGTGAACAATCCCCACAAGACTTCTTTCTATCTGCGTGCCCATATCCCCGTGATTATATGGAGCCATGCAGCCCTTGCCCCGTTTATAGAGTCGAACCGCGTGGGCATCGTGGTCGACAAGCTTGAGGATATCAATAGCCGGTTGAGTGAACTGACCGATTCTGAGTATCAGGAGATACGTGAGAACGCCCGGAAGATGGGTGAGAAAATCGGCGCGGGTTATTTCACGACATCTGCCCTCAAGAATGTCGAGGGGGAGCAATGATGTCTGCTCATTTTCCTGTGCGATTGTCCCGCACCAACAACTAAATTTCCGTTTGCATGGCTCTTTGGATGACGGGTGCCATGTCGTAGTACTTGTATTCAGCCAGTCGTCCTCCGAAAATGACGTCGGGCTCCTGCTGTGCCAGTTCGCGGTATTGCCTTGCCAGCCGGTTGTTGCGCTCATCGTTGACCGGATAGTATGGCTCCATGCCTTCCGCCCATTCAGAAGAGTACTCCCGGGAAATGACGGTGTGGGGGTTGCCATAGACATCTGCCCCGAAGAGTTCGAAGTGCTTGTGTTCGATGATGCGTGTGTATGGCACCTCCAGGTCGGTGTAGTTGACAACGGCATTGCCTTGGTAGTTAGGTATATGGAGTGTCTGCTGTTCGAATCTTACGGTCCGGTAGTTGAGTTTTCCGAATCGGAATCGGTAGAACTCGTCGATGGGCCCTGTGAAGACGATTTTTCCCGCCTGCTTTTCCCAGAAATCCCTGTCGTCGAAGAAGTCGGCCGAAGTGCGGGTCTCGATTCCCTCGAGTAGTCCTTGGATGAGCTGGTTGTATCCCCCGATAGGTATGCCTTGGTAGAGGTCGTTGAAGTAGTTGTTGTCGAAGACGAGCCTGACAGGCAGCCTTTTGATGATGAATGCAGGCAGGTCGGTGCATTTTCTTCCCCACTGCTTCTCGGTGTATCCTTTGATGAGGCGCTCGTAGATGTCGCGCCCGATGAGCAAAAGTGCCTGTTCCTCAAGGTTGCGTGGCTGGTCCACACCTTCATTCCTCATGTGCTCAAGTGCATCTTTTTTCTGCTCGTCGATTTTTGCCTGTGCCTCTTCTGGCGTAGTGACCCCCCACATCTGGTAGAATGTGTTCATGTTGAATGGCAGGTTGTAGAGTCGTCCCTTATAGTTGGCCACGGGTGAGTTGGTGTATCGGTTGAAGGGCACTATGCTGTTGACGAAATTCCAGACCGTGCTGTCGGAGGTGTGGAAGATGTGGGCACCATACTTGTGTACGTTGATGCCTTCAATGCGTTCGCAGTAGATGTTTCCTCCGAGTTGTGGCCGCTTGTCGATGACGAGGCAGCGCTTTCCTGCTCGATGAGCCCTGTAGGCGAAAGTAGCTCCGAAAAGTCCGGAGCCGACGATGAGGTAGTCGTATGACATTGTTGTTGTTTAGGAATTTACGATTTTTGATTAGAAAAGGAGAAAAAATGGAGGATATAATGTTGGATTTCTACGATAACAAAATAGATGGATTGCAAATATAGTTGAAATTTCCCATATTTGCAAATGGTTAAAAAATCTTTTGTGTATCTTTTGTGGATTTTAGTTAAAAACTTTTCAGTGATTTATTTGCAATTTTGATTGTATAATTGTAAATTTGCAGATAAATATTACGAAAAAGAGAAATGCTGGTGTTTTTGATTATACTCATCCTGCTTTTGGCAGGTTTTGTGGCATTATGCAATTTTTATGTGTCCTACAGTGCGAAAGGAAAAATATTCCGCAATGTGGATGAACTGCCTTTTTATCCTGTCGGACTCGTGCTCGGCACATCGTCCAGGCGCGACAACGGCGAGCCGAACCAATATTTCGTCAACCGCCTTGACGCTGCAGTCGAACTGCTGAGACGGAAGAAGATCAGTCGCGTGATTCTCAGTGGGGGAGTCACTATCGACGGTGAGAACGAACCGCGCGACATGCACCGCTATATGCTGCAGAAGGGTGTGGCTGAAGACCTTATG
>CAMOTI010000084.1 GCA_946625675.1 uncultured Prevotellaceae bacterium | reverse complement strand
TCATGAACATTATTTCATGATTTCCTCTTTGTCATGGCATAGTTCAAACAAGTTTGACTCTGCTCATCTGACAAATTCGGAAATTCGTGTTTTAAGAAACTATTCGTGAAAATTCGTTCAGATTATTTCATGATTTCCTCTTTGTCATGGCATAGTTCAAACAAGTTTGACTCTGCCCACTTGTCAAATTCGGAAATTAGTGTTCGTAATAATTCATGTCAATTAAAAATATTAATTCGTGATAATTCGTGGTCATTCATGAACATTCGTGTAAAGAAAAAAAAAGAAGCCATGCGTCTATATGGCAAGAGCAGTAGATAACCAACTTGCTTTATTCTATAATTCGTCGAACTCACGTTACATTACTATTGCTTTCCTGTACGACGCAGTTTTCTGCGGCACAATAAACCGGCGAAGCACGGCTTTCTTACTTTTACAAATAACAACTAAAATGAAAAAATTACTTCTATCATTTATTGCTGTCTTTTCTGTCCTCTCCGCTTCTGCGTTCAAGAAGGACAGCCTTTTCGTTGATGTCGACGGACAAAACCGCAACATCATCGTCTTCACTCCCAAAAAACTGAAGAAGAACTTCCCGCTTATGATTGTCACTCACGGCATGAACCAGAATCCTGAATACCAATACGAGCACGATAAATTCTATCAGATGGTCGACACTGCCAAGTTTGTCGTTGCATACCTTAGAAGCGACGGAAACACTTGGGACACAAGAACGAATAAGGACAAGAACTTCGTGCTCAAGTCCATCGACTTCCTGTCTGAGAAATACAAGACCGACCCTAAGCGAGTCTATTGGTCGGGATTCTCCATGGGATCCATGCTTATGTATCATTGTATGGGTGAGGTGCAGGACAAGGTCGCAGTTTTTGCACCGACAAGCGGCATTCAGTTTATGGAGCAGCCTTGGAACAAATGCTCCAAACCGGTCAACCTCATTCAGTGCCATCAGTTAGGGGATGATGTCTTCGCCTACGAACGATATCGCATCCACGACTATGTGGAGCACATGGCGAAGATGAACGATGCCTCTACTTATATCAAACTCGACGACTATTCACCTTACGGTGATATAAAAGGTTCTAAAGAAGTGTGGACCAACATATCCTCAGGATGTGTGGTTGAGTTTTTTCTGGCTCAAGGTGGTGGACACATCCCGAGAATGGAGAACAGCGTCGAAATATGGAATTTCTGCAAACGCTTCAATCTTGACGACACGCAGAACGCTGGAGGAGTGAAGAAGGTAGTGCTCAAGACGGGTGAGATGGAACAGCCCACAACATTCGACCCTAATTTTCATATCTATCTCTGCTTCGGACAGTCTAACATGGAGGGAAACGCGCCTATTGAGATTGAGGACTGCGAGTATGTCAATCCAAGGTTCAGAATGATGGCTGCTGTGGATATGCAGCAGGACAACCGCTCGAAGTTCAACTGGTATGTGGCTTATCCACCACTTTGCAGGGGAAACAACGGGCTCACTCCGGCTGACTATTTCGGAAGGACACTCGTCGAGAAATTGCCTGAAAACATCAAAGTCGGAGTCATCAACGTGGCGGTAGGTGGATGCAGCATCAACCTCTTCGATGAGGACAAGTGTGCTGACTACATTTCCCATGCGGCCAATTGGCTCCAGGGCTTCTGCCGTCAGTACGACAATAACCCGTACCGCCGTCTTGTGGATTGCGCTAAGCAGGCGCAGAAAGTGGGTGTCATCAAAGGCATTCTCATCCACCAGGGATGTACGGACAACACGCAGCCCGACTGGCCTGACCGTGTCAACCTCGTCTACACCCGACTGCTCAAGGAACTCGGACTCAATGCCGAAGACGTGCCTCTGCTCATCGGAGAGCTCATGCATAAGGAGAATGGTGGTATCTGCCATGCCCACAATGAGGTCATCGCACGCACTCCACAAGTCATACCGACAGCTCATGTCGTTTCCTCGGCTGGTTGCCCGGGTGCTCCCGACGGTCTGCACTTCACTGCAGAAGGCTACCGTATGCTCGGACGAAACTATGCCGAAGTCATGCTGAAACTCTTAAAGAAATAATTCCTGTTCATGGACATAGTGAGCCTGCCATGGGCTCATTATGTCCATCCTCTTTTTTTTCATAATTCCCATAATTCCCATAACTCCCATAACTCCCATAGTTCCCATAATTCCCATAACTCCCATTCTTCTTCATTCAAACTAACGCACACACAATGAGAAAACTATTCATTCTATTATTCATCATCGCCACTACTGCTGCCCGGGCTGTCAATCTGGCCAAGGTGACCGTCGTGGTCGACAAAAACGACTGCCCGCTCGCGCTCAAACTGGCTGAGGTCATCGCGGACGACATCCAGCGGGTCTGTGGTGTCAGGCCTCCTGTTGCGAATGCCAAGATCAACGGACAAAATCTTATCATCGGTGTCTGCAATAAAAGCCGCTTCACCAACTTTCAGGAAGCTAAATCCCTGAATGGGAGATGGGAACGTTTCGCTGTTAAGACGGATAAGAACAATGTCTTTGTAGCGGGTAGCGACCCAAGAGGACTGGCATACGGCGTTTTTTATATCAGCGAGAAAATCGGGGTCAATCCATGGTACTGGTGGGCTGACATTCCTGTGAGCCGACAGGCTGATATTGATTTCAACGAAAACATGATCTCCAAGTCTCCCTCTGTGAAATACCGGGGCATCTTCATCAACGATGAGGACTGGGGACTCAAGACTTGGGCTGCTGAAAACTTTGAGAAAGAACTCGGAGATATCGGGCCGAAAACTTACGACAAAGTATGCGAACTCATTCTCCGGCTGAAAGGTAATATGCTTGCGCCGGCCATGCATACCTGCACCGGGGCTTTCTACAGCCATCCCGAAAGCCAGAAGGTGGCGGACGAGTGGGGGATTATGATTACGACCAGCCATTGCGAGCCTCTCCTCTTCAACAACGCTGCTCCGTCGGAATGGACAAAAGAACGGGACGGCGAATGGAACTACCTGACGAATAAGGAGACGATCTATAACAAACTCGACAACAGAATTCGGGAGACTGCACAATACGACAATATCTACACGATGGGAATGCGTGGACTCCACGACGAGGCAATGAAAGGATCCACCGACCCTGCTGTCAGGGCCAGGACACTCGAGAAGGTGTTCCAGGACCAAAGGGAAATCCTCACAAAATATAAAAAGAAGAATATCACGGATATCCCTCAGATTTTTGTACCTTACAAAGAGACACTCGACATCTATAATGCTGGACTTAATGTCCCCGAGGACATCACGATTGTATGGCCTGACGACAACTATGGATACATGAAGCGCGTGAGCAATGAGGCTGAGAGAAACAGAAAAGGCGGTAGCGGAGTATATTATCATCTCAGTTATCTCGGCACACCTCACGACTATCTTTGGATAAACACCACACCGCCCGTTCTTATGTACGAGGAGCTGATGAAGGCATACGAGGCGGGAGCTGACCGCTACTGGCTGCTCAATGTCGGTGACATCAAGCCGATGGAACTGGGCATGCAGACGTTCTTCGACTTGGCATGGGATGTGTCTGCGTTCAATATCGAGAATGTCAACACGTATCAGGCTAAATGGCTGGCGTCTGTTTTCGGAACGAAATACCAGGAACGTCTGCAACATGTACTTGACGAATATTATAGACTCGCATGGCAACGTAAACCCGAATACATGGGATATGAGTTCGAATGGGACTCTGAGGAGAATAACAGACTGCATGATTCCGATTTCTCTTTCCAGGATGGATCGGCACAGCAACGGCTGAAGCTCTATTCGGGGATTTCTGAAGAGACACAGCGGATCATGGAGGAACTTCCACAGGATAAGCAACTGGCGTTTTTCCAAATTCTGCATTTCTCGGTCAAGGCGGCCGACCTCATGAACCGGAAATTCCTCTATGCACAGCATAACCATGAGACAGGGAACACCGGAGATGCCATTCGCTCAAAGAAGGCATTCGATGACATCAATGCGCTGATGGCATACTATAACTCGATGAACAACGGAAAATGGAATCAGATGATGTCGCAGGTGCCACCGGGATTTGTGGCTAAATACCAACAGATGCCTGAACTTACTGGACATCCTACGGACAGATTCAAGTTGCCTGAAAGCCAACTGTATACACATTATGCTAATCAAGTCAATCTGGCCGATATTGTGCAAGGCGGTCATTTCCGCTTAATCAGAGGTATTGGTACGGATTGGGTCGCTTTGCAAATGGGAAAACCTTTTGACAAGTCCGCTGACCCGCTCTCGCCTTCCTCACCAAAATTCGATATCCTGCTGGATAAGCCGATACAAGGGGATTCTGTCCGGATTCAGATATCAACGATTCCCATGTGGCCGGTGGATGATTCAAGGAGCAACCGCTTCGGAGTTTCTGTGGACGGACAAAAGCCGGTGATGTGTGAGAACAAAATCATCGAGTGGGCTTATGAATGGAAGATGCAGGTGTTTGAAAACAGAAAGGACTACCTGATTTCCTTCCCTTTGGACAAATCTAAATCTCAACATACCTTGTCTTTGATTATCGGAGATCCGGGACAATTTATTCAAAAAATCACATATCAATGAAAAAGTTTTTTTCTTTACTCTTTTGCCTGATTATCGCGGGCAATATCTGTGCACAGCAAAAGCAAAAGTGGCAAAACCTGTTATGGTACGACAAGCCGGCTAAAGTCTGGCTTGAGGCACTGCCTATTGGCAACTCCAAGTTGGGGGCCATGGTATATGGTGGTACTGAAAAAGAGGAAATCCAGCTGAATGAGGAGACTTTCTGGAGTGGCGGACCTCATAACAATAACTCCACCACTTCCCTTCAGCATCTGCAAGAGGTCAGAGACCTTATTTTCGAAGGTAAAGAGAAAGAGGCAGAAGGTATTCTCAACAGGGAGTTCGTGAAAGGGCCTCACGGAATGAGATTCCTGCCGGCTGGTTCGCTGATAATCAATCTGAACCATCTGAATGTCAGCAACTACAGACGCGAACTAAACCTCGACAATGCTACTGCTGTCACTTCTTATTCTTGTGATGGCGTGAACTACACACGTACGGTCTTTGCGTCTATGCAGGATAATGTCATCGTGGTGAATCTTAAGGCGGACAAGAAAGGAAAACTGAACTTCGCTCTCGGCTATCAGTCGCAGTTGCCGTTTAAGGTCAGCACCTCCGGACAGGAACTTATCGCATGGATTGAAGGTGTGGAGCAGGAGGGAATTCCAGCTGCGCTTAAGTCACAAACCATCACGAAGGTTATTACCGATGGGACAGTCTCTTCCCAAAGTGAGTCAATTAAAGTTGACAATGCGGCGGAAGCTACACTGATTATCTCTGCGGCTACGAATTTTGTCAACTACCACGATGTTTCCGGAAACCAACAGGCTAAAAATGATGCCTGTATCAAGGCCGCTGGTCAATTCAACTTTAAGCAGCTACTCAAACGGCATACCGCTAAATATCAGCAGCAATATGAAAGGGTGCACCTCAGGTTGAGTGCGCTCCCTTCGGCTAAATCTGGCAAAGGAAATTCATCACCAAACGAATTGCTGCCTACTGACCAACGTCTTGACAAGTTCTATGGAAGCGACGACATGGGAATGGTGGCGCTGCTTTTCAATTTCGGACGGTATCTACTGATTTCATCTTCTCAGCCAGGAGGACAACCGGCCAACTTGCAAGGGGTGTGGAATGACAAAAAGAACGCGCCGTGGGACAGCAAATACACCATCAACATCAATGCGGAGATGAACTACTGGCCGGCTGAGGTGTGCAACCTCTCTGAAACGGCCGAACCGCTTTTCTCTATGATTAAGGACCTCAGTGTCACCGGAGCTGAGACGGCAAAGACGATGTATGGCTGCAACGGATGGGTGGCGCATCATAACACGGACCTCTGGCGAATTGCAGGACCCGTGGACGGTGCACCATGGGGTATGTTTCCGAATGGGGGCGCCTGGCTTTGCACTCATCTTTGGGAACATTATCAGTTCACGCTCGACAAGAATTTCCTACGGGAATACTATCCTGTCATGAAGGGGGCGGCTGACTTCTACCTTGATTATATGGTGGAGAAAGACGGAGAATTGCTTGTCGTGCCCAGTGTGTCACCCGAACATGGGGGAAAAGGAAAGTCCACTCCGGTCTGCGCCGCATGCACCATGGACAATCAGATTGCCAGGGACATTCTCTCGCAGACATTGCAGGCTGCGCAAATTTTAAATCTTGATGCTGATTACCAGCAGAAACTGAAATCGGCTATCGCTAAAATTCCACCAATGAAGGTGGGACAGTATGGACAGCTGCAGGAATGGCGTGAAGACCTTGACGACCCTAACGACCAGCACCGCCACATCTCGCATCTCTACGGTCTGCATCCGTCCAACCAAATTTCTCCCTACAAGACACCGGATCTTTGGAAAGCGGCTGGCGTAACACTCAACCAGAGGGGAGACCAAGCCACAGGATGGAGCCTGGGATGGAAAACGAATTTCTGGGCGCGTATGCTCGACGGAAACCATGCGTTCAAAATCATTTCCAACATGCTCAGACTTCTGCCTAACGAAGGAAAGGAACGGCAATATCCTGATGGCAGAACATTCCCGAATCTCTTTGATGCGCATCCTCCGTTCCAAATCGACGGAAACTTCGGAGTTACGGCCGGTATCGCGGAAATGTTACTGCAGAGTCAGGAGGGATTCGTACATCTGCTGCCTGCTTTGCCTGACAAGTGGGTGTCGGGTGAGGTGCAAGGACTCAAGGCGCGTGGAGGATTCGAAGTGGCGATTGCATGGGACAACAACCACCTGACTGCTGCCACTGTCATTCCGGCTGTGGATGGTGTGCTCAAAATCAGATTCGCTGACCAGATTCAGGCAAAGAATTGCAGACTCATCAACTCGCACGACGGGGTCTATGACTACGAAATCAACGTCAGAAAAGGTGAGAAAGTCAACATTCGTGTACCCAACATTTTACATTAAACTTTAATCTTTAAACTTTCAACTCTGAAAGTAACATAGTGAAAAGTATCGGAAACATATTTCCGATACTTTTTTCTTAAATTTATGCTAACTTTGCAAAAACATCAAATTGTATATAATCATGAATAAGTTCCTTTTCAGAATTTCACTGTTTTTTGCTGTGTTCTCTGCGGCAATGAGTGCCAACGCGCAAAACCCTTACCTCCCGCTTTGGGAACATATCCCTGACGGAGAGCCTCGTGTGTTTGAGGATCCCGACAAGCCTGGAAGCTACCGGGCATATATCATCGGGTCTCATGACGTTCACTACACTTCTTACTGTGGTAACGATATCCGTATGTGGTCGGCACCCGTGGAGGACCTCACCAACTGGAGGGACGAGGGACCGATTTTCTCCTACTTTGTCAATGGAAAATGGGATACGATGTATGCGCCTGATTTGGTCGAAGTCAAGGACAAGCAGACTGGTAAGAAAACATACTGGCTCTATCCGCATTCCCGTGGATGGCGTCGTGTGGCTACAGTCTGCAAGGGCGACCGACCGGACGGGCCGTTCACTCCTGTCAACATCAATGAGGACGGCACGCAGTGTGTCGAAGGTTCCATTATCGACTTCGACCCCTCTGTTTTTGTTGAGAATATCACTGACAAGAAGGACCCGGACTTCGACAAGGGATTCCGTGCATACGTTTTCTATGGATTCCGCCATTCCACTGCCTTCGAACTCGACCAGGATAATATGTATGCTGTAAGGCCGGGAACCAAAATCCATGATTATTTCATTCCCGCAAGCGAACGCTACGGAGAGGTGAGAGACCCCAAAGGTACAGAATATCCGGCTCTTTACAAAGGACAGAACCCTGGCGACTTCAACTTCTTCGAGGCATCGAGTATCCGACAGGTGGGCAACAAGTATGTGATGGTTTTCTCTGGCTACTCCGGACCGGATTACGGACTCGGATCAACGAACTCTGCACTTCGTTACGCTTACGGTGACTCACCGCTCGGACCTTGGCGCTCGGGAGGTGTGCTCGTCGATTCTCGTGGAGTCGTGCCGAATGAGGACGGAACCCATCTCACAACCACTAATTTCGGACATAACACGCACGGTTCTTTGCAGGAAATCAACGGTCAATGGTATGTATTCTATCACCGCCCGCCACGTGGATTCGGCAACGCACGTCAGGCCATGGTTGCTCCCGTGAAAATCGAGTGGGACAAAAAGGCTGTGGCTGATGGAGGCAAGGTGAGAATCGTGGGATTCGACCCCTATGCCAAGAACAACGAATGGACAGCAAAAGCATCTGACGGAACTGAATACACTGGTGCTGAGGTCACGTCTGAGGGATTCCAGATTTTTGGTCTGCCGCCTTATCAGTATTATTCTGCCGGTATTGCCGCTTATGTCAACGGAAACAACTGGATGCAGGATAACTACGACGTGTGGAACAACCATATGGACCTGGCTGGTATCACCAACAGGGGAATCATCGGATTCAAATACTTTGGCTTCGGTGGTCTCGACAAGGCACAGAACGGACTGAAACCATTCGAACCGACAAAGAATGGTGATGGAACCACAATAAACATCAATCTCACGCCTTCGGGAAAAGGGGCATTTAAGATTCATGTGCTTGTCGACGGACCTTATGCCAACACCGTATGGAACGGAAAAGAAATCGCTGTCATCAATGTGCCTGAGAACGCCGAAAAGAAAGCACAGACTTTCCAGGCTAAGGTGCCTGCTGTGGAAGGACTCAAAGGAAAACATGCCATCTATCTCGTGGTCGAAGGACCTGAGGTTGAGCAACCACAGAACAACAACGGACAATGGGGAGGCAGACCGAGAAACCAGCAGCCGCAGCGCCCGCAAGGACTTTTCGACCTCCATGGCATCGGATTCTCTAAAGGCGAAATGCTGAATCCGCCGGTTGTGCCAACCCTGAAAATCCTTGTTGACGGGAAAGAGCTTTTTATACCGGAAAACCCGATGTTTGTGACTTCCGAGAACGGATATATGGATGCTACCAATTATCAGCTGTATGCTCCAATGAACGACAACTCCAATATTAATGTCATACCGTCTTCTGCTGATGTGAAGTATGATATCAGCAAGATTTCAAGCCGAAGGGCGGTTGTGAAAGCTACATACCAGGGTTATACGAAGACTTTCCTCATCAATTAGTTCAATTTCAGAATAATGAAAAAAATCATTTTCTCTTTTTGCCTTTTGATGACTGCCATAGCATCATCTGCGCAGATTCAAGTGAAGAATCCCTTTATCTGGGCTGATTGCCCGGATCCGGATATCATCCGTGTTGGCGAATATTATTACCTGGTCACCACGACTATGCACCTTTTCCCAGGCGGACCTATTATGCGAAGCAAGGACCTGGCACATTGGGAGACCGTGTCTTATCTTTTCGATGAAATCAAGGACACGCCTCGATATGACCTAAAGGAGGGTACTGTCTATGGAAGGGGACAGTGGGCCACGTCCCTTCGCTACAACAACGGAACGTTCTGGGCTTTGTTTGTAGCTAACGACGATCCTCACAAGTCCATGGTCTTCAAGACGGACGACCCGGCGAATGGATGGAAATTGCATAGCAGACTTCCGGCTTTCCACGACGCTTCCCTTTTCTTCGACGACGACGGAAGGGTATATGTCTTCTCGGGTAGCGGAAACATTCGACTCGTAGAGCTGGAGCCCGATCTCTCAGATGTGAAGAAGGGTGGGGTGAATAAGACACTTGAACTCAAAGGGAAACCGGACGGACTTCATGAAGGAAGCCGAGTCATCAAGCACGATGGAATGTATTACTTGCTCTGCATCTCATGGCCAAGGACGGGCAGACAGGAAATTGCATACAGAAGCAAGAACATCGAAGGGCCGTACGACTCGAAGGTTATTTTGAAGAGCAAGTTCGGCGGATTCAACTATGCTGGACAGGGTACTATTGTCGACGGAAAACATGGGGAATGGTACGGCGTCATCTTCCAGGACAGGGGCGGATGCGGACGTATTCTTACTATCGAGCCTTGCTCCTGGATTGACGGATGGCCTATGCTTGGCACGAACGGAGACGGTATTATTCCGGAAACCGTCTCACTCGACGGGGATTGCGAGTGTCACAAGCAGCCGCATCTTGCCGTGATTGAGAAGGACTATCAGGTCAACCATAACTATATCAAGCAGGACATCACTACGGAGACAGGATCTATATCTAAACCGGGAAACTCAATAACGCTTACGACATCAACGCTTGCCAACAACATCTACGACGCACGCAACACCTTCACCTGGAGAACCTGGGGACCTACGTGCGCTGACACGGTTACCATCGACGCTTCTGCATTGAAGGACGGTGACTGCACCGGGCTGGCGGCTTTCAACGGCGACTCGGGTGTGATGACCATCAAGAAGGAAGGTAAAAAGACATTCCTCATTTTCTCGGAGGAAAGTGTCAGCCTCTCAAACGACACAAAAGCCATCACAAATGTTGAGTCCAAGGAAGTCCAAAGGGTGGAGATCCCAAAGGCAAAACTCAAGCAGATTTCTCTCGTTATGACCGGGGATTTCAACCCTGGACGCGATATCGCCAATTTCTTCTACTCTTTTGGTGATGGCCAGTTTCAGCAGATAGGGGGAGACTACAAGATGATATTTGATTACCGGCGCCTTTTCATGGGAACCAGATACGCTCTTTTCTATTATGCAACCAAAAACATTGGGGGAAAAGTCTGCGTGAAACTATAATATTTGTGACAAATCATTTTGATTTTTGATATAATCGGATTTTTTTCAGTTTTTTCTGAATCGAATCCGATTATTTTGACTAAATTTGCATGTCTTTAGTAAATTTAATTGACTATGGCTAAATACACCAATTTATTAATTCTGGCTGTTGCACTGTCTGGTGTCATGGCCCTTATTTCATGTGATGACGATCCAGACGAAGAATATCTTTATGTCTTGAAGACGGAGTATGCGTCGGATTTTATCAAAAACCGAGAGAAATTCAGTGAGTTTGCTGAAATCGTTCAAAGAGCCAATATGATGGACTTGCTTGGAACATACGGCTCTTACACGGTATTTGCTCCTACTAACGACGCTATCGACGAATACTTGCACGGTAGAGGGCTTACGGATGTCAGCCAGTTGTCCAAGGAAGACTGCGACACCATTACTTTTACGCATATCATTGAGCAGGAGTATTTCACTACCGATTATAACGACGGCACGTATCCTGTGATGAATATGCTTGACAGGCCGCTCACCATCACCTGCGATTCCGACACGCTGTCTGTGCCGGGAGAGGTGAGACTGGCTGTCTACATCAACAAGACATCAAGGATGCTGCAAATGGATGACTCCGTGAAGAATGGGGTGGTGCATACCATGAACAAGGTGATTGGCACGAACAATTTCATGCTGCCCGACATCATCGGACAGGACAAGGAGGCGACCCTGTTCTACGACGCACTCATCATAACCCACATGGCGGACTCTTTGCAGAAATATGTAGACGAAAGTTACACTGTGGGTAATGATTCTGTGGACTGGACCAACGACCGTCTTGTCGTGCATACTGGAAACGAGTACGACAATGTCGCTTATATGGAACACAGATATTATAAGTTCACTGCCTTTGTGCCCACAAATAAGGTGTTGAGTGAAAAATATGGTGTCACGGACATCGAGGGATTGAAGAAGCTGGCAAAAGAGTGCTACGACCCAGTATATCCCGAGGATGCCGATATATCTGACCCCACAGACAGGAGGAACTCACTCAACAGGTTCATCTCTTATCATCTCCTTCCTTTCCAGGGGACATACTACAGGCTTACTGCCGTCGACGGACCGAACAGTGTGCTGGCGTCTGCTCTCTTCTTCAGAAGAATTTGGGACATTTCATGCTGGTATGAGACGATGATGCCGTATTCCATCATGAAATTCTCATTCCCAAGCGGCTCGGATGCCGGACTGTATATCAACAGGCGCGGAATTCAGTCCAGACCAGACCAAAGAGGATATAAAATCAGAGGAACGCTTGTCATTCCGGCCAGTGAGTCTAAGGTCGACCAGGCTTCGCTGAATGGCGTTTATCATTACATCGACGATATCCTTAGCTATGGAGTTCATCCTGGACTCAATGTCAAAACTCAGGATGATGTCATGAGCGAACGCATGAGGATTGACTGTTCGGCGCTGTCTCCTGATTTTATGACCAGTGGCGCAAGAGGACACAACACGAAAATCAATAACTCCACCAACCCGGGACTTTACGGGCAGCAGTCATTCAGCACGCAGGCAGCCACTAACCCGAACACTTGTCTCGGATTCAAGGCGGGATCTGCCAAGAACTTCTACTTCACTGATGCCACGCATGTGCATATAAGACCGCGATATCTTCCTTTCGCCTCATACGAGGGGGACGAAATCGTTGTCAAGGGCAGATACGATCTTACAGTCAAACTGCCGCCTGTGCCGGAAGGTGACTGGGAAGTCAGGTTCCTCACCTGTATCGGACTGCCAAGCCGAGGAATCGTGCAGTTCTTTATCGACAACATACCGCAAGGCATTCCTTTCGACATGCGACCCAGCGGAAACAGTGCAAACATTGGATATCGTTCGGATGAGGCACTGGGCGATGAAGACCAGATTCGGGCTTTCGATAAGCAGTTCAGGTACAGGGGATGGATGAAAGGACCAAAATCTTCTGGATTCAGCACAAACAACACCAGCATCACCACAATTTTCCGTAATTATCCTGAAAACCTCAGAAAAATCATAGGAATATTCCATTCCGACGGAAAGTCTGACCATTATCTGCGTATGCAGCAGAAAATGGAGAGTGAGAACAACGAGTGCTCTTTCGACATGATTGAGCTTGTGCCCAGCACTGTCTACAACAACCCGGATATCGCGGAAGACCAACTTTAACCGCCTATTATCACAAGAACCTACATGCAGAAATAGGACCTTTAACAATCATACAGAAATAGGACCTATAACAATCATACAGAAAAAAGGACTGACAACGATCACGTCGGTCCTTTTTTCTGCGTTTTGTTTATTCGAATTCGCACGTTTTCGGCTTATTTCATTGCTCTTTCCTTATTCCAGCAGTTTCTGTAAGGTCTCGTCATTCAGGTTGTCGGCATATGTTGCCACAAATTCTTTAGGGCTCATGCCAAAGAAGTCGTGGAATATGCTCGTGAAATAGCTGTGGGAGGAGAAGCCGACGCGGTAGGCCACCTCGGAGATGTTCACCTTGTTGTTCACAAGCAGATAGGCGGCCTGCTTCAATCTGATACTTCGGATATAGGCGATAGGAGATATACCGAAATGCTCTTTCAGCTTGCGGTTCAGGTGAACACGGCTCATTCCGATCTCCTTGCTCAGCTCGTTGACGTTGAAATTCGTGTCGTCGATATGGGCAAGCACCAGGTCGCGGACTTGATGGATGAACTGGTCCTCATAGGACGAAACCTCTATGCTGCCATAATTGTTGCCGATTTCGGTCCGGCGCATCTTGTTGCGGATATTCTCACGCACGCGGAGCACTTGCGAGATGGCGCTGAGCAGCAGCGACAGATTGAAGGGCTTCGGAAGGAAGTGGTCGGCCTGGAGATTCATCGTGCGGAGCTGGCTGTCCTCGGTCGACTCGCTGGTCAGGACGATCACGGCTATGTGGTCGGTCTCTGGATTGGCCTTGATCCGACGGCACAGGTCGTAGCCATCGCCGTCGGGCATCATCAAGTCGGTCACTACAATTGTCGGACGACTGGTCAGAATCTGCTGCCAGGCGGAGTTTCCGCTATGTGCTGTCTGAACCTTGTATTCCTTTCCTATCTCACTGGCGACATAGCTGCACAACTCCTTATCGTCATCCACGATTAATATGGTCACCTGGTCGTTTAACACACCTGGATCTGACGGCTTTTGGTTAGTTTGTGCGTCTTCGTCCTTTTCTGATTCCGCGTCGGATGGACTGACAGGCAACTCTGACGTCTCTTCCTGCTCAACTTCTTCTTCTTCTTCGTGCGAATCGAGGGCTGTAGGACTTTCTACTGGACTTTCAACGGGCGGAAGGATGGATGCCTCATTGTCTTTCTGTACACGGGGAGAGGTCTCTTCTGTACTCAAATGGACATTGCCCATCGGTATGCGAACGGTGAATTCTACTCCGTCTTCACCGATGTTGTGGGCTTCGATCACGCCGTGATGCAGACGAACCAACTCGTAGGCCAGGTTCAAGCCTATGCCGCTGCCTTCTTGTTGCGGCTGACTGCTGCTCTGATAGAACCGTTCCCAGATGTGACGCAAATCCTCTGCATTTAAATGGCTACCGCTGTTGTACACGCGGATCTCCGCATATTCTATCACCCTGTAATCGTCTATCATCCGATGGCTTTCTGTGTCGGGGTTGTTCAGCTGACAGCTTGTACGCACGATGATTCGCCCATTGGAAGGGGTGTATTTGAACGCGTTCGACAAGAGGTTGAACAGCACCTTTTCAAAATGAACCGTGTCTATCCATACGGGTATCGATTCTTCCTTTGACTCATGCGTGAAGGTCAGCGCTTTGGCGGCTGCCACTCCTTTAAACGATTCCATCACCTCTCGCGTGTATGTGTTCAGCTCTGTCTCGCTGAAGTGAAGATGGAATTGTCCGTTCTCGATTTTCCTTACGTCAAGCATCTGGTTCACGATGCGAAGCAGGCGGTTGCAGTTTCGTTGCATAATCGAGTAATTGCCCTGACGCTCCAAATTGCGGTCGCTGGTGGCAAGCTGACGAAGGGGGGACATGATCATGGTCAGAGGAGAACGCAATTCGTGGGCGATGCTTGTGAACAGACGAAGCTTGTCTTCTTTCACGCGCTCCTTCGCTTCTGCCTCTCGTAGCATCTTACGGGCACGACGGCGTTCTTGGATGTTCTGATAGATGATGTAGCCTATATACCATAGTATGCCGGCATAAAGTAAATAGGCCCACCAAGTGGCATACCAGGGATAGGGTACGTGTATTTCCAGTGTCTGCTCCGTAAACTTGTCCGGGGTGTCACGGAAATAGGCTTGAACATGGAAGGTATAGCTGCCGGAGGGAAGACTTGCATAGTAGGCTTCTGGAGTTGAAGAGTCTGTGACATGCCAGTTTTTCTCGTAACCCTCGAGCTTGTAGCGATAGCACACCCTGTCTTTCATCGATAGTTCGGGCACACTGAACGATATATGGTAGGAATTGCTCCCATCCAGTTGCTTGCCCAGCCATATGGGGGAGAAATACACCTGCTTGATGTTTGTGCCCAGACTCATGAGCTGGCTGGGGTGAAAACTCAAGTATCCATTGTCGCCACCGAAGCATATGCTGCCGTCTGGACGAAGAATGCTGGCATTACGATGGAATTCACCGATATAATAGCCACTGAAACTTTCGTATTCTATTGTCCGCCCGCTTTCTTTATCAACGCAGATGATTTTGTTGCTGGCTGATATCCAGATATATTTTTTATCTACAACGATGTTCTTTATCGGTATATTTGACTGAACTTCTGAAAGATAGTCTGGTGTTACCACCTTCTTCTCTTTCCTGTCGTAGCAAATCAGACCGTCATCAGTTCCCAAAAGCAGGTGGGTGCCGTTCTCGCCGAAACCGTGTATCAGGTTGATGTCTTTGTCGTTGAGACGTATTTGGACATATTGGTCGCTTATCGGGTGGTATTGAAACAGGTTGATGGGGTCGCCTATCCATAGGTCACCATCTTTGTCAAGGTATAACTTGTTGATCCAACGGTACACGTCGCTGCCGTTTATCTTTTTCACATTGTTGCTCGACAAGTCTATACAAAGTACGCCCTCGCCGTTTGTGCCTGCGTAGAGTTTGTGGCTTGCGCTGTCATAAGCCATGTCCATGATATTGCTGTTGGTGTATCCGGACAGGAACTCGGGGACAAAAAAGTGATTGCCGTCTTTGCTGCAGCAGATGCCACCACGCCATGAACCACACCATATCGTGCCTTCTTTGTCGCATACCACCGACTGGATCAGAAGTGACTGAAGGCCGTCTTTCCGGTTCTCGCCGTTCACAAACAGGCCTGAGCCGTCTGTGCCGACCCATAGATTGCCGGAACGGTCTGTACAGAAGGACGTTACGCAAGAACTGTTCTTTCCGTTGGAATTCAGCGACAATGCGGTGTACTTGAAATAACCATTTGGCTTGGTGATCACCATGACGCCTCTCTGATAAATGCCTATAATCAGATTTTCGTCTTTGTCTACGGCTAATGAGTGGATTTTGGCCTTCTGAAGGTCTATGTCTTCTATTTGGTTGTTCAGAGAATGGATGCTTTCGTCCGAACTGTCTATCTGATAGATGCCGGCATTGTCTGTGCCTAAAAACAAATCGCCTGAAGGGGTTTGTACCAGGCAGTTGCCATAAAGGCTGTGGTCGTTGTTTTTCAACTCTCGTATCGTGTTGCTCTTTCCGTCAAACACCAACACGCCGTTGTGAGACATCGACATGTAAATTTTATTGTTTTTATTGTCCTCACAGAAACTGGTCACATAGCTGTTCGACATAATCTTCCGCGCGGATTCACTCACTTCAAGCTGAAGTTTCTGATCGTTCGACAGGTTTATTACTGTTATCTCGTTTCGCAAATCGGAAACCCATAGACGCTTCTTCTGGTCTATCAGTATATTCCATATGTATGACTCGCCTACAAGACCGTTCAGCTTCATCGACAGTACACTGTCCACCTGATGGGTGGCGTTTTCTATGACAAACAAGCCGAATCCTTCACTGGAGAACAACGTTTTCTTTCCGCCCGGGTAGGGCACGCTGTGATTCAGCGAACCTTTGTTCACCAAGTCTTCTTCTGTTTCTGATAATTGCACTTTCTCGTAGCTGTTGTCTTCGAGGTCATACACAAACAGTCCGATATTGCTTTGTATCCAATAGTGGGTCTTGTCTATCTGGCGGACACTGCTCACCTTATTAAATAATTGTTTACCGCTTTTCTTGTCAGTAAAACTGATGTCTTCAAAACGGTAGCCGTCGAACACTTCAAGGGAGTTTGTTGTGCATACCCACACAAAATTTGCACTGTCAACGTATAAATTATCAATATACGAACTTTTCAGCCCTTGTTGCATGGTGTACAAATGTGGTGGCTGGCATTCCGCAATGTTACAAATGTGGAAAATTAATAGAAGAATAATGAGTTTTTTTGCCATTTTTCGGTAGTTTGGTTTATTTTTATGCAAATTTAGAGATTTTTTTTATTCTTTGAACATAGAATTAGCATAAAAAAATGTTAGATTTGATACATTCATTTTAGATTTTGTTGTTTTGCAACATTCGGTTTCAAAATCTGCATTTCAAGAATCATTTCATATAGCTTTTTTAAGTTTATCATGCTAACTTTGCAACATCAAAATCGAACGTTAGTAGTTTTTTTATAATTGTGTTAGTTAGTTTGGTTTGGGACGGGAGAAGGCGTTCTTCCGTCCATCAAACATTTTAACAGCACTACTTCCGTTTTTTGCGACTTATCTGTTTTATAAGTATGCATTGGTTTTAGAGAAGAGTTTTGGCCGTTAGACTGTGTTGGGGTTAATTTTTCGTGAGGAAATGGCTGAAATATCATTATGATGTGTCTAACCTTGTTTTATTCGAATTTTAATACCCGCACAATTCTGCAACAATTCAGAAATGACATATTAACAACTTAATCAACTTTATATATATTATTAACTAATTAAAAATTTCCTATGAAAAAAATTTTTACTTTCGTCGCTTTGGCGGGATTGACGTTCTCTTCTGCTTTCGCTCAGAATGACTGGAAAGAAGGAGATGACGTTTCCGACCAGTTGGAATGGCAGGATTATTCCGGACAGTCCAACGACGCCGGTGTGTGGATCTTTGAAAATGGAGGAGGTGCATACGACTGGCAGTCCTGGGAGATGTTCAACCAGCCTAAAAATGCACAGTTGTCACAAACATTTTTCCTCCCGGCTGGATACTACCAGTTCTCTGTTCAGGGATTCTATCGTGGAGACTACCAAAGGCCCTACTGGGAAAAATCCGAGAAGATCAACGCTGTTTTCTTTGGTGAGTCTGTCAATGTTGACGACGCACTTAAGGTCACGGAGGTTACAAGGGAAACCTCTGCTCCTCTCATAAGTATCGCTTCTTCTGAATACACAGATGGAAGATTCCTGGGTACCACAAATAACTGGCCTGATGACATTGAGTATATTTACAATGATACACATTATTATGTTCCTAACAGTATGGAGGGAACCAGAAGATGGTTTGATGCCGGACTCTATTTAGGCAATTCTATCAAAGTCGTTCAAAAGGAAGACGGCTATTTCAGAATTGGTGTGCGCAAAACCGCCACTCTTGCTAATGACTGGTGCATCTTCTCCAACTTTACAGCTACATATCTCGGTGAGGCTTCGGAGGGGGTGCTTGTGGACATTGCAAAGGAGGATTTCCAGAACAAGATGAACCTCGTGGATGAATTCCGTGAGGAAATCGCGATTGCCGGCTATTCTTCTCTGCTTTATTATTATGAAAACATCTTCGCTGAAATTGAGGAGGAGTCTGACGGCTACACTTCTGTTGAGGAGTACGAGCAGGCTACGCAAAAACTCGACCAGCTCGTTACGGAATATAAGGTGTATCTCAACGACGCAAAAGCTTTGTCGTCGTTAATCGCATCTTGCGACGATCTGGCTAACACTACGGATTATAGCGGACTGCCGGAATTCAAGACTGCCATCCAGAATGCAAAGAATGTGGAAACTGATGAGTTCGGAGCTGACGGAACGGGTGTGTACACGAAGTCCGGCGCTGACTACGGTGTGGCTCTGAAGGAGCTTCAGCAGGCCAGAGCGGCTTATCTTGTCACTAAGCCTAATGAGGACGGTGTGCTCGACCTGACTAATCTCATCGCTTATCCGTTCTTCTGCCAGCCTGAATACAATCCTGAATGGAATGAGGCTGAAAACAGATGGGTGCCGCAGGAAAGAGTGCTCAACGGAGAAAACGGATTGCTCGGATGGGCTGATCTCGGTGAGTCTGGCGACGGCGACAACAAAACATATCAGACCACTACTCGTATTCCTATCGGAAAGGGTGTCACTATCGGAACGGACGAGACTGTCACCAATGCTTGGTATCAAGTGAATACCGGAGGATATGAGCCTTACTGGAACCACAAGCTCTCAAGTGCTAAACAGTGGAGTTTGCCTGGTGACGAGCGTGAAATCGCTCAGAACCTCACCGGACTGCAGAACGGATTCTACAGCATCAAGGGTTGTGGTATCACTTGGTCTAACGACTGGAACGGAAACTGCAAGATGGGTATCAGAATTCAGTCGGGCGACAACTTCGCTCAGTCTCAGGAGGAAACCAGACTCTCGGGTTGGTGGAACTACAGCCTCGACGACTGGACTTACTATTCTACAGACATGATCCAGGTAACGAACGGTACTGCACGTGTTGCTTTCTTCGCCAACGGATTCAGCTCTTTCACGGGTATGCAGCTTCTCTATTATGGTGAGAATCCTGATTTCTCAAAACTCACTCAGAAGAAACTTGATGAAATCACCATCAAACTCGATGAACTCATGCTGCAGGGCGACCGTGACGCAGTACAGAAGATGCTTGAGAACGTGAAAATGCCGGTTCAGGGATATGATGCCTATGCCGCTGCACTATCTACTATCGAAGAGGCTCAGAACTATATCAATGAGGCGAACGGATACCTTAACAGCCATGACGTGACTGCTATGTTCTCAGAACTCCAAGCCAAGTATGAGCCCGATACAAACCAAAGCCAGTATCTTGACACAGCTGTGGGTTACACATTCGAACTCTACAACCAGGAGACGGCCACTTATAAGGATATCATGGACTGTGTGAACGACTACAACGAATACGTGAAATATGTGGGAATCGTCGAGTCTTATTCATCAGTCAACAACGAAGAGCTGCAGGCCAAGATTCAGGAGCAGGCACAGGCTCTCATCGCTGAATTTGCCAAGGCAGACAAGTTGGTTGAGTACGAAAAGGAACTTGCTGTGTACTACAACCAGACCATCATGGCTGAACTCGGTATGGACAAGGCGTCGGAGGACAATCCGGTTGACATCACCGCTCTCATCGTCAACCCGTCGTTCACTGAGGGACAGAAGGGATGGACCGGTAATTTCAGTACCGACAACGGCCTTCAGAATTCTGAGGCTTACAACACGAACTTCAGAATCGAACAGACACTGTATTCTCTCCCGGCTGGTCTGTACACTGTGAAAGTGAAATCGTTCTATCGTGACGGCAACTTCAATGCAGCTTATGAGCATGTTTGGTTCGATGCCAACTTCACGCCGAATGTGAAGTTCTTCGCAAACAGCAACGAGAAAGATGTGGTTTCTCTCTGCAACGAGGATGCTATCTTCACTGAGCGTTCATACACGCAGTACACATTCGATGCTGTCAACCCGGCTGCTGAGCTGGGTGAGGAAAACCAGACTCTCAATGCATGGCTTGAAGAAACGGAGAATGTAGACGAAGACGGAAACGTTACTTACACGGCTGTTTCGTACAAAGAACAGTTTGACACTGACGGAAACATCTCAGCTGTAGATGCTAACGATGCATGGATATACGATTCTTGGTTCGACGATGGAAGCGAGCGCTATTTCTATCCTAACTCCATGAGAGGTGCAGCTGCTCGTTTCGCCAACGACAACAATGCCTATCTCAACGAGGTCAGCACTGTAATCAAGGAAGGTGGAAGCATCAACTTCGGTCTTTACAAGAACACGACTATCGGAGGCGACTGGTGTATGTTCGACGACTTCCAGCTCTTCTATCTCGGACCGGTGAAGAATATTGCTGGCGACGTCAACGAGGACACCAAGGTGGACATTTCTGACATCGTGGCTGTCATCAACCAGATTGCAGGTACTGCCGAGTATCGCTTCGCTGATGTGAACGGTGACACTAAGGTAGACATCTCCGACATTGTGGCCATCATCAACATCATTGCAGGACAATAACCCATTGTACCACTAATCTACTAATAACTATCAGTCAGTCAGTAGAATCGATTCTGCTGACTGACAAAAAAACAGACAGGAGCTTATGCTGCTGTCTGTTTTTTTGAATAGTATGATGTCTTATCGTCTTATCGTCTTCTTGCTTTCCTGTCTTATCGTCTTCTTGTTTTCCTGTCTTCTCGTCTTCTCGTCTTCTTGTCTTCTTGTCTTCCTGTCTTCTCGTCTTCCTGTCTTCTCGTCTTCTTGTCTTCCAGTCTTCTCGTCTTCTTGTCTTCTTGTCTTCTTGTCTTCCAGTCTTCTCTAATCTTCTTTGCTGAAATCCGGCAATCCGTAGCCATATACATTGTCGGGATGCTCATAGCGGTCGCCCAGACGATGTATGGCTTCTATCACTTCTTTTGCTGTCAGGGTGGGGTGGGCTTGCCAGTAGCATGCCACCATCCCGCACAGGATTGGAGAAGCAAACGAAGTGCCGTTGGCTACGGTCAGGTTTCCATAGTTGCCCATCAGCGAGCAATTCTCTCCCTGGGCGCATACGTCTGGTTTCACTCGTCCGTCGGCACTGTGACCTACCGACGAGAAATTCGTGTTTTTACCCTTTGGGGTCAGGGCTCCTACGGCGAGGATGTCAGAGGCGTCTGCTGGTACACCTATCCGCTTCCATGAGTTGTTGCCTGAATTCCCGGCACTGTTGCACACAATCATGCCCTTGGAGGCTGCCATCGAGGCGGAGCGGGAGTTTATGTGGGTCTTTCCGTCTTGTTCCCAGTATTCCACATTGTCGAGCGGATTGTCGAACACGGTATAGCCCAGAGAGGAATTTACCAGGTCAACGCCTACGCTGTCGGCATATTCCAAGGCGGCACACCAATTGTCTTCCTCAACCAGTTGCTCCGTGTCGCTGTCCTCACTGCGAAGCAGGTAAAACGAGGCTTCGGGTGCGGTGCCTACCATGTAGTAGGGTTGATTCATTCCTATACACGACAAGACCATCAGTCCGTGGCGCTCCAGTTCGTACACATTTTCGTTATTCCCGCCAAAGTCCTTTGTACCCAGTATCTTCACGTTCTGAAGCATCGGGATGATGTCGGCGTTATGGAAGCCGCCGTCTATGACCGCTATAGTCATGCCTGCGCCGCGATAGCCTTGGGAATGTAGTACGTCGCCATGAAGCTGCTTGATCTGATTCTCTGCTTTTCCATAATAACCTAAACCTTGCAGGCTGTCGCCGGGAACAGCTGCTTTGCTCACCATCTCTTTACGGTCAGTCTTTCGTTTTTGGGGAGCACGTGTGTAAGCGGCAACCTTGCGTACGTTTGTCACGAACGGCAATTCTGACACTTTGGTCATCTCAAGCGTGTCTTCGGTCTGAACAAGCACGGTGTTGTTCCATTTGCTCGTATGGACGATTCGAACACCGCATTTTCGAATCTTTTCCAGATATTTCTTGCTTACGGGAAGGTCGCTTTCGTCAACACTCAGACCTTGACGACGACGCCGCTCAAGTGATTTCGATGATAGGAATTTCTCTGGATGATTGACGGAATAGCCGTTTCCTGACTTATCTTTCAGACTTACGCGATATTTATAGTACGGTCTGAATATTATACTGTCTTCACCCGAGTCCTTTTGCTCTTGACCTGCCATGGAAATTGGGGCAGACAAGATTGCCATGCAAACCAACAACCGTTTTATCATTATTCCTTTTGTATTTTAAGTGCTTAAATCCTGAATTCTTAAAATATTTGAATATAAAACTAAATCGTAAATCTTTTTCATCTCAGCTGGCCAGTGGCTTTCAGCAATTTTGTGTAGGCCAGGTACAGCTGGCATCGGGCTTCCACCAGTGTGGCGGCTGCTTCACGCCACAGGGCCTGGGCGTCGAAATAGTCGGAAAGCAATTCAATACCGTTGTCATAGGCCGATTTCGATATGCGAAGGTTTTCGCTTGCTTGGTCATAGCTCTTACGGGCTATCTCCACCTCTTTCTCGCATTCTTCCAAATTCGTGCGGCATAGGGCGATTTCCAGTTCCATCAATTCGGATTTCTCCTGAAGCTCAAGGGCGGCCATCTGGGCCTTTGCCTTGGAGGAGCGCACTTTGTTGCTGCCTTCACCGAAATTATATAACGGAACCTTCACCATGACACCGATTGTGCCGCTGCCGTTGTCAAGCAGTTTTTTTCCGGCCAACTCGCCACCGTTGGCATACATCACGCTTCCAAACAATGCAACATTGGGTAAATACTCGCTGCGGTCCAGCTTCACCTGCTGCTCGGCCAGTTCTGCGCGTTTCTCAAGCAGGGTGTACTCCGGACGGTATTCCACACCGCCTTTGTGCTTGGGGACCATGCGGTCCTGATTGGCGGTGTTTGTCTCTACCTCAAGTTTCGACGCTTCTGTCAGAGGAACGCCCATCAGATGGCATAGGCTCATACGAGCCAGCAAATAGCCGTTTTCTGCCTTTTGATGACCTAATTCGGCCTCATTCTTCTTGACTTGAACTTTCATCAGGTCGTTACGAAGACGTAAGCCGTGACGGACTGCGCTCTCAACGGTTCGTTCCAATTCTTTCAACATGTCGTAGTAGCTGTCGGAGACCACCTCCAGTTCCTTCGCTCGAACGGCCTTCATATAGGCTTCGTCCACTTTCACTATCACTTCGTCCTCGGATAAGCGGATGTTCACACTGGCCATCTGCTGGCCTATCTCGGCCATGGATATCGCTGCGCTGATCTTCCCGCCGGTGTATATTGGCTGGGTCACCTGCAAACCTCCGATGAAGATGTTCTTCAGTTTCAGTTTCATGTTGATGTCCGGGAAATAGGCATATTGGCTCAGCGTGTGACTGCCGTCGGCATTCATGATTACGTTCGGTACGTAGCTTCCGGCTGCTTCGTTATAGCTGAATATCGGAAGATTGCCTCCCTTTATGCTGAGATTGCTGCTGGCTGTTGAGTAGAAGTCGGTGGCGATTAAGTTCAAACGCGGAAAATTATGGCTCTTATACATCGACAGGTCATAGCCGGCCTGCTCAAATTGTAATTTTGAGTGTGCGATGCTTTTATTATAGTTCAGGGCCAGTTCCTGGGCTTTCTGGAGGGAGAGCGTGCTTCCTGGGGACAATGTCTGCTGACAGAAAGCTTCAACGAATGCGAATATGCTGATTAGTAATACGGCTGTTCGTTTCATGTCTTGTGGTTTTTGATTTTGCTGATACTGTTCGGCGGATATTTTACTTTATGTGTGCCTGTTTGCTGACACGAGCTAAGATGTGGCCCGGCAAATTTGAATGTGGCCGATTTCGCTTTTATTTTAGTCTTTCTGCTCGTCTTCCTGTGCGATTGCCTCTGGCTCCATCTTTTCATACAGGTCGTCTATCTCCTTTTCTTTGGTCTTCAGACCGAAGAATGTGGCATACAGGATCGGGATGAATATCAGTGTGATGACGGTGCCCATAAACAATCCGCCCATAATCGTCACTGCCAACGACCCAAACAATGCGTCGGGTATCAAGGGAATCATACCCAGTATGGTGGTCAATGAGGCCATCATCACAGGACGAAGGCGGCTCTTCGAACTGTCTATCAGGGCGCGCATCGGTGTCACACCATTGTTGATTTGCAATTCGATTTCATCCATCAGCACGATGCCGTTTTTGATCATCATACCTATCAGGCCTAAGACGCCGATGATGGCCACGAAGCCGAAGGGCTTGCCGGTCAGGGCGATGGTCGGTATTACGCCGATCACGATAAGCGGGACGCAGCAGAATATCATCAACGGCTTTTTGTAGTCCTTGAACAGGATGATGAGTATCACGATCATCAGCAGGATGGCGAGCGGGAAGTTGGCAAACAGGTATTTCATCGAGTCGTCGCTCGCGCGCTTCTCGCCTTCCCATGACAGGCTGTAGCCTGCTGGCAGCTCTATGGCCTCGATCTTTTCAGCGATTTCTCTACGGGCTGCCTCGGTGCCCACGCCTGGTACGGGAGAGCATTGAGCACGCATCGAACGCTGGCCGTTGAAGCGCATCACCACTGGCTCGTCCCAAACGATGTCGATGCTTTTGGCCACTTGACGCAATGGCGTGCTTTGCATTAGTGTCTCGATCACCTCTCCTTTGGTCTGCTTCCCACTTATCAGTTTTTGAATGGTGGAGCGGTTCATCACCTTCTGCAAGTTGGGCATCAGGCCGAATACGGCCACGTTCTCCAGACGGCTGATGTCGTTTCCTTCTGCGTCTGTACATTTCAGGTAGATACTCTTGCGGTTGATGCCATCATAAAAAGTGCCAATAGGTATGCCGCCCGTATACGCCATCACCGAGGTGGCCACGTCACTGCGGCTCAGACCGCTGGTGCGCGCGCTCGACTGGTCGTATTTGATGTCCAGCACTGGGACCTGAGGACTCCAGTCTGAGGTCGGAAGATAGCATGTCTTGCTGTTACGGATGATGCTCAACGCGGAGTCGCAAAGCACATGAAGCACTGCTGGGTCGGGACCATGGAAACAAGCCTCTATCGGATATTTCTTGAACATCAGGTTGTATCGCTTCAGCTTGATGTATGCGTCAGGATAGAGGGAATTCAAAACAGTCTGAAGGCTGTCCATGTCGTGTACCAGTGCCTCGGGACTCTTAAAGTCGATGATCAACTCTCCGTACGATAACGAAGGTGTGGCGATGCTCCTCACCAAATTGTAACGGCTGGGAGTTCCACCTATACTGCGTGTGATATGGGTGATATTCTTGTCTTTTCGGAGCAGAGCCTCTATTTCTGTCAGGTCCTTATTCACTTGGGTGGAGTTCACGCCTTCGGGGAGCTTGTATTCCATATATAGTTGGTCATACTCCATGTCGGGGAAGAAGGCTTGATTCAGATATTGGTAGCACCAGCCACAGAAAGCAAGCAGTCCGATGGCGATGGCAATGGCGACATAACGGAAGCGGATGCCGAGTCTCAGAATCTTTTCCAACAGCCGGTAGGTGAAGCCGCCATAGGAATTTTTTTGCGCAGGTGTCTCCACGTTGGCTTGTTCCGATTTTGATATTTCAGACGATCCTGGAGCGACTGTGGATGTGGCTTGTAGGGATGAGGCTGAATCTTCAGTCTTGTGTTTGTTCTTAAGCCTTTTCTTCGCTTCTTTTCGCTCTTTGGCAGCGGCCTCCTCTTCGGGACTCCGGAGCATCCGGTCTGCCATCAGAGGTACCTGAATCAATGCCAGTATCCAGGACAGGAACAGTGACACGGCAATCACGATAAACAAGTCGCGGACATACACGCCGGCGCTGTCCGGACTCAGGAATATGGGCCAGAAAGCAAGTATTGCGATGATGGTGGCACCCAGCAACGGCATGCTCGTCTTGCGTGCTATGTTACATAGGGCTTCACGCTTGGGCATTCCGTTCTGTAGGTCAATCAGGATGCCGTCGACGATGACTATCGCGTTGTCCACCAACATTCCCATGGCTATGATGAAGGCTCCTAACGAAACTCGCTGCAAGGTGCCGTCAAAGCCACTCAGTACAACGAGCGAGCCTAACACAATCGTTACCAAGCTGATACCGATTATCAATCCTGACTTGAAACCCATCGTGAATATCAACACGATAATCACAATCAGGACGGATTCTGCCAAGTTGACAAGGAATGTGGAGATGGCAGCGTTTACGCGTTCGGGCTGATTGAATATTTTCTCGAACTTCACGCCAACGGGCATGCGGGACTGCAAGGACTTGATGACTTCGTCTACTTTTTTGCCCACTTTCACCACGTCGTAACTCCCGATGCAGGCAATGGATATGCCTAAAGCGGGATTACCGTCACGGTACATCTCATTGCGTGTTGGGGTGGCATAAGCTTTGTACACTTTGGCAATGTCGTGGATGCGAAGCTGGTCGTTATCATGGCCCTGGATAAGCATCATCCCGATGTCGTCCACTGTCTTGAACTTGTCCGCCACCTGAATACGGATGCGGTTGCCGCCGTTATTGAAGTAGCCGCTGTATGCGGTTTTGTTCTGGCTGTTTAGGGTCTGAAGCACTTCTGTGGGCATTACGCCCAGGTTTGCCATCTTCTCCTGCTTCATGTCTACGTAGATGCACTCTTCTTTCACACCGTAGATGTCGCAGCGGGCAACGCCTTCTATGTCGCTTATGTTGCGTTTGGCTAACTCTGCATAGTCCGACATCTCTATATTGCTCAGACCGTCTCCTGTCAGACTATAAAACATACCGTAAACATCGCCGAAATCATCCCTCACTATCGGATTGCTTGCACCGGAGGGGAGGGAATGGGAGGCATTCTCTACTTTACGCCGGAGCATATCCCATTCTTGCTCTACTTCTGCGTCGGGAAGGGTCTTGTTGAGCTCCACTGAGATAATGCTCAAGTCGTTCATCGACTGGCTCTCTATCGTATATATCGATCGCATCTCACGGATGCTCTTCTCGATTTTGTCGGTCACCTCCAGCTCCACTTCGTGGGCTGAAGCGCCTGGATAGGTGGTCACAACCATGGCCTGCTTCACTTTCAGCTCCGGATCCTCCAGCTTTGGCATGTCATAAAAACTCATGACACCGCCAATCACAAGGCAGATGATGAAAAAGTTAATCAGTTTACGGTTGTTTAATGCCCAATTCGAAAAATCTATGTTTGCCATCGTGTCGTTTGTTGCGGAATTTCATTTTGATTTTTTCTCTCTGTCTACAAAAGTTTGCCTTTGTTCGACGGGGAGGTTTTGTCGGCTTCCTTAACGCGCTCGCCTGGCTTGAGAAATCTCACGCCTGCCGACACCACTGTCTCGCCTGCCGACAGGCCTGAGGTCACTTCTATATTGCCGCGGGTGTCAAGGTTTCCTGTCTCAACCACGCGAGGCTGGACTGTGCTGGAACTCTTGTCGTAAACGTAAACCAGGGAGCGCCCTTTGCTGCGAAGGATGCATGAAGAGGGGATTATCACTGTGCCTTGACTTACTCCTTTCACATAGCTTATATATACCATCGTTGTCATTCCGGGGGTAATACGCTTGATGTCGGCACCGGGCTTGAAACTCAGGCGGACCATATAAAGTTGGCTTGCGTTGGCTTCTTTGCTCATTCGCGAGATGTCAAGGGAATAAATGTTGTCGGGCATCACGTCAAAAGTGCATATCGCACGGAGCATGTCGCTGCGACGGCTGTAGTCCGATCCGGGAATGAATATCTCTATCTCTATGTTAGAGGACGAAAACAGTGACAATACCGACATGCCTGCACCTACGTTCTCGCCTACGTCGTGGTTCTTGCTCTGCACATATCCGTCAATCGGAGAATACAGTTTGCAGTATTTCACCTGATCGCGGTGATGCGATAATTTCTCCTCAATCTGTTGAAGACCGTAACGGGCTTTGTCGTAGTTAGATGCGGTCGTTGTACCTTCATTATACATGGAAATCACACGCTCAGCATCTGCTTTTATCTGAGCGTATTCGGCTTCTGTGGCGCGTAGCTGAACGTCATAGTCGTGGGCGTCAAGCTCTGCTATCAGCTGACCTTTCCTCACATGGTCGCCTTCTTTCACGTATATTCTCGACAAGGTACCGCTCACCTTGAATGAAGGACTCACCACGTCGGCGGCCTTCGTCTTTCCTGGGTAGCTGATCAGACTTTCTTCTCCTGTCGACTCTGCAGTCGTTGTCTTTACGTATTGGGGAGATTTCTTGCTCACCTTTTCTTCATGGCAACTTAACAGCGTCAGCGGCATGAGCATGCAGAGCATGAAGAAAAGATTGCTCCTGACGCGTCTTGGCATTGCCCATGCGATTTGCTTTATTCTCATTTTATTCTTGGTTTTAATTAATTATTTGCTTAGTAAAATTAAGAAAACAACTTGCCTTGCTTTTGTCCCATTGGAATGCTGGTCGTAGCAGACTATAGTCTCGTCTTCTTGTCTACTCGTCTTCTTGTCTTCTCGTCTTCTTTTTTAACGCTTACTGAATATTTTGCAAAATTAGTCTTTTTTATTTGTTTTGCAAAGGTTATAATGTAATTTCTCATGTTTATTTTGTAATTATTTTGTCAGTTTTTACCTTACTTTATCTTTCTTTTCGAACATTTTCCACTTTTTTTTTCTTGTTGAATGATTTTATTACTAATTTTGTGATTATTATAATGACAATTTTATCATGCCCCAGGACAACGTCGTATATAGAATTATTTCTGGAAATAAAAACGAGGGCTTTATGCCAGAAGCCGAACCGCTCAGATTTGCTCTAAGCGGTATGTTTATCTGTCTCAATGGAAATGTCACTTTTTTTCTTGATGACACCAAGTATGAGATGAAAAAAAACAATATTGTCGTTTATTTTCCTTATTCCATTCTGAAAATCATTGATGCTTCTGAGGACTTATATGGAATCATGATGTCCGTTGATGTCAATGTCGTGCAGCCTCTGCTTACCAGGATCACTGATGTCGACTCAATTCTGTATATCAGGCAGAATCCTCTCACGGATTTGTCGGAACATGATCTCACCTCTCTCAAAAACTACATCGAACTTTACCAAAAGCATCTCGAACTGTCAAAACTCTTTGCCGACAACAACCAAAGACGATTCTGGCAGCTCAACAACCTACAAATCGAAAATGTCAAGTTAAATCTGGTCTTGCAAATTATCATGGCTTATGCCGATGCCGACAATGGGCTCAAAAACTCTGTCGACAGAAGGGACGATATTGTCAGAAAGTTCCTTAACGACCTTAAAGAACACTACCTCACACAGCATGAGGTGTCGTTTTATTCCAATAGGCAGTATATTTCTATGAGATATTTCTCTTCCGTGGTTAAGCAACGCACGGGACAGACTCCTTCACAGTGGATCACATCTATTCTGGTTAAAGAGGCAAAAAAATTCATTACCGAGTCCAACCTCACTGTCAAGGAGATTGCTGAGGTCATGAATTTCCCCAACCAGTCCTATTTCGGAAAGTGGTTTAAAACGCATGTGGGATTGGGACCTCTTGAATTTAAGAAGGCGGAAAATCTCAAGTAAAGGAATGGCTATGGCGGACAATGTGTTTTTACGGTTTATTTGCTTCACTTTCTTGACTTTGATGGCTTGTGTGGCGTGTCAGAAGCTCTCTGATGAGGAAAAAGAGGCAATCGACCAACTCAACGATAAGGCGTACAAGGCATACTACGTCAAGGCGGACTCCGTCGTCTACTACGCGGAGAAGGCGCTGGATATACACGAGAAATCTTATGGATACAACGATGGAAGGGATGAGGCTCTCTGCCACATCGGATTTGCCAAGTATATGACCATGGACTATGATTCAGCCAGTGTATGTCTCAAGAATGTGTTGGATTACTCCACCAATGAACTGTACAGGCTGGTGGCGGATGTAATTATGATGAAAATATGCCAAAGAAGGTCGGTCAACAAGGCTTTCTACGACTACTACAATGATGCATTGCGGAAAATGGACCGTATCAGGCCTGAGGTTTCTTCCATGAACCAACGACAGACAAGAATATGGAATTTTGCTGTTTCTGAGTTCCATCTCACTTTATATGTCTATTACTATTATCTACGACAAGAGGAGGACGGGGATGCTGAGATGAAATTCATTATGGACAACTATCGTATTGTCGAGGAGGACGCGCAGCAAAGACTGATGTTCTTCTTCCTCTTCGGTAATGCGAAGAACGTGGACAACAGGCTTACGGAAGACAACACATCCAACCTCCTTGAGGCGGCAACGGAGGCTAAAGCTAACAACCTGAATTACATACTCGCGAAATCGCTTACCTCTGTAGCGGAAGACCTTATCAAACAGAAGGAATACAGGCCGAGCCGAATTAATCTCATCAAGGAAATCATCGAACAGCCGGATTCGGCCGACGACAAATCACTGCCACTCGACATTTGTCTTTTCGCCCTCGACATTTTCCAGAATTACGGATCGCTGTTCGATGTGGCGCAGACCTATAACACCATCGCTGATTTCTATATCGCGGCCGGAGATAACGAGAAGGCCCTTGGTGCCATGCAGAGTGCGCTCGATTGTGTCAACATTCATCACAAGAGGGTGAGCAACGACAATGACGTGCTGTATGCATATCCGGACTCCGCACAGTTTGCCCAATTCGAATTGCAGAGAAAGGCGCTTGTGGAGAAAGGCAAGGCTGAGTTTAACTCCACTGAAATGAAATGGATTGCTGATTCAGTAGTCTGCCTCCCTGAGTGGATGGCCGACATCAGGGAACATTTCTGCATCGTCTATAGTGCCATGGGGCTGAAGGCTCAGTCCGACTATAATAGAAACATATTCCTGGATATCAGGGACATCACCCGGCAGGACAAAAGAATGGAACAGATTCTTGCCACACTCCAAAAGGAACAGGCCGACGTCAACCGATATATGATTTTTGCTGCCGTCTTTCTTACCCTCTTCGCTTTCGCTCTCGTATATCTCACAAGGAAGGTGAAAAACAACTATCTCAGAAATTTCATGCAAGAGCAGAAGAGCATGGAGCAGGAAATGGTCAGATGGAGAGAAAAGACCGACCTCGACTTCTCTAATCTGGAAGAACATCAGGAAATGGCCATGGCTGAGAGAATAAGCAAGGAGAAAAGGCTCGACGAGCAGAAACGGCAATACATCAACAAGGCTACATGCCTGGCCATCGTTTATGCCATCACTCCTTTCCTCGACAGGGCGGTCAATGAGGTCAGGAAAATCAGAGAGGACATCAACGGGGCGAAAGATAGCGGAGGAAAAGCGCAACAGGAACAGATGATTCTGGATGTCAGACCACTGGTTGAGCGCAGGCTCAATTATGTCGCTGAACTGATTGAGCGCATCAATGTCTACAACGATATCCTCTCATCATGGATCAAGATAAGGCAGGGAGAGGTGTCGCTCAATATTGAGAATTTCCCTCTCATGCCTCTTTTCGACATTCTCAAAACCAATCTCAGGTCGTTCAAGGCGAAAGGGATTGAATTGATTATACAGGACACCGACTCTGTCGTGAAAGCGGACAGGGCGCTCACGCTCTTCATGATGAACACGCTCCTTGAAAATGCCAGAAAGTACTCGTTCGATCGTGGGGAGGTGGAACTTTATGCGAAGGAACAGGATGGTTATGTGGAGGTGTCGGTGAAAGACCAAGGCAGGGGAATGACACAGGAAGACGTGAACACCATACTCGGAGAGAAAGTGTATGACTCTGCAAAAATCGGTGATACCGACTCTGATGAGGAACTGAAGAAAAACAAGGGGTTTGGATTCGGATTGCTCAACTGCAAAGGCATTATCGACAAGTACAAGAAAACCAACTCCGTTTTCAGTGTTTGCAAATTCGGAATAGAAAGCCAAATCGGAAAGGGAAGCCGGTTTTTCTTCAGACTTCCAAAAGGGACTGTCAGAAACAAGCTGATGATGCTTGCTCTTGTTTTACCTATGCTTTTCTCGTCTTGCCATCATGAGAAGCGTCAGCTCGACGATGTGCACACCAAGATTTCTGCTCAGCCGAATGATTCTGATGTCATCATGGCCAACTATTTCGTGCAGGACCTCTTCAACGCCAACGTCAATCAGCAATACCAATTTGCGTTGCAAATGGCCGATTCCGTCATTTTCCATCTCAACAAGTTCTACATGAAGCAAAACCCTGACAGCACAAAGATCATCAAGATTTATGATGAAAAGGCAATGGCTGAGGTGGAGTGGTGGAACGACGGATTTATCACTGACTACCAGACCATCATGCAGATGAGAAACGAGGTGGCTATTGCGGCACTTGCACTTAAGCAATGGAATCTTTATTTCTATAATAATGAAATTTTCAACCGACTGCACAAGAACTCATCTCAAGATAAGGAGCTCGATGCAAGATGTAATGAGATAAAACAGGCAAACGGCAACGGAAAAACTCTTCTATTCCTTGTCATCACGGCAATCCTGACTGGAGCGGTCATCTATTATTTCATCTATTACAAAAACAATATCCTTCCCACATTTGCCATGAGGCAGATTCTTGAGTTGAACCGCAGGATTTTCAACAACGAAGACGAGAAAAGCCTGGCCACAATCATAAGGCAGGGAGTCAACGAAGTCAGACGAACCAATGGAGTAGTGCTCTGCATGGGGAAGGACAAAATCTATTTCTCCGAAAACTGTCCGCAACAAGAATATTTGGAGTCTGTCATCAAGGATGCATTCGAGAAGAAAGCGAATCTTACACTCGACAATGGCAAGACCCGTATTTACACACTCGACATCGATAATGGCGCAACCATTGGCGTGATTGCCTTTCTGCTTTATAGCGACCATCTGAACGACAACGATGAGCGGATGCTGCGCAATATCGCTAAGTACACTGCTGAGAATATCTACTATTCATCTGTTAGGATGGAGAGCATCAACGACAACATCGAGATTATTGAGGATGAGAAAAGAAGGGCCGACAGAGAGGCGAACCTCGTACATGTGCAGAACCTGGTCATCGATAATACATTGTCAACCATCAAGCACGAAACCATGTATTATCCCAACAGAATCCGGCAGATTGTGGATAACATCAGCAAGACTGAATGTTGGAATAATCCGGAGCTCTTGGAGGACAATGTGAACTCAATGGCGGAACTGACTTCTTATTATAAGGAGATCTTCACTATTCTTGCCGACTGTACAGCCAAGCAAATACAACGCCCGATGTTCAAAAGAAAAAACATAAAGATTGCCGAGGTGGCTGCGTTCGTCGAAAAGACTGTCAAAAAATATGCCAGGAAGTATGATACGGAAGTGAATTTTGTCCATCAGTCGAAGCCGGAGTCTTACGGATGGATGGTGGTCGCTGACCAGACTATGCTCTTCTATCTCATCGAAAATGTTGTTGAGGCTTTATATTTACAAAAAAATAAAGGAACTTTGACGCTGAATTTTGAAAAGTCACAAGAATTTATTAAGTTTGCATTTTCTTTCGACAACATCAAAAAGTCGCAGGATGAAATCAAGTCGATGTTCTATCCCGAAGCCCTGGTATACGACCCTCAGCTCGACAGGCTTAACGGGGCACAGATGCTCATCGCCAAGCAAATCATACGTGAGCACGACGAACACGTGAGGAGGGGATGCAGAATATATGCCTGTCAACTCGACAATGACGGAAACGGACTGCAACTGTGTTTCACCATTCCTGCTGCAAGAGAGTCATCACAACTTCAATCTGAAGCTGATTCTTAGTCTGCTTTCAGATGCCTGATTTTCAATAAAACAATAACAATATATGGACAAATTCAAGGTCATCATCGTGGAGGATGTCAAACTCGAACTTAAAGGAACTGAGGAAATTTTCAAAAACGACATCCCGCAGGCCGAAATCATCGGCACTGCACAGAATGAGGAGGATTTCTGGAAACTGATCAAACAGCAAGTGCCGGACCTCGTATTGCTGGATCTGGGACTCGGAGGATCCACAACTATCGGAGTGGAAATCTGCCGGAAACTCAGAAAACAATACAAAGATTTGCATGTGCTTATTTTTACTGGCGAAACGCTTAATGAGAAGTTGTGGGTAGATGTGCTGGACGCAGGGGCCGACGGAATCATTCTTAAAAGTGGCGAGCTTCTTACCAAAGGGGATGTGCAAAGCGTTATGGACGGCAAACGGCTCGTGTTCAATCAGCCTATCCTCGAGAAAATCCTGGAGAGATATCGCCGCTCGGTGCTTAGTGAGTCCAGGAAGCAGGAGGCGTTTGTCGATTACGACATCGATGAGTACGACGAGAGGTTCCTCAGACACCTGGCTCTTGGATACACCAAGGACATGATTGCGCAACTCAGAGGCATGCCTTTCGGAGTGAAGTCGCTTGAAAAACGGCAGATGGACCTCATCAACAGACTCTTTTCTGATTCTGAAAGGCTCAATGGAGTAAATGCCACCAGACTTGTCACGAGAGCGATACAGCTCAGAATTATCGACATCGACAATCTTGAGCCTGACGACGATTAAGTGGGGGAGTGGTGACCTCCTTTCTGTTGTGATGAAAGCTATTCGTATTACTTTTTTAGATAAATTACTATTATTTCCTCTTGCGACGATTTCTTTATTTGCTGCCCATTATCTTGTTGGCTCTTATCGTCATTACGGCTGTCGTATCATGGATTGCCAATGTCTATGGAGCCAACTGCAGAAACATCCTTTCAAGCGAAGGGATGAGATGGATGGTGGCCACGATTATGTATAATTTCCGTATGGCGCCATGGCATTATGTGGTCATGGGAGCTGCCACGGTGAGCATGATTGCCGAGTCTGGCATCTTATCGGGATTTTCCAAGCAGAAATACCTCAGACAGAAGAGGGCTTATATGCTGGTGGCTGCTGCCCTGGGATTTTTAATCACTTTTGCTGTCATTCTTTCGCTTCTTCCGGGTAATATCCTTCTTAGCGCGTTTGGCACATTCAGCAACTCGGCGTTGCAGCGAGGATTGTTCCCTATCATAGCTTTCATTCTTTATCTGCTATCAATCATTTATGCTTATTCCATCGGCAGGTTCAATGCTGTCAGCGATGTCGTGAAGGCCACGGTCAGCCTGCCAGTGAGGATTGCTGACTATTTCATCACTCTTTTTGTCGTTTCGCAGCTTTTAGCCATGATCCTGCATGCTTTTTTTCTCGATTTCATACCAGGACAGGAATGGCCTCAGCCTGTTGTGATCCTCGCTATTTTGCTTTACGGCATTCCTCTGATCCTCCATTGTGTCATCGCCATTAAAAATCATGAATAAATCCAAGGTCTTTTTTTTAGCTCTTTTCTGTTTCTTTTTCACTGCTGTCTCTGCTGAAGTCAACGACACCATCAAGCACTGGGGAGGACAGCTGATGGTTAATCCATGCGTCGTGCCTACCATGGACACGCAAATCAAGGAACTGGTCAGCCAAAACGGGGCGGTCACGCTCTCTGCACAACTGCGTCATGTGTCATTGCCAAGCGACCAGGACATCTTTGCCCAGGATTATGGATTCCCGACGTTCTATGCCGGAATCAACTATAATCTCTACAACCATGTCAAGCTACACCGCGATGCAGATGGAGACCTCGGATTGGGACAACCTGTAGACTTTGATTCCAGACTGGGAAACGCACTATCTGTATATGCCGGATTCGAACGGCCTTTCTTCCGAAACTACAGGTGGGAGACTGATTATGCTTTTAATATCGGACTCGGATTCGCCAATAAAAAATACAATAGGACGTCTTCCCCCGACAACCTTATGATTTCAAGTCACATGACCATCTATTTCGGTGCGGCCTTCCACGCCACCTACCGTTTTGCCAAAGACTGGGGACTCAAGGCGGGAATCGAGTTCAACCACCACAGCTCCGGTACGCTTAAACGACCGAACAAAGGGTCAAACACAATCGGACCAACCCTCGGACTGGTGTATTATCCTTATTATGACGAACTCCTGAAGAAGGATCAATATAAACAGACGGTTCCCTTCGACAAGACAAAATACTGGAACATCACCGCAAACGTCGGTTTTTGCACGCTGTATGAAGACTGGCTGCAGACACAGTTCAAAACACCTATGGACGACCCGGACTACCGTTCAAACAATTTCTCGAAATACGCTGTATACACCCTCTCTGCCGACTACATGAGCCGATATGCGCGAAGATGGGCGTCAGGGGTCGGAATAGATGTCTATTATCTTTCTTATATGGACCGCGTGAAGAAACTCGACAAAATCAACGGTTATCATAAGAGTCACTCACCCATATCCATAGGTATTTCAGGCAAGCACGATGTCTTCTACCACAACCTCTCTCTCTCCATGTCCTTTGGGTTCTATGTCTTCAGGCAGCACGGAAAAAAAGCCTGCGAAGTGGAGCAACCCTTCTACGAGACCATCGGACTCAAATACCATTTCCCAAAACTCAACAACATAGCCCTCGGTGCCTACGTCCGCGCCCATGCCTTCAAAGCGCACAACACCGGCATTTCCGTTTCTTGCCCAATTTATGTGAAACGATAGGGTGTTTTCATGGTTAAATGTGATTTTGGGGATTTCTGCCCGTCTTTATGCCTATTTTCATAACAAATGATGATTGACGCATACCCTTTTTCTTCGTAACTTTGCATCAACAAATCATAATTGTTTAGTATCGTCCGTGACGGATGTGAAATTTCTGAGAAAAAGGAGAGAATTGAAGGCGAAACTATGGAGCAATTCATAGCTTCGCTTTCGGCTTTTTATCCTATTGTAATCATCACATGTACGAACTTACTTTATGTTTGTACGTTGTTTGTATGTCCGTAATACGTGTGTCTGTGAAAATCTTATCATTTCACACCATGAAAAATAACGACACGCCCACACACGAAATCAATGCTCCCACGATTGCACGCAATGTTATACGCTGGCCGAACAGCCAATGCGAAGGCAGCAGTATCAGTATTGGCGTAGTCGCCATAATGGTGGACGCGATGCCTGCTGCTGTGTACTGCACAGCTGCCAACGAAAGCCCTACGCCAAGGAACGGACCGGAAACCAACGTCACGCATAACGCTATCATCGCTTTCCTGTCGCGAAGCATACTGCCAAGTGGAGGGCGTGCTCCGTGTGCGTGTCGGGCACGACTCACCATCAGCCAACCCGTATAACAAATAAGACCTGCGATACAGCGAATCAGATTGCTGGCAAACGGTAAAACGAAACCCATGTCCGACAGCTCTGTTCCCTCTATGTTCGAAGTGAAATGGTCCAAGCCAATCTTGCTCATCACCAGTCCCAATCCCTGTCCTAATGCCGCGCCTATGCCCAGCAATACGCCTTTAAACGTAACTGGATGACCCGACTCCGTGCCTTTCTTGTCGGTCACGGCCACACCGATTCCCAATAGCGTGATCAACATGGCAAGCAACGTAAACCACGACAACGTCTGCCCTATCATCACCCAGGCGAAAAAAGCGGTGAATGCCGGAGCCAACGTCATGAACAACTGACCGAAGCGGGAACCGATCACCAAGTAGCTGTTGAACAAACACCAGTCACCTAAAAAATAGCCAACGAAACCACTGAGCAGCAGCCATAGCCAAGCTTGTCCGCCTGCCATCAGCGGCAATGGATGCCCTGTAGAGAAAAAAAGCAACAAAGAGCATGCCGCCAAAGCCAAACCCATGCGCCATACGTTCAAAACCAGCACGCCGGTGCGTTTTGTCGCTATTTCGGCAGACAGGGCGGAGGCAGTCCACAAGACTGCTACAATCAGCGATATGAATTCTCCCAGATATGCCATGTCAATACAACTACTGTGCCGACAGGCTATGATTCATAAAACGATGTTCTGCCAGCTGCTCATACTTAGTGCCGGGACGGCCATAATTCGCATATGGATAGATGGAAATTCCACCGCGGGGAGTGAAAAGTCCCACAACCTCGATGTATTTAGGATCCATCAACTGAATCAAGTCCTTCATGATCTTGTTCACGCAGTCCTCATGGAAGTCACCATGGTTGCGGAAACTGAACAAATACAGTTTCAGACTTTTGCTTTCAATCATGCGTACATCTGGAATATATTTGATTTTGATCTCTGCAAAGTCAGGCTGGCCGGTTATCGGACATAGACTTGTGAACTCCGGACAGTTGAATACCACCCAGTAGTCATTTCCTTGATGCTTGTTCTCAAATGTCTCCAACACTTCAGGGCTATAGTCCGTCCTGTATTCTGTTTTCTTTCCAAGGGACTGAAGACCCTCATGTTCGCGTCCTTCCATATACTTTTAAACTCTTACTTGAATAAAGTTTGTTATTTTGCTTTAATAGAATGAATTACTTTGATTTCTATCGATTGGTTCTTGTATAAGCTGTATTACGTTATAGCAATCATCCCAACATTAAACTCTCAACTAAGCCGAAGATACTGTTCCAGTCCTCTTCGTCTCAACTTGCATGCCGGACACTCTCCGCATCCGTCACCGATTATCCCGTTGTAGCAAGTCAAGGTCTTTGTACGTACTAAGTCAAATACGCCAAGCTCGTCTGCCAATGCCCATGTCTCGCATTTGTCAAGCCACATCAGTGGCGTGTGGATTACGAACTGCTCGTCCATCGACAAGTTTAACGACACGTTCAGCGAGCGGATAAACGAGTCTCTGCAGTCAGGATAACCGGAATAGTCGGTCTGCGAAACGCCTGTTACCAGGTTCATACAACCTTTTTCCCTGGCATAAACGGCTGCGATCGACAAGAAAAACAAATTCCGGCCTGGTACAAAAGTGTTTGGCGGAGCGTCTGCGGGCTTGTCCTCGTCCATCTCTATGCTGTTGTCTGTCAGCGAGCAACCGCTGCTCAATCCACTGATGAAACTGACATCCATAACTTCTATCGGAACGTCGGCTATCCGGGCTATCTCTTTGGCTTGTTCTATCTCAAGAACATGTTTCTGGCCATATTTGAACGTCAGGGCGCAGACATGTTTGAAGTGCCTCTTTGCCCAAAACAAGCAGGTAGTGCTGTCCTGACCGCCAGAAAATACAACCAGAGCACTGTCTTTATCTAAATTCATCTGATTTTGTATAGACGCCCCGCGGGGCGTCTTCTAATTTTTCATATAATCCTATTAATTGGCTTCATAAATTCTTATTACCGTCTTCGGACTCTTTGAGCCTCTCTCTTCTGGTTTTCTTCTTTCCTGATACCAGTCAAATGACAATACGGGAAACAGGATTATATCTCTCTAACTTTGAACGGATTATAGGAGATATGCTCGTCGTACACGTCTGTCCCCTCTGCTTTCTTTACGTAATTTACCACGCGTATCGTAAGTGGCAAGGCAACCACCTCGTACAAGGTCTTGGCACTCACTTGCAAAATCATCAGTTTCAGCAGCTCGCTGCCGGGCATCAAGCCGCCAAAGGCCAGCGGGAAAAAAATCAAGGAGTCAGCTCCTTCGCCGCCCAAGGTACTCAGTATTGCACGCCAGGAAAAATGACGGCCTTTGCTCGTTATCTTCATCTTGCTCATAATCATTGCGTTGATGAATGAGCCTACCAGAAAGGCTGCTAACGAAGCAACTGCGATTCGAGGGGCAAGGCCAAAAACAAACTGAAACGCTTCTTCGCCTTCCCAGAACGGGGCAGCGGGAAGGGCGCAGGCGATGCCTCCGAGGGCCACGACAAAGAAGTTCATGGCAAACCCCATCCATATCACCAGACGGGCTTTCTTGTAACCCCAGACTTCTGCGATGCAGTCGTTCAGAATGTAAGAAATTGGAAAGACGATGAAACCGGCTGTCATCGAATAGGATCCTAACTGAACAATCTTCGTCTCTAATAAATTACTTGCAATCAGGCATACACAGAACAGGATGCCCATCAACATGTAAGCCACGCTTACATGACTCGTTTTTTCTTTCATGTCTTCTTGTTTTTAACGTGGTGTTCAAGCACACGGTTGGGATTTCCCCCAACTTGATGAATACTGTTTTTTAAAATCGGCTGCAAAGTTAATACTTTTTGTTCGATTATGAAAACTTTTTAAGACTTTATTTGCTAATCTTGCTATTGTTCTACGTATTTATGGTTGCTTAATGTCCAAAACATATCTAAAAATTTTGTTATGTGGAAAATTTAGACTAACTTTGCATGTTGAAATATTTTGTTTTGTTTTTACATTTTTTTTACCATTAACGAATGGCTAAGAAATCGAATAAAAAAAGAAAGAATAAGAAAAGAAGCATAAAGGTCGGACTTATTATCGTATGGGGATTGTTCCTTATGGCGATGCTTGCGATGGCCGGTGCTGTGTATGCCATATCTAAAGGATGGCTGGGAAATCTGCCACAAATCACGGAGCTGGAAAACCCTGTCAACAAATTTGCCTCAAAGGTATATACGCACGACAACAAGCTTATGGGCACATGGAGCTACGCCTCGGCCAACCGTTTCATTGTACCATTTGACTCGCTTCCCGAGGTACTGGTGCAGGCACTCGTCGACACGGAGGACGAACGATTCTTCGAACATTCGGGAATCGACATGAGAGCGCTTGGACGTGTGTTGGTAAAGCGTGGATTTATGGGTGAAGAGTCTGCTGGTGGCGGTAGTACCATCACACAACAGCTGGCTAAGCAGCTCTATTCTGGCGTTACTGCTGAGACTACGCTCACCGATCGTATGATGCAGAAGCCGGTAGAGTGGTATATCGCCACGATGCTCGAAAGATATTATACCAAGGAGGAAATTCTCACGATGTACCTCAATTACTTCGACTTCCTCCACAATGCAGTCGGCATCAAGAATGCGTCGAGAACCTATTTCGGAAAAGACCCTATAGACCTCACACTCCCAGAGGCTGCCACTCTCGTGGGTATGTGTAAGAACCCGTCTTATTACAATCCCCAAATCAATAAGGAGCGTATGACCGAGAGACGTAATGTTGTGCTTGAGAAAATGCATGAGCTTGGCCATATTTCTGATGAGGAACTGGAGGAAGCTAAGAACTCACCCCTCGACACGTCCAAATTTAACGTGGCAAGACAAGACGACGGATTCGCGCCTTACTTTAAAGAGCATATCAGAATCATCATGATGGCGAAGAAGCCGGAGAAGTCTAACTACGCCGCTTGGCAGCAGCAGAAGTTTGCTGACGACTCGGTGGCATGGGAGACCGACCCGCTTTATGGATGGTGCAACAAACACACCAAGAAGGACGGAACAAACTACAACATCTATACCGACGGACTCCGGATCTACACCACACTCGACTCCCGAATGCAGGAGTATGCGGAGGCTGCTGCTTATCAGCATGTGGCAAAGACCCTTCAGCCCAGATTCGAAGCCGAAAAAAGAGGAAGCAAGAATGCGCCTTACACGGGCATCTCGTCGCAGAGAGTGGAGTCCATACTTTGGAGATACTATAAGCAGACCGACCAGTACAACCAACTCGTGAAAAGCGGTATAGACGAGGACTCCATTAGAAAGGTGTACAACACACCGGTTACCACCAGACTCTTCTCCTACGGAGGGGAAATCACCAAAGAACTCAGTCCACGAGACTCTATCCTTTATTATAAGAAGTTCCTCAGAACGGCTATGATGGCTATGGAGCCTGCAACGGGCGCCGTCAGAGCTTATGTGCCCGGACTTGACTTCAAACATTTCCAATACGATAACTGCCTCGGGGGCGGTAGGCGCCAGGTGGGATCCACAATCAAGCCATATCTTTATGCGCTGGCCATGATGAACGGTCTCACGCCTTGCGACAAGGCGCCCAATAAGCGCGTTAACTATGGAGGGTGGGCACCTCGTAACGGATCCCATGCCATGTATGGAGCCATGGTGACTCTCAAGTGGGGACTGTCGCAGTCTAACAACTGGATTGCAGCATGGGTAATGTCGCAAATGAACCCGTATCAGTTCATTGGCATGCTCCGGCAGTGCGGTATAAACACCCGCTCTATCGAACCTAATATGACTCTCTGCCTTGGTCCTTGCGACATCAGTGTGGGTGAGATGGTCAGCGGATATACGATTTTCCCTAATTACGGTATAAGGGCTGCACCTCTGCTCGTCGAGAGAATCGAGGATTCCGACGGTAATGTCATCGACACATTCACCCCCAGACTGAACGAGGTGTTGAGCCAGGATGCGGCATACAAGATGATTACAATGCTTAGGGGAGTCGTCAGGGAAGGAACGGCAACTCGTATCGGACGTGTCTACGGCATCAGGGCTGATATGGGGGGGAAAACAGGAACCACGAACTCCAATGCCGATGGATGGTTCATGGGATTCACACCTAAGCTCGTTGTAGGATGCTGGGTAGGAGGTGAAGACATGGATGTGCACTTCACCAGCATGTCAAACGGTCAGGGTGCTGCTGCTGCATTGCCTATCTACGGACTCTTTATGAAGAAGGTGTATGGCGACGAAGTGCTGCATAATCGTTATGGCATCGACCAAAGCAACAAATTCGAAATTCCTGAGGACTTCGATATGTGCGAGAGCGAACTTTCCGGACTCGACGTGCCTGAAGGCGGTGATATCATCATCGACGAGGAAGATGATGCCAAACGCCCAGGAAGAACCATAAAGAACGGAACAAGATTCCATTCTTCGTCTGGAAACAATGTGGCGAGAAGAGGCAGAAGAAAATCTGAGTCTTCGTCCGGCGAACGAAAGTCCGAACCTAAACATGAATCTTCCAGCGAGAAGAAGAATGAGTCCAGTTCAGGCGGAGGTGGAAACTCCGGCAATTCCGGCGCTTCCAATAGCGGTAATAATAACGCTCCTGCACCGACTCCTACACCAAAACCTGTGGCTCCGCCGCCACCGCCACCTGTGGAAGGGGCAATCGATAACTCGTTTGAATAATATTGTCACTCAATAGTCAATCATACGACGGATTTGCTCTGTCAAGCATGAACTGCAGACTTTGCAAATCCGTCTTCTTTTTGAATTTTTTGATTATCTTTTTCAACCATGAAATTTATTGCTATCATTCCAGCCAGATATGCCTCCACTCGTTTCCCGGCAAAACCACTTGCGATGCTGGCTGGCAAATCGGTCATACAGCGCGTATATGAACAAGTGAAAGGGCTTGTCGACTTTGCCGTAGTGGCTACTGACCACCAACTCATTGCCGAAGAAGTCAGACGTTTTGGAGGAGAGGTCGTAATGACCAGCCCCGACCATAAAAGCGGCACAGACAGGTGCAATGAGGCTTTTGACAAAGTAGGACGTGGTTTCGACGTGGTCATCAACGTGCAGGGGGATGAGCCTTTTATTCAGCCATCACAAATACAGGCAATTAAAGATTGTTTCGATGATGAGTCTGTGGATATCGCTACGCTTGTCAAGCCGTTCGATGTCAACGACGGATTCGACGCACTGGTCAATCCTAATTCACCAAAGGTCGTACTCGGCAATGACAATCAGGCTTTGTATTTCTCGCGGTCTGTCATCCCTTTCATCAGGGGAAAGGAACAGGGAACTGAATGGATGAGCACGCACACGTTCTATAAGCATATTGGAATTTACGCTTACAGAGCCCAGGTGCTTTCTGAAATCACGGCTCTTCCACAGTCCTCGCTTGAGTTGGCTGAGTCGCTCGAACAGCTCAGGTGGCTGCAAAACGGCTATAAAATCAAGGCGGGAATCACAAATGTTGAGACCGTGGGGATTGATACGCCGGAGGACCTGCAGAGGGCCGAATTGTTTATAAAAAACGCTGCGTTAAGCTGAGAAAAGTCCAGACTGAGAAACTCAGCTCTAAATTCTCAACTCTAAACTCTCAACTAATGTCATGAACCGAAACGTTGCTCCTGATACTCAGTTTGTCAACCTCGAATCTCTGCCCATGGTCCAGACGCAGAATATGGACAATGGGGTGCCTCTTTATCTCATTCCTGTTGCTGGGACTGACTTAGTAAGAGTCGACTTTATGTTTACTGGCGGGGCATGGGTGCAGGATTTGCCTTTACAGGCTATGCTTGCTTTCAGACTTGTCAAGGAGGGGACTGCGTCCAAATCTGTTCAGCAAATCAACGAGATGCTCGATTTCTATGGGGCCTCGTTTTCGTCTGCTGTATACAAGACATACGCGGTTATCTCAATCGTGTGCTTGAAAAAGCATCTGCACCCCGTGGTGGATATTGTGCAGGATGTTCTATGCAACCCGGCTTTCGACCCTAACTCCGTCCAGATTGCCTTGCAGCAGGCTTATGCTAATTTTATGATTAAGAAGGACCGGGTTAGGGCACAAGCAGAGAGGCTCTTTTATGAGACACTTTTCGGACCGACACATCCTATGGCGTCCTACGAGTATGCAGAACTTTTCTCTCAACTCACTCCCGACGCTCTCAGGGATTATAATAAAAAATGTGTGAATTCTGCGAATTGCAGAATATTTATGACCGGGGGCTACGATGAGAGCTCTGTCGGACTTCTGTGTGGCATTTTCGGCAGCGGAACGTGGGGAAGCAATTCCAATTCCGTTGTTTTGTCGCATATTAATTTCCCTGCAGTGCCTCTTGCGCAGTACAGACTTGCCGGTAATGATGAACAACTGATTGTGGACTGCCAGCATAACCGTGTCAAGCTTTCGATGAGTCAGCCTACAGTCCAGTCTGCTCTATATGCGGGATGCGTGCTACCTAAGCTGAATGGAGAGGACAGAGCCTACATGATCTTGGCTAACATGCTCCTGGGAGGATTCTTTGGAAGCCGCCTCATGAGCAATATCAGGGAAGACAAGGGATATACGTATGGTATCAATTCAGCACTTATTGCCAATCCTTTTTTTACTGTCTTCTGTGTGCAGACTGAGACGGCCAACCAGCATGTGGATAATGTGATTCGTGAAGTGAAGTCCGAGATTCAGCGAATCATCAATGAACTTCCTGACGAAGATGAAATCGACATCGTCAAAAAGTATTACTCAGGAAGCGTTTGCAGAATTTATGAGGCCAATTTCGCTTTCACAAACCAGCTCATTAAGAAAATCGGCGTGGGCAATGAAGCTGCCGACACGGTCGCTACGTTGAGGCTGATGAAACAGGCGACGCCTCAGCAAATCTGTGATGTCATGAAACGCTATTTGAGCCCGAATAACGTCGTCTGGTGCGTTGCAGGGAGCTGAAAAGGGAGTGCCGATTCGTTACCTAAAATGCAAAATAGGCTCTCTTACGTGCCAAATTGCGCGTTTTGATGAGCAAAACTCCGCTCGCCACGACCTTTTTCCCTCTTTTGCTTGCAAATCTCAAAAAATATTGCTAACTTTACAAAAATTTGTAAAAAGATTTGTTATCTGTTTAATTTTTTAGAAAATGTTGGAAGGACTAGATCAAGACAGAATCATCAAAATTGATATTAACGAATCCATGAAAAAGTCGTATATCGACTATTCCATGTCCGTTATTGTGGCACGTGCCCTGCCTGACGTCAGGGATGGATTCAAACCTGTGCACAGACGTATTCTTTATGGAATGATGGAGCTGGGCAACACATACGATAAGCCTTACAAAAAATGCGCTCGTATCGTAGGTGATGTGCTCGGTAAATATCATCCTCATGGCGACTCTTCTGTATATGGAGCGCTTGTCAGACTCGCACAGGACTGGGCTATGAGGTATTGCCTCGTCGACGGACAGGGTAACTTCGGTTCTGTCGATGGCGACGGTGCGGCTGCTATGAGGTATACCGAAGCCAGGCTTAACAGGATTGGAGAGGCCATGATGGACGACCTCTACAAGGACACTGTGGACTTTGAGGATAACTTCGACGGATCACTCAAGGAGCCTAAGGTACTTCCTACTAAAATACCGAATCTTCTTGTCAACGGTGCAACCGGTATTGCAGTCGGTATGGCCACAAATATTCCAACTCACAATCTTTCTGAGGTCATCGATGGATGTGTGGCTATGATTGACAACCCCGACATTGACATCGACGGACTTATGCAGTTTATCAAGGCGCCTGATTTCCCTACTGGCGGTATCATTTGCGGTATTGATGGGGTACGCGAGGCGTATGAGACAGGAAGAGGACGTATCGTCATTCGTTCAAAAACCGAAATCGAGAACGAGGGACAGCATGAGAAAATTGTTGTACACGAGATTCCATACAATGTCAATAAGGCTGAGCTGATCAAGCGGATCGCAGAACTGGTCAACGAAAAGAAAATTGACGGTATCAGCAATGTGAATGATGAGTCCGACCGCGAGGGTATGCGAATCGTCATCGATGTCAAGAGGGAGGCTAACGCAAATGTGATTCTCAACAAGCTGTACAAGATGACGGACTTGCAGTCCAGCTTCTCAGTCAACTGCATTGCCCTTGTCGGTGCGTCAGAGAACAATTCCGGAAGACCGAAACTCCTCACATTGAAAGAGTGTATCAAGTATTTCGTGGACCATAGGCATGAGGTCACCATCAGAAGAACCAAGTTCGACAAGAAAAAAGCCGAAGAGAGGGCACACATCCTTGAGGCGCTTATTATCGCGTCCGACAATATCGATGAGGTGGTGCATATCATCCGGGCTGCCAAGTCGCCTCAGGAGGCCATCGAAAATCTCAAGAAACGCTTCGGGTTCGACGATGTGCAGGCAAGGGCTATCGTGGAGATGAGGCTGCGTCAGCTCACAGGTCTTGAGCAAGACAAGCTGCATGCCGAATACGAGGAAATCAAGAAGCTTATCGCTTATCTCGATGCTATTCTCAACGATCCGGAACTCTGCAAGAAGGTCATGAAGGATGAGCTCCTTGAAATCAAGAACAAATGGGGAGACGACAGAAAGACTACCATTGACTACTCGGCAAGCGAGAATTTCAATCCTGAGGATTTCTATCCTAACGAACAGGTGGTCATCACGATTTCACACCTCGGATATATCAAGCGCACACCGCTCTCT
>CAMOTI010000083.1 GCA_946625675.1 uncultured Prevotellaceae bacterium | reverse complement strand
ACATAAAAAACGTTAATCCTGTAAATAGATTACTCCATTCAAATAAAAGTTTCTAACTTTGTAAAAGTAAAATGCCATGCATAGCATAAAACTATTCCTTGTCATGCTACTGACAGCAACAATGACATATATGAACGCCCAGGAGCCTGTTGAACAGACTTCAGACACCATTGAGGCTATATGTGCAGAGGACAATGCAATCATAACCAGTGTTGGAGACCACATCCTCCCCAATGACGAATTTATCGCCATTCGGGTGCATGACCCTGACCGCACGAGCACGGACAGCGCCCCCCTCGGCGGACCTGCCGCCACATTCTCCGTGTCAGGCCTGGGCACCGCCACATACTCCATCCCGATAGAGGTCCCGAAGGGCATCAACGGCATGGAGCCAGAGTTGTCGCTCTTCTTATGAAAGGAGATTTCATTAAAAAAGGAAACTATTATGAAGATTTCGTTTATCATTATCCGTGGTGGTAAAATCAGGCTTATAATTGCCTCAATAATAATGTTCTATATACTTTTGTCATGTGATATTTTTGTTCCCAGACAAATGGTTATTTCACACAAAAACAACAGAACTAATGCCTTGGAAATCAATCTGACTGAAAAAGAGCGAATTACAATATCGGGTATAGACTGGGAATGTGCCAGGCTGCCTCCCTATGTGGATTTTTCATTAGAGGGTCGTTATTTAATTAATTCAGACTCACTAAGAGCTCTGTTTAACGATAAGTCAGTCGACTGTGTAGGAGAAATCTCCATGACAGACAAAACGACAGGTAAAACGAAAAATAATATGGAAGGAACCTTTTATGCATCTGACTGCTTGATAAAAGTCACACTTATTCCATACAAACTTGTTCAGAACGGACACAAAAAGAAAAAAAAGAAACGATACATACCTTATCGTTATCCGGTTGAGTTCTTTCCTGTTTGTTTTTTACCATGCGATTTTATCATGGTAAAAGATCAAAAAGTGATTAATGACACAATTTGGTTTTATAGCACCGGTCTACCACAACCAGGAGAGAGATGACGTGGCATTTTGTATCTTTGCTAACGAACAATTCCATGCATATAAAAATGAGTCTCCGTATGAAACTCCTGGCTATTTGGATTATGATGCGGAGCAATTCAAGAAAATGTATTCAAGATGATGAAAAAATTACTATTGTATATTATCCTATTTGCCGCATTTTCAATGGTTTCCTGCGGTGGAATGCCTTTTTTTTGCTGGATACCTGATACAAGCTGTCATCCCCGCATGATAGATGAAGACAAGAATACTGGAATCAGGTATCTGGCATCAGTGTGTGATTATTATAATTATGGTTACATTAACCATGTGCGAAATAAAATGAAGCCAAAGCGATTCTGCTATCTCGATGTGTTCGTTGTATCCGACCGTGATTACAGGATAAAGATGAAGAACAAAAAGATCAATGCGGACAGGAAGAGGATAAAGGAGTCTCACACGTTGTTCGACTCATGGGTCAGCGAGGAAATCTATCAAGGCGTTAACTTGGTATCTTTTCCGATAAAGACATGTCTCTTCTCCAACGACACCCTCAATGTGCTCATCACCAGCGACGATGGCGACACGTTGATGAATACATCCATATTGGCCGATGAGTCTTTCAGTGAGCCTTTCCGTCTGCCTGGCACTGACTCTACGCGTATTGACAGCCTGTGGCGTGAGAGCATGCATAACAAGTATGTTCACGGAAAACTACCCCGGCACAGTTCTTTGGAGAGAAAAGCAATGGAATTTGCGTCAGACCCAGAGAAAAATAAATAGTTAGATGATACCTAAAAACCATAAAAATGAATAAAACACTTATTTCTTTACTTGCAATCTGCACATTCAGTTTTCAGTCCCTGATTGCCCAGCGGTCAGGCGGTTTCGAGCCTCAATTGCGTGTTTCCTACGACAAGGGCGTTAGCAAGATGAAGCCTAACACGGTGTCGGTAGAGTTCATCGCCGGTCTTCGCACGTCGGAGCAGACCCGCGTCGGCTTGGGCATCGGTTATTCAAGCCACAGCCATCTGATACCGAGCGAGCCGGGTATCGGCTATGGCAGCTCATGGGACACAACATACAAGACGGTGAGCAGCATCCCGATATTCCTGACGGCTAAGCACAACTTCAACGTGAAGAAATTCAGTCCTTATGTGGGACTGGACGTTGGTTTCAACCACTATCCCTCGGCCGGGGGTAGCGACAGCAGCGCAGAGGGCTTCTATCTTCGTCCGCATGGTGGGGTAGATTTGCTGCTTGGCCGTAGCCGCATCTCGCTGGAGGCCTCGTTCCGCCACTCCACCATCTTCAACCATGCCGACATCGACGGTTGGTTCTCACAGGTGGGTATTTCGGCAGGATTCAGTCTGGAACTGTAGGCGGCAGCCTCCCTTACAGGCATTAATACTTATCTGCTTTTTGTAATAATATTATAATCTTGCAATAAAGAATATGAGAAAACTGTATTTTTTATTAATAATCCTAATCATCTATGGCTGTAATTCTGCTAATTATGTTTATACAGAACCTGTTTATGTAGGTCCGGAGTATGTGGAGCATGAGACACTCATAAAACTACACGATCCCATCACCACAGGCGGGGAAGTTTATTTTCTGAGTAAAAAGGATAACCAATGTGAATTATGGGAATTCTCCTATGCTTCAGACCCCAAATACAATGACGCACATTGCAAGTTGGTGAGTAAAGAAATCTATGATATTGGCGATGAGAGGATTCCCTATGACACATGGGAGACAGCCACAGGCCTGGAACAAAATTTTAAACGGCACTTGAATTCACAAAAGAGCGTCAGAAGAAAGTATAGAAATCGATACAAGGATGAGGAAAGAAGTCTCAATTGCCTGGCTGAAAATTTCCTTCAATTAAGTAATGACGAAAAACTTGAAATACTGAAAAACCGTAGTCGGCTGGAAGAATGGGGACCAATCCAGTTGTCATATAAAAAGATTACATGGAAAAGCAAGAAGTTTCCGGAAGACATCTGTCTGGAAGACACATGCCAGATAATAGACTGGGGAAACCAGCAACTACCTTGGGCTACGTCCTATACAAATCAAATTTCAGTTGATGGAAAACAGGTGTTTATTTTGGTTGTTAATGGTTACTCTGGCCTCATCCGTTCTGGAATATATGTATTCAAGGAAGAAGACAATAAATGGAAATTAGTGGCTGAGGGACTTAAAATGGCCATGGGTACTATAAAAACTGAAATTGACCAAAAGGACAGAAAGATTATATTTAAGGAATCGACACCAAGAAGCAACATGCAGGATGAAATCACCATAGGAGAACTGGCCTATGAAGATTTGAAGCCAAGGACATAAAAAGTTTAAAAACAATGGCTCACAACAGTTTCCGCCCCCTTATAGTTATCATCTTCTTTGCATGGTTACAGAGTTGCGAAGTGGCAAGATTCATGTCAGATGATCAGCTATGTACTTTCGATGGAGAGCATGGCAGTATCCGTGATCACATCGACATAGATGGTTATTTCTATGTGGGCGACAAGGACAACTGCGAGAATGAGACGTTCCGCTATATCATGTTTTTCGATGACGGCAGTTTCAGTAACTTTTACTGGAAAGAGGTCGGTCCCCTCCGTGAAGATCCATTCAAATATACAGGCATTGAGGACATAGACATACTTTCCAATATCAGCGTACCCGATGAAAACTCATCCATCCTTTGCAACAGGTATGAACTTGAGGGCGGTGCTTACAAAATCAAGGGGGACACAATCATCTGTGAGTCCACCTTTAAAAATTTCTTGTACAGTCATGGCAGACAGCGCGTGAGACAGGTATTCAGGATTGTTGACCGCTGTACGCTTGAGCCAGTCCAACTGTCCATCAACTCAAAGCACGGCCTTCCCATCACTTATGACGCAGTAGAGATGAAAGCAAGGTGGGGTGATGACGGACTGTATCATTTCGTCAGGGCAAGGAATCTCCCCGAACCGAAAGACATGTACTGCAAGAATAAGCGCTTTATGTGGAAGAAAGGCAGGAACTTCCGGAGATACAAGAGGGAAAGAGCGGCTTACAAGAAAGCAAGACGGAAAGAATTGAAAGCGATGAAGCATGGGCGGGAAGTTCCCAAGTACTTCACAAGAGGAGACCATACCTACAAATTCGATGACGAGCATGGTGATATCACCAGTCTCATAGATATTGACGGATATTATTTCATTGGCGAAAAATCTGACTGCACTGACTGGGACGGACGTTTCCTGATATTTTTCTCAGACGGTAGTTTCTCCAATATCAACTGGCGTCGTCCCACCCTGGCCCTCCCGACAGAGCTGATAGGTGTGCCAGATATTGACCTTGGAGAGAACCTGACGGTATACAATTCGAAATGGACCGGCTCTTCATATACGGGGTATCCGAAACTTACAGGCGGTACTTACGTCATAAAAGGAGACACGATTATCACGGAATATGTTGCTCCTTTGTGGGATGGCCTCAGACGGAAACATTTGTTCACTAGAAGCTACAAGGTGGTAGACCGCCATACACTTGATCCAATACATTGGACAAAACGCACGGAGAAAGAAATCGTTTACGATGTAGACTGTTCTGTTTTCAAGTACCGTTATGGTGATGGTCTATATCATTTCGTACCGGCAGTGAATCTTCCGTCACCTGCAGACATGAGCAACAAGCGTAAGTCTTATATGTGGAATAACCGTCAGAAATGGAAGGATTATCTGAAAGAAAGGAAAATATATCTGTATAATTACAAAATGGAGCACATCCAATAATAGCACAATAACTGGAACACTCCACACAAATAAGATTTTAAAAAATTATCCAATGAGAATCATTGTCTTTTCAATATAAACATCCTCAAACATGAATAAACATATATTTCTTCTTTTTGCAATCTGCACATTCAGTTTTCAGTCCCTTATCTGCTTTTTGTAATTGTTAAGTTGATGCGAGTGGGGGCTGCAAGACAGTATCCCCTGTTTTCATAAGCCCGTTCACACTGGGGTTGTGGACGTCCTCGTCCGCATGACAGGCCGGCGCAGCACGGCCAAGGCATTGTATGCGATTATCCTTTTTTTCATCCGTCTCGGGCATCGAGCCCTCGACATCTGGCGCGGACGGGGACGTCCACGCCCCCAGTGCAGCCGTGTTCTCTGCGATTTTAGAAATCTGTTCACACTGGGATTGTGGATGTCCTCGTCCGCATGACAGGCCGGCGAAGCACGGCCAAGGCAACGATATATAATCTTCTTCCCATCAATTCCCGAAATACCAAAAAAACATGCTTATTTTTGCCGGCTGCAAATAAAAACGGGGGAAAAAGTTGGCAAATCGTTTGATTTGGTGTAACTTTGCATTTTAAAGCGCCAAATGAAGATGGAAAAATGGATTTATTTTCAAAACCGTGACGAACTGCTGAGGGTAAACCTTCAGAAGGTGGTCTATTTTGAGGCTGACGGCAACTACACGAATATCTACACGGTGAACACCATGAAGATCGTGGTAGGGATGAACCTGGGCAATATGCAGCAGATGCTCTCACGTCAGACACAGGAGAATATGCCGGTGTTCATGCGCATCGGCAAGAAGTATATCGTGAACACGAATTTCATCTGCCAAATCCATATCGCGAAACAGAAACTGGTGCTGTCGGACTTTGAGCGCTTTGCCTTCACGCTTCCTGCTTCCAAGGAGGCACTGAAGACGGTGAAGGAGATGTATGTAAGCTGATTTTATTTACGATTGACTATTTATTTCATGAACTTTGTCACGACTCAACATAGCTCAAGCAAGCTTGGCTCTGTGTTCGCTGCTCCAAAGTTTTCCGATTGACGATTTATTTGGATATTTTATTATTTTGGCTATTTGCCATGCGGATGGATTTAGTTTGAAGGCATAGTTTGAAGACGCCCCGCGGGGCGTCTCTACATCCAAAAGAGGCAACTATTATATAAAACGCAGAAAGCAATGCAGGAGATACTGATAGGACGTGATGGTGGGACCCAGACGCTGAAGGTGACCGTGAACGGGAAATCGACCACATTGGGCGCAGTGCCCATGTCGGTGAGCCGTGAACATTGCAAGGTGGTTCGGCAGGACGACGGCACCGCTGTCATCACGAATCTGAACAACCGCAACGTGACTTACGTGAACGGCGAGGCCGTGGTGAGCCATGAAGTCACCGCTGACGACGTGGTGGAGCTGGGCGGCGACCGCTACCGTCTGGACTTGTCGATGCTGAAGCTGGCGCGTAAGGTAGATGTCTCCCACCTGCAGAAGATCTGGGAGGATTATACCAGCTGGGAGGAGCATACCCGCATCAGCAACATACGCTCCACGGCATTGAAGAGCGTGACCGGCCTCTTTTCCATGGCGGCGCTGATCATCACCTTCGGCGACTTCGGCATGGAGGTGGAGACGATGCGCACGCTCCGCCTCGTCCTATACACCCTCGCAGGTGTGTCCATCATCTGGACATCGCTCAATATGTTCGTCACTGCTCCCCGGAGGGTGAGGAAGGCCCGCGAGCGAGAGGAGCGTTTCGTAGATGAGTATGTCTGCCCGGCATGCAAGCGCCCGTTCGGAAAGTCTTACCGTTACGAGAAACTGCTTCAGCTGGGTGAATGTCCGATGTGCAAGGCAAAGTTCCGAGATTAGTTTAATGTTAAATGTTGAAAGTTTAAAGTTTAAAGTTGAAAGTGTAATTACTAATTCTCAGGTTTCTATTCGGGCAGGGATATATCCCACCGACAAGAGATATTTAAAAAATATAAAAAAACAGGGATTTCATACGTTAATCCGCCTGTTTCGTGGAATGAAAACAGAAAAGTTTGGTGTTGTGTGCTAAAGGTCATAACTTTGCACTCGAAAACGGAAAAAACATCAAAAAACGGAAATTATGAAAATGAATGAGAACGAACAGACCCTCAACGACTATGAGGAAATCAGCGTGGTGGACAACGACACGCTGAACGAAGCCACGATACAGGAAGAGATTACTGGAATGCAGCAGCACAAGGGTACTCCCTGGAAGGAGCTCTCAATCGGCGGCACCTTCGGTCTTCTCCTTGCCGGCGGCGGCCTTTATGCTTCCGGCATGACCAAGGGCGACGACGAGGACGGCCTCCTGGCCGGAGCGCAGGTGAGCGACAGCGTGGCAGTGGCGGGAGCGAAGACCCCCGATGGCGTAGAGCCCGCAGACGACGACCCCGTGATGCTTGACGAGGACGGCAATCCCGTGCTTCCGGTGTCTCGTCAGCAGGCAGAGGCACGAATGGCAGAGGTGGCACACGAGGACCATGTGGCCCATCAGCCACAGAGCCATGCCGCCACGGCCAGCGCACAACATTCAGTACGCGAGGATGCTCCCCGCGTGGTGGAAGAGACGCCGCATGACGCCGCCGTGGCGCAGTCCCATGCAGACACTCCGCATATCACGGTGAATGTGTATGACCACCATCCCCAGGCCGATGCTTACGTGGACGCTGACGGTGTGAATGTCCACCCCGTGAACATCATGACGATTGACGACAGCCTTCCGTTCGACCAGGCATTTGCCATGGCCCGTGAGCAACTCGGAGCCGGACAGGCGTTCATTTGGCGCGACGGCGTGTATGGCACGTTCAATCAGACGGAGTGGCATTCTCTGAGCCGAAGTGAGCAGCATGAGTTCACAAACGTGGCAGTACGCGAGTTTCAGCAGATGGATGCCCCCCAGGCGCTGGCAAGTCACCATCAGCCCACTCATTTCGTTGAGGGCACCGTGGTCGGTGCGGACGATGTGGTGGTGATTGACGACGAGGCCGCTGGAGGAGATGACGTGTCCGTCGTGAGCGATGACGACGTCATGATTATCGAGAGCCAAAACGAAGCGTCGGATCTCCAGCCGGAGATTATCACGCTGGACAACGACCTTGACGGTATGGAGCAGCAGATAGCCGCCATGCTTGATGCCGACGGCGACGGGCAGCTGACCAGCGACGACGTGCTCGGCACCCTCGCCACCCTGGTCAACGAGATACCGGACATCGACTCCGGAGTGGATGCCATCGACCCGCTCTTCGACGGCTCGCAGGATGCAGGACCCTCGGACGACATGCCGGACTACGTATCCGATGCCGACACAGTAGGGTTGGTGTAGTATAGATAAAACTCAATGGATGTAAGAAAACGGATAATCTACATAGCGTTGTTCTTAGCGTGTGCCTTTCCGGCATGCGCTAAGAACTTTGTGGTTTGTGTAGGACTGAGCGACTATCCCGGCTATGGCAACGACCTGACGGTGTCGGCCTACGATGCTGTGTTCATGTCCAACCTCTTCCGCCGCAACGGCAACTCGGAGGTGTACTGCCTGACCAACCGTGATGCGACGGTGAACCGAGTGGTGAGCGCGATGCGCCAGGCCTACGGACGAGCCGGAGAGCACGACACGGTCATCCTCTTCTTCAGTGGTCACGGCCTGAACGGCAGTTTCCGTTGCTACGACGGTGCACTGGCATACAACAAGGTGACCGACTGCATGAAACTGAGCGCAGCCCGCAAGCGGCTGGTTTTCGCTGATGCCTGCATGTCGGGCGGGATGCGCGCTAACAACCGTCGAAGCTCAAGCCGGGACGACGTGAGCATCATGTTCTTCCTGTCCTCGCGCACGCGTGAGCCCTCACGTGAGATAGTGGGGCTGCGCAACAGTGTCTTTACCCATTATCTGGGCCGTGGACTGAAAGGCTATGCCGACAAGAACGGTGACAGGGTGGTGACAGCCCGCGAACTCTTCGACTTCGTCAGCAAGCAGGTGATTGACATGACGAGGCGGCGGCAGCACCCTGTGATGTGGGGCAATTTCAGCGACAATATGTCCGTCATGAGATGGTAGAAGAAGGG
>CAMOTI010000082.1 GCA_946625675.1 uncultured Prevotellaceae bacterium | reverse complement strand
TCACGCAACCATTGGGCGGTGTCGGCATCGAGATGTGGGCATAGCGCGTCGCACACCTTCTGCTGGTAGGCGTTGAACCACTCAATCTCTTCCGGCTGCATCATCTCTCGGATGATGGGGGAGGTGAAGATGGGGCAGAGGGTGAGATGCTCGAACTGGTAGTATGGTCCGAATGTGATTCCTTCGGCTGGCTTGCCTTCTCCCTCGTCGTGTGGTAGTGGCGGGGTGTGGTGGTCGTAATTGCGAAGCCGCGCGTTCACCACGAGCATCGTGTTCTCATGCCGTACGCCATGGCTGCCGGCGATGTAGATGCCAGGCTCGTCGGTGATGGTCATACCGGGCACGAGCGGTGTGGGCATGTAGTTCATCCGGAACTGGTGGGGGCCCTCATGCACGTTGAGATAGGATCCTACGCCGTGTCCGGTTCCGTGGAGGTAGTTCATGCCGTATTTCCACATCGGCTCACGCGCCAGGACGTCGAGCTGACTGCCATAGGTTCCGCGTGGGAAGACAGCCCGGCCCAAGTTGATGAATCCGCGCAGCACGAGCGTGTAGTCGCGCTTCTCCTCGAAGGAGAGCGGTCCGAGCGGTATGGTGCGTGTGATGTCGGTTGTGCCGTCGAGATACTGTCCGCCGGAGTCAATCAGCAGCAGACCTTTCGCCTCTACGGGGATGTCGGTGTCGGGGGTTGGCTCGTAATGCACGATGGCGCCATGATATCCGTATCCCATGATGGTGTCGAAGCTTTCTCCACGATAGAGTGGCTGCTCGCCTCGCAGTTCCAGGAGTTTCTTTTCGAGCGAGAGTTCTGTCTGCCCTCCAGCCTCCACAGCCGGCACCACCCACTTCATCCATTTCACCATTGCGATGCCGTCTTTCAGCATCGCTGAGTGGTAGCCACGGATTTCTGTCTCGTTCTTCATAATCTTCATCGTCGTGACGGGGCAGTCACCATGCATCAGCACGCCCTGTTTCAGTGCGTTCTGGATGCTGACGTTGGTCTTCTCCGGCTGAATCATAAGTGCTCCCTGATAGGTGTTGATGAACGTGGCAATCTTGTCGTAGTCCATGGTCTCCACTCCTTCAAAGTCGAGGTATCGCACCACTTCCTCACTGATTTTCTGTGGGTTTACGAAAAGAATGGCTTGGTCTTGTGAGATGAAGAGGTATGACACGAATACGGGGTTGTAGTCCACGTCCGTTCCGCGTAGGTTGAGCGTCCATGCCACCTCGTCGAGCATGGAGATGACGGTTGCGTCGGCACGCTTGCTTTTCAGTGCTTCCCTGATGCGTTCGATTTTGCTGCGTGCTGTCTCTCCGGCATATTCCAAGGGGTGTATCTCCACCGGGTTGTCGGGAATGCCGGGGCGATCGGTCCATATCTGGTCGTAAGGGTCGCCGACGGGCATCACCTGAATGCCCCAGGGGTTGAGTGCCTGATGTAGTTCGTTGATTCCGTCGATGGTGTAGCACCATCCGTCCACACCCACCTTGTCGTCGCACTGAAGTGTCTGCTTCAGCCATTCCTGCACAGACGGTGTCCCTTCCAGTCCGATTTTCATCAGCTCATATTCGCTGCCTTTCAGTTGCTCCTCGGCCTGAAGAAAATAGCGGTTGTCGGTCCACAGTGCTGCTTTTTCCAACGTGACAACAGCCGTACCGGCGGATCCCGTGAAGCCTGATATCCATTCTCTGCTTTGCCATCTGCGGGGTACATATTCTCCGCAGTGTGGGTCTGTACTGGGTGTTATGAAGGCATTGATGCCTTTTTTGCGCATCCATTGGCGCAGTTGTTCTATTCTTGCGTTTATCATGAATCTATTTAGTTTTTTATTAAGTAACAGTTAAAAAATAAGTTGTCTCGTTTTGATAAAGACAAGAAGACGTGAATACGAGAAGACAAGACGATAGTCAACTGACGGACATACAGAAATTTTCGAACTTTTCATATGAGCAGCGCCAAGCTTGCTTAGACAATGCCATGAAAAGGAGAAAATCAGCAAAGCTAAAGTGAGTCTCTACAATCAACTGGAAGGTGAGGCAAGTTTTTTTTACATTACTAAATATTAGGTTTCAGACGAACTTGGAATGTTTTTTCAGCAGGAATATGATTCAGAATAAATCTGAATGTGTACCGGTCCGCAAAAAAAGTAATGTCAGCTCGGTGTCGTTCTGAAACCATGTCATCAGCCAGTTAGGCTGGATGTGACATTCCCATACACCTTCCAGAATGCCTGATAGTTTGTGAGGGTGATACTGTTGGGGCAATGTGCCGTTGGCAGCTAGCAAGTCCATTGCGTCAGTAATTAGTTTCATGTCAAGTCCGCGCTTTATGCAGCGTCGGAAGTCTTTTTTGAAACTTGATGAAATATTCACTTGATATGCCATGGCTATAATCCCATTTCTTTATAGAATTCATCAAGTGAGCCATATTGCGTTACGTCATTGCCGTTTATTGCATCCTCTATGGCTTTAATGCTCTCATCGTTTAAATACTTGCCAGTCTCAGGGTCGTAGAGAAATGGTCTTGACGGCTTTTTCTTTACTTTCACAGATGTGACCCCCATGAACATCTTGCAAGCCTGCTTCACTTTTGCTACCAGACTTTCGTCTGGTACTTCCAATATGATTGTTGCCATAATTTTCTCGGTTTATTTTGATTTTGTTGTTGCAAATATAAGTAAAAAAAATGATACTAAGCCCAAGATGGTACAGAAAATTCCATTTGTCACATAGTGTTAGTACTGTCCCAGACTATGTGCGAGGTTGATGTAGTTGATGGGGTAGAAGTAGTCGTATTTCCCGTCGTTGTCGGTGTCGTCCATCCAAACCTCGACGTACTGAGGGCTGGCCTTGGCTGCAGACTTCACGAGCAGTCGGATGACGAACTCATCTGCGGTGTAGCTGTACTGTGTGAGTTGCATCTTCATGGTGAGAGGTTTTTTGGGCGTCCAGTTGTTCTGTTTGGTCGCTCCTTCGAAGTAGGACAGGATGGACGGTATGGCTTTGTACTGATAGAGCTGCGACCAGTCGGACGGGTAGGCGTCCACCACTCCCGTGTTGATGTCGTGTCCTCGTTTTGCTACATAGTTGAGCATCTCCTTGCACTCTTCTTTGTCGCGGAAAGCCTGGTTGAGCGCGCACACCATGAGTGCTGGACCGAGGTATGGCGTGTTGTGGATGTCAGCGGTTCCGCGCGGCAGTGTCATGTTCTTGATGTCGTCGAGTGTCTCAGGGATGTCGCTGAGCGTGACAGTTACAGTGCCGAGGGCAGCGTTGTCGTATTTGTAGTAGTTTCGTTCGCCGTCTCCCACGTTCACGGTGTTCTTCTTGCTCAGCTTGGAGTCGTCGATTCTGACGGTGATTTTCTTTGCGGGGCTGTCAGCCATGTTTTCGTCCTCTGAAACTGCCTCTTCTGCCTCTTCTTGCGGAATGATGCTGGCGATGGAGGTGTTCACGCTTCCTTTCTTTTGTTGATTGCAACTCGTTGTGCTGATGGCGAGTGCTGCCGTCAGTGCCAATAAAGTGAATAGTCTTGTTTTCATGTCAATATGTTTTTAGTCAGGTTTTACGATAGGCAAAGTTACGAATAAGGATTCAAATGTCAAAAGATTCAATTCATTTTTTCAATCTTTTGAATCATAGTTCAATAAAATCGTCATAATTCGAGCTCGGCATAGTTGTCGGAAAAGAAAATCACAATCATTTGGTGATTTGAAAAAAAATGCGTATTTTTGCCGTCAGAACACAAAAAAACCGAAATGTTATGGAAGAGAACGAGACGTGCCACGAGCTTGACAACCTGATGGAGGGGGTGGATCTGGAACAAGCCAAGTATCCGTTGGGCAATCAGTCATTTGAGAAGATTATCTCAGACGGCAAGTATTCTGTGGACAAGACCGCACTGATTTATCGCATGACGCATACATACAATTACGTTTGCCTGAGCCGGCCGCGTCGGTTCGGCAAGTCGTTGCTATGCTCCATTGCAGATATCGACGGGAGTGATGCCTCCGTTGAGGAGTTCGACGCACCGACAGAGGACATGCATTCCATCCTTCCGCTGTTCTACCAGAGCGGCTATCTCACCATCAAGGATTACGACCCGGAGTTCAGCATCTACACATTGGGCTACCCCAATAAGGAAGTCCGCACGGGACTGCTCAACGCACTATATCCCTTCTACGTCACAGCGAACACCGACGGAAAGTCGGACACGCTGCGTTCCATAGTAAAAGGATTCAGGAGCCACGACCTCGACCATGTGTTCCAGACACTTCAGGCTTTCCTCGAGGGCATCCCCTACCAGGACAGCCATTTCGACGAGAACCACTGGACACAGATGCTCTACGTCGTCTTCTCGCTTCTGGGCATCTACACGGAGTCTCAGGTGCGTACGGCGAAAGGCCGCATCGACATCGTGGTGAAGACGGCTGACGACATCTACGTGATGGAGGTGAAGCTGGACCATTTTGCCCGCGAGGCGCTGGAGCAGATTGACGCGAAAGGTTACCTCGTTCCCTATACGCTTGACGGCCGTCGGCTGACGAAGATCGGCATGACGTTCTCCACTGAGCAGCGCAACGTGACGGAATGGATGGTAGGGTGAGATTCCTTTCTTATAGACTCAATATTTTTTATAGATACCATAGATAGAAAGCACGCTCGAAACTTCTGTTATATCATATTTCTCATCTTGATGTCGATGTACTTGTTGAGTACGTCGACAGTGAGGTGTTGTGGCTCGGTCAGCAGTGCGAGTATGCCGTTCTGCTGAAGAAGTGTGATGATGCTGCGTCGCTCCATCGCGTTCTTCTCAGCCACCACATGACGGAAGTACTCCTCCACTGATTCTGGGGCGCTTTTTATGTAGTCGTTCTGCTCGTTGTCCTCGAAGAATACGATGAGCAGCCGGTGGTGCTTGCTGATCTGACGGAGATAAGGCAGTTGCCTCCGTAGTGCGTTGATGCTGAAGAAGTTGGTGTAGAGGATGATGAGGCTTCGCTTGCGTATGAATTTCAGGATATGTGTGCTTAGGGCTGCGAAGTCGCTCTCCTGAAATTCTGTGTGAATGTTGTAGAGAGTCTCCAGTATGTTGGCCATCTGCGTCTGTCGACGTGCAGAGGCGAGGAAGGCCCCAGGCTTGTTGTTGAACGTGGCGAGCCCCACGTTGTCGTCTTTACGCAGTGCGATATGTGATATCACGAGCGATGCGTTGATGGCATGATCGAGCAATGTCATCCCTTGGAATGTCTGCTGCATGACACGCCCTGTGTCGATGACATTGTAGACATGCTGTGCCCGCTCGTCCTCATAGACATTGACCATCAGCTGATGTCGTCGTGCAGAGGCTTTCCAGTTGATTTTCCTGTAGTCGTCGTCGGGAACGTAGTCCTTGATTTGTGCGAACTCCGTCGCGTTGCCGATACGGCGTATGCGTTTGTTTCCTGTCTCGTTGTTGGTTCGGAGCGTTGTGAGTTCATATTTGTTGAGCTGCAGATAGGAGGGATAGACTTTCACCTCCTTGCTCTCAGCGAGCGTGAACCGCCTCTGTACGAGTCCCCACGCCGTCGTGGCAAACACGCGTATGCGTCCGAATCCGTAACTCCCGCGCTCTTTCGGATGGAGCACATAGCTGATGGATGCGGAATCTCCGGGTGCAAGACGCAGACGCCGGCTGAAATCGCGCACTTGGAAGATGACAGGCATCTCGTCAATCACCTCGGCGTCAACCATGAAGGGATATGATGAGCGCAGCTTGACTTCCACCTCGTTGTCGTCGCCGTTCGACAGGCGGTCGGCAACGATACGTTCAGCTTCGACGCCTCTGCCTTT
>CAMOTI010000081.1 GCA_946625675.1 uncultured Prevotellaceae bacterium | reverse complement strand
TATATTAAACCTCAATCACACAATTTTCACTCAGTCTACGCAATGGAAACCATGGCACCTGCCGGCACTCACTCCATCGACCCGTTCAAGGAATCCACTCCCGTGGATATTGGTGGTGACGAAGAAGACGCAGCAGCTCATTCCAGTACGAAATCGCGAGATGAAATCCTTTGGGGCTCCAAAGAGCCCACTCCCCCTACTGGTTTGTGGTGACTCTGTTGTCTGGCGACATTTTTTTGTAAAAACAGACCGCTGTCCGTGCTGAAGCTATGCTTAGCAGGGACAGCGGTCTGTTTGTGTCTTGCTGTGTCGGACGGGGATGAAGAAAGTCTGTGTCGTTAATCTACAGAAGCGAGATATTCAGTAGCGGTCATTACAGGTATATTTGCCTGCTTGAAATCCTTCCCATTTCTAGTAATGATAATATCTGCTCCTGAGTGTAGTGCAGTGTAGTACTGCATTGCGTCCTCGAAGTCCTTAAACTGAGAGGCTAATGCATCGTCAACAGTTTGCTGGTCGGATTTAGCCACATGTACTAGCTGCCGTAAATTTGAAAGTAGCCTGTGAACTTCTTCCGAACCGTGTCTGTGTAGAAGAAAGGACGCCGTTGTATATGTCATTGGTGAAACTAAGAGTTCCACTTGCTTATGGTAGGCCAATGTGAAAATCTGGGCAGCATCTTGATAAAAAGGCAGTCGTTGTTCTAAAAGATCTACCACAATATTTGTATCGAGAAACAGTTTTTTCATTTGTATTTCTCCTCTGCGTATTTGTGGTATGCTTCCCTTGCATTGATGTCCTCCTCTGGAATTGGAGCTCCCGCACCTATCAGGCTTTGAACAATATCGGGAATAGGCTGTTCTTTATTATTTCCCTGCCGGATGAAACGTAGTAGAAAGTTCTCAATAACGGCAGTAATGTTCAACCCTTGTTGTTGAGCATATGCAGAAGCCTGTTGGTAGATGTTGTTGTTGATGACTACTTCCATAATGTCTGTTTGTTATAAATTTGCCGTAAAGTTACAAATTTTTTTATATAAAGGAGACATTTTGTCCGTTAAAATATGTGTTCAATATGATTTTTGTTTCTTTGCTTTTCCGCTTTAGTTTATACCCCGTCGGGCTGTGTGAGGAATTTGATGTATTCGTTGGATGCTGCAGGTGAGCAGATGGTGAAGATGTTGTTTGCGAAGAGGATGTCGGTGATGTGGTTGTTTCGAACGTAGTCCGTCATGTTTTTGCAGAAATATCTGTAGTCGACCACATGCACCTCTTCAAACGATCCAAAGAGGTATCCCGGAATTGCATTTCCGAAACTGTCCTTGAGGATGAGTGCCCTCCTTGCGTTATGCTGGTTGGTTCTCACCTGTGTGATACGCGTGTCAGTCCCCATAAACGTGCAGTATGCCCCTCCGCTACCGTCTGGGAACTTGAAGAAATAATCTCCCTTGACTGGCGGATGTTCAGCAATGACATCATAGTTTTTGTTGATGTCGTAAGTGATGTATGTTGTCTCATACTGAATATCGGCCGGCGGTGTCCAGTATACGAAGTCTTCCGGAGAATTTTTGATGGTGATGTCCTTGGAATACCCGTACATACTGCCCACGTATCGGCGTACCACCTTCTCGTCATATTCGCTGAGTTCACGGAACGGTACTCCCGCCACCTTTGCGAACTGCCTTGCTGCATAGTAAGCCCCTCTTGGTGCCCAGTGGTGGTCTGTTCTCAGGAATATGTCCTCGTCGGCATGGTTTGCCAGGGCCGTGTACACGTCCACTGCCTTGACGCTGTCGCCAAGATGGGCATATACGTTGTTGATGGTCGGCCGCTCCTCCTTCGTGGCCGACTTTGCGTTGTCGGGGCAGTAGAACTCCACAGCCGTCGGTATGGCCATGCAGTAGACGTTGACCGATGGTCCGAACGTTTCCTTGTATTTGTTGCAAGCGTCGGCATACCAGTTTCCGTAGTTAGGCCTGCCTCCGTATGACATGAGTGCCCTGGCCGATCCTTCCTTTCCCAACACGATGATTCCGGCATGTGCGATGCGTGTCTTCTCGTTTGCCGTGAGTTTGTTGGTGTACTGTCCGATTTCTCGGTTGTCGCCCGGCTCTGCGTCCGGTGCTTGTTCCATCGCGTTGGCAAGCGAGTCCGCCTCTTCGTTGACGTTGTCTTCGGCCGCATGGAATGTGATGCCTTCTTCGTTCTTGAAGAGAGCCATGCTCTGCCTGATGGTCATGCTGAGCGCCATGAGTTTGTCGCGGTATGGCTCGCTGTCGCTGAACCATGTGGACACGCTGTCAGTAAACTCTCCGTTAGCCAGTTTCTGAATAGAGAACTGAGGAAAATGGGCGAGCTCCCGCTTCTCCAGCTCAGATACTTCGGGCCGGGGGAAGAAGTTGAACACGACGGCGAAGGCCGCGATGAAGAGCGTGATGATTATGACGTAGAGTTTGTTGTGCACGTTTGTTGAGAGTTTAGAGTTGAGAGTTTAGAGTTTAGAGTTGAGAGGGAAGTATGTGCGGAAAGACAGAAGGCGCGGATATTCCGGATTTCCCGGAGAGATTGCCCCCAGGAAAAATGCTATTGTGTGAGGTAGCGGTTGAGGTTGTTGGTGATTTTCTGGTCGCACATGAATCCGATGCAGTTGCAGAAGAGCACGTCTGTGATTTTGTTGTCGTTGATGTAGCTTACGATATTCTTCTTGAAATAACGGCTGTCGACGACGTGGATTTGTTCAAAGGAATAGAAGAAATATCCAGGCAAGGCGTTACCGAAACTGTCCTTGAGGATGAGCAGTCGGCGCCCGTTGTTGGTGCTGGTCTCCACTTTGGTGATTTTAGCGTCACCTCCCATGAATGTGCAGTACGCTCCGCTGCTTCCGTCCTTGTAGGAATGGAAAAATGGTCCTTCCTTAGGCTCGTTCGCTCCGATGACCGTCTGCCCTTTCATTCTGTAGTTGATGTAAGTGGTTTTGTAGTCTACGTCCCTTGGCACATAGTAAACGAAGTCCTCAGGGTTGTTCCTGAGCTCCGGGTCATGTGTGTAGTAGGAGTACATGGTTCCGAGGAAACGTCTTACCACCTTCTCGTCGTAGCTGTCGAGATTTCTGAATGGCACCCCCGCCACCTTGGCGAACTGCCTTGCCGCATAGAAAGCTCCGAGAGGCATCCAGTGGTGGTCGGTCCGAGAGTATATGGGCTCGTTGACGTGCTTGCTGAGTGCCGTGTATGCGTCGACGGCATGTACTTCGGGGTCGAGATGCGCATAGATGTTGTTGAGCGCGCTGAGCTGTCCGTTTCCGGTCCATGACTTCGCCATGTCGGGTGTGTAGAACTCTCCGTTGGATGGGATGGGCATGACATAGACGTTGACACGTCCGTCGAATGTGCGGTAGTATTTGTTTGCCACCTCGGCGTAGTTAGCGCCTTTGGATGATCCTCCGCTTCCCCATCCGCCGAATGCTCTTACACGGCTTCCGCTTCCCACGATGATGATGCCACGTGCCGTCTTCCTTGCTCGGTCGCTTGGATTGAACCTGTTGACATAAGGCTCAACGACTCGGTTTTCCGCCGGGCAGTCGTCCTCCTCGTTGTATGCTCCTGAAATGGGCGTTCCCGTCTGCTGCATCATGGCTGCTTGCTGTGCCTGGTTTTGGAATGGCTGGCTCTGTTCGGGCAGCATCTGCTCAGGCTGTAGCCGTTGCGGCATGTTTTGTGGCTGGTTTTCCACTTTGTTGAACGCGTCCTGGATTTCGTCGCGGAATTCAGCGTTGGCCGGATCGTTGAGGTCAACCTGTGCGGATGCGATAGTGGTGGAGAGTAATGCGAGGAGAATAGCTAATTTCTTCATTTTTTTTCTTTTTTTCTAGATATTCTAGATGTTCTAGATGTTCTAGATGTTCTAGACTTTCTAGATGTTCTAATTGTTTATGATATTCTGGTTTTTGGCTTATTGGATAATCATTAGAATCGTGTGTAGAGGAATGCATTGTTGGTGGCTCCGACGAGGAGGGCTACGCTGACGATGAGAATGGCCGCAGAAACGAGGAACTTTGTTGCAAACTTGATGTTGGCGTTAAGGGCAGGGCTGGACATCGTCAGTCGGTCGGTCTTGCTGATGAGCCATTGCCTTACAGGCATGACGAGGATAATAGCCATGATCCAGAGCAATAGCCGGTCGGTGAATGCTGTGGTAGTGATGATGTTGTGGAATACCTCAGTCTGTCCGAAGAACGCCTTAAGGAACTGCTTGAGTCTGACGAAGTCTGTGAAGTAGAATATCCCGAACCCGATGACTACGATGAGTGTGTTGTAGACGTGGAGTAGGAAAGCGGGTATCTTGTCAATCACCTTGAGTATGGTGTGCTTCTCGATGACGAGCAGTATGCCGTAGTAAAGTCCCCAGATGATGAAGTTCCAGCTGGCTCCGTGCCACATACCGGTGAGGAACCAGACAGTGAAGATGTTGAGCATCTGGTGGCGCCGGTTTCCTCCCATGGGGATGTAGACATAGTCGCGGAAGAACGTACCGAGTGATATGTGCCATCTTCTCCAGAACTCGGTGACCGTCTTGCTGACGAGCGGATGGTCGAAGTTCTCATTGAAATGGAATCCCATGCACCTACCGAGTCCGATGGCCATGTCGGAGTATCCAGAGAAGTCGAAGTAGATTTGTAGGGTGAACGCAACCGCTCCGATCCATGCTCCGGTGGTTGTGATGTCTGCCAGTCCGTTCTTGAGGAACTGGTCGGCCACCTCACCGAGCTGGTTTGCGATGATGACTTTCTTTCCCAGTCCGCAGAGGAATCGGAATATGCCTTCCGCCATGTCGTCAGTGCTGACTTTTCGTTTCTTTATCTCAGCCTGCACCGTTGAATATCGGACAATAGGTCCGGCAATGAGCTGCGGGAACATAGATATGTAGAGCAGCAGGTTGAAGTAGTTGTGCTGTGCTGGCGACTGCTTTCGATAGACGTCGATGAGATACGAGATGGACTGGAATGTGTAGAAACTGATACCTATTGGCAGCGCGATGGCCGGCACGCTGACATGGATTCCGATGTCGTTGAGCGTCTGCGCGAAGAATCCGAGGTATTTGAAGATGCATATAATCGCGATGTTAGCGATGAGTCCGAGCACGAGTGCCGCTTTTCTGTGCCGCTTCTGCTTGTCGATGACCATCCCCGCCAGATAGTTGAGGAAAACGGAGAAAATCATCAGAAAGACATATACGGGTTCTCCCCATGAATAGAAGATGAGTGAGAACATGATAAGCACCCAGTTCCTGACCCTGCAGTTCTGAACAGGGTTTCCCTGGAGCCATTTCTTGTCGATGAGGCTTCCGATGATATATAGGATGGCGAATGCCGGAATGAAGACGAACAGGAAGAATAAATCGGAGAAAACCATGGATATTTACGATTTACGATTTACTATTTATTTGATTATTTTTATATTCAGCTATTTTTTAGTTGAGAGTTTAGAGTAAAGTTACTCAGATTCGGTGTTATTTGTTCCGATAAGCTGTGATATGGCGTTGTTGAGCAGTCTTGCGTTGTTTCGTGCGCCTGCTTCGGATGTGTGAACCCCGTCATAGGTGTTGGTGTGACGTTTTTCTTCGACTTTTCTGTCGATGAATTCCTCCGTGTCCATACGTACGATTCCGATTCCGATTTTTTCCGCCATGGTCTGCAGAACGTCTCCGAAGATGTGTATGTCCTGAGTCGGCACCTTTGTGGTCTGCATGGGCGAGAGGATGATGATTCTGGCTTTCGGGAACGCCTGGTGCAGGAGCTCATAGTTGAACCGAACGGACTCGGTGAGGCTGAGCACTTGGCTGACGGGCTTGGCTATGATGCTGGCCGCATCTTTTGCCATGGCCTTGTCTGCAGCCATGGTGTAGAGTCCCGGCCGCTTGCTTCGGAACCATATATCGTTAGTTCCCGCACCGATGATGATGATGTCGGGTGTGGCCTGCTTTCCTTCCTGCACCGCCTGCTTGAGTCTGACGACCTGGTTGTAGATGACATTGTCGTTGCCCAGGGTTCCAATATTCTCCTCCGGATTTAGCTTTGTGGCTTTTGTGTTGGTCCATGTCGCTCCGCTTCTTGCATAGCTCTTGATGGATGCTGGCTGAAAAAGTTCCTTGAACCATTTGTTCCATCCCCTTGGCTTGTCACAGTCGTCGCCTCCAATCCATGTGTTGGAGTCGCCGAGCAGAACGACGTGTAGTGTGGGGTGGGGGTCCTGCGTTTGCGGAGTGTCCGGGTTGTTTGCACTCAGTTGGTGAATGTTCAGCATGGCAAAAAGCAGCATACTGAGCAAGATAGATATTTTTTTCATTCTAATCCAATTATTTTCCGTTGCTGTCCAGCACCTCGCATGGTGCTGAATATGAAAATTTTCTGCAAAGTTAGCAATATATTTTGAGAAACGATGGCCAATTATGTATATTTAACAGTTTAGAGTTGAGGGTTGAGAGTGATATTAGATTTGGTGATGGTCGGACTGGTCAGACTGGTCAGACAGGTCAGACAGGTCAGACGGACCGGTATCCACTCAACACCAGGGATGTTGGTGGGGCAGGGAAAGGCTGTGCCAGACTGAAAGGCGTAGTGAACAGTAGGTTTTTTGAAAAAAAGTGGTTTTTGTTTTGTGTTGTTGATGATTATTTGTAATTTTGCATATTGTATTGATTCGAAATAGTCTGTTTTAACAGATATGAGATAATGATTAAGCTAATAATTTGATACCGATAAATAATATAGTGAGACTAATAATATAGTGAGACTAACTAAAAATTCTAAACAATAATATGATTCACAAATATGATTTTCTGATTATCGGCTCGGGTGTGGCCGGAATGAGTTATGCGCTGAAAGTGGCGCGCGCCAAGAAGGGCAAGATTGCCATCATCTGCAAGACGACGATGGAGGAAGCCAATACCGCAAAAGCCCAGGGTGGTATCGCCTCCGTGACGAACATGCTTGTAGACAATTTCGAGAAGCATATCGAGGACACGATGATAGCCGGCGACTATATCAGCGACCGTGAGGCAGTGGAGCAGGTTGTGCGCAACGCTCCTGCACAGATCAAGGAACTGGTAGAGTGGGGCGTGAACTTCGACAAGAACGAAAACGGCGACTTCGACCTTCACCGTGAGGGCGGCCATTCCGAGTTCCGCATCCTTCATCATGCCGACGACACCGGCTTCGAGATTCAGCGCGGCCTGATAGAGGCTGTCCGCCGGAATCCCGATATCGAAGTGCTTGAAAATCATTTTGCCGTTGAGATTATCACGCAGCACCACCTTGGCATGCGCGTGACACGCCGCACCCCCGGCATTGAATGTTATGGCGCCTATGTGCTGAATCCCGAGACGGGTAAGGTGGACACATACCTTTCAAAAATCACACTGATGGCAACCGGCGGAACGGGAGCCATCTATGCCACGACTTCCAATCCCAATATCGCGACGGGCGACGGCATTGCCATGGTATACCGTGCGAAAGGCAAGGTGAAAGACATGGAATTCGTGCAGTTCCACCCGACCGTATTGTTCAACCCTCAGGAGACCCACCCTGCCTACCTGATTACCGAGGCAATGCGTGGTTACGGAGGCATACTCCGCCTTCCCAACGGCGAGGAGTTCATGCAGAAGTACGATGAGCGCCTGAGCCTGGCTCCTCGCGACATCGTGGCCCGCGCAATCGACAACGAGATGAAGATTCACGCCCTCGACCACGTATGCCTTGACGTGACCCACAAAGACCCTGAAGAGACGAAACATCATTTCCCTAATATCTATGCGAAATGCCTGTCGATAGGCATCGACATCACGAAAGACTACATCCCTGTTGCTCCTTCTGCTCACTATATGTGTGGAGGCATCAAGGTGGACCTCGACGGCTGCTCGAGCATCCTCCGTCTTTATGCCATCGGCGAATGTTCATGCACAGGCCTTCATGGCGGCAACCGTCTGGCCTCCAATTCCCTGATAGAGGCCGTGGTCTATGCCGACGCAGCCGCCAAGCACTCGCTGTCGGTTGTGGACGACTATGACTTCAACGAGAAAGTTCCAGAATGGAACGACGAAGGAACGCTGACAAACGAGGAGAAGGTGCTGATAGCCCAGGACGTGAAGGAGGTAGGCCAGATCATGTCGACTTATGTGGGCATCGTAAGGTCGGATCTTCGTCTTCACCGTGCCTGGGAGCGTCTGGACTTGCTCTTTGAGGAGACAGAGCACCTGTTCAAGAAAGTGAAGCCCACACGCGACATCTGTGAGCTGCGCAATATGATCAATGTAGGCTACCTCATCACCCGCCAGGCACTGGAACGCAAGGAAAGCCGCGGGCTCCACTACACTGTTGACTACCCGAAGCATGCGCTCGACGAGAAGAAGGGATTCAAATAGTTTAGGGTTTAGAGTTGAGAGTTTAGGGTTTTAGGGTTTAGAGTTGAGGGTTTAGGATTTAGGGCAAATATAGTTTAGTTACTTGGACAGAAAAAGCTAAGAGCCAGGGACCACAACGATGTTGCGGCATAGGACGACAAGCGAGAAAAAAGAAAAAAACAAAAAAATACGATTTCCTTGTAGTTTTTATGAAGTTTCTGCGTCTAAATGGTCAGAAACGAGTTTTTAACTCAATAAGAAAGACTGCAATACTATTTTAACAACAAAACAAACGCAATGAAAAAGTTATTCATGATGGCGATAGGGCTGCTTCTCAGCATGACCGCATTCGCCCAGATGGATCAGCCGCTCCCGTTGGACCCTAACGTACGCGTAGGAAAACTGGACAACGGCCTGACTTATTACATCCGGCACAATGAATGGCCGGAACAGCGAGTAGACTTCTACATCGCCCAGAAGGTGGGCTCGATGCAGGAGGAAGACAACCAGCGTGGTCTGGCCCATTTCCTGGAGCATATGTGCTTCAACGGCACGACCCATTTCCCCGGCAACAAGCTGAAGACCTATCTTGAGAGCATAGGCGTGAAGTTCGGCGAGAACCTGAACGCCTACACGAGCTTCGACGAGACCGTTTACAACATCAACAACGTGAAGTCCACGAACCTGGGTGCAGTAGACTCTTGTCTGCTGATTCTCCACGACTGGAGTCACGACCTGTTGCTGGAAGACAGCGAGATCGACAAGGAGCGTGGTGTCATCAACGAAGAGTGGCGTATGCGCCGCAGCGCCATGCAGCGTATGTATGAAGGTGCTCTTCCCGACATCTATCCTGGCTCAAAGTATGCCGACCGCATGCCTATCGGCACGATGGACATCGTGATGAACTTCCCTTACAACGACCTCCGTTCCTACTATAAGAAATGGTATCGCCCTGACCTTCAGGCTGTCATCGTTGTAGGTGATGTTGACGTGGACCGCACAGAGGGCAAGATCAAGGAAATCTTTGCCGACATCCAGGCTCCCGCAGCAGACGCTGCTGTCCGTGAATATTTCCCTGTTCCCGACACTGCAGAGCCCCTCGTGAGCATCCAGAAGGACAAGGAAATGACCTCCAGTGCCATCATGCTGATGATGAAGCACGACAACATGAGCCGTGAAGAGAAAGGCAGTGTGATGAAGCTGATCAGCGACTATCTCGACGCAGCAGTCAGCAACATGTTTGCCAGCCGCATAGAGGAAATCCTTCAGAAGCCGAATCCTCCATTCATCGCGGCCAGCCTGAGCGACGACGACTACTTCGTAGCCAAGACAAAGGATGCCTTGACCGGCACTGTTGAGTTCAAGGACAACGGCCAGGACGCCGCATTGACAGCCCTTTACCGTGAGATGCTCCGCTTTGGCCGCTACGGCTTCACAGAGAGCGAGTACGACCGTTTCCAGCAGGAATACCTGTCGCAGCTTGAGGACCGCTATGCAAAGAAGGACAAGGTTCAGAACACCCGCTATGTCAACCAGTGTGTCCGCCACTTCCTCGACGGCGATGCCATGCCTGGAATCGAAGCCGAGTATCAGATCATGAAGATGCTCGTACCGAATCTTCCTGTAAGCATGATCAACGAAAGCTTGAAGGAGGCCGTTTCAGAGAATGACTCCAATTTGGTGATGGTGATGTTCGCTCCTGAGAAGGACGGCATTGTACTCCCGACGAAAGAGCATCTTGTGGACCTGATGAAGCAAGTAAGGGCCGAGAATATCGAGGCCTATGTGGAGGAAGTGAACACCGACCCTCTCATCACAGAGGAGCTGAAGGGCAGCAAGGTGAAGAGTGTGACCGACGGTGCTTACGACAGCAAGGTGATAACCTTGGGTAATGGCGTTGTAATCCATGTGAAGAAGACCGACTACACACCTAACAGCATCTCGATGCGCGCTGTAAGCTGGGGTGGTGACTCCTACTACAGCAACGACGAGTATCTGAACGCCTCAAACATTGACGATGTGAATCTCGGCGGCTACGGCAATTTCAGTGCCACCGACCTGAAGAAACGTCTTGCCGGCATCCAGGCGAGCGCAGATCCCTCAGTTGGCAACCGCACAGAAGGTGTGAATGGCCAGTGCGTGGTGAAAGACTTTGAGACGATGCTTCAGCTGACTTATCTGACCTTCACCTCTCCTCGTCGTGACGATGATGCATTCAAGTCGTATACCGACCGTATGCGTCAGGCTCTGGCTAATCAGGATTTGTCGCCGACGACAGCTTTGCAGGACACTGTAGTCAGCGTTGTTTACAATAACAATGTTCGTGCTAAGCGTCTGAAAGCCTCAGACATCGACAAGTTGAACTACGACCGTATGCTGGAGATTTACAAAGAGCGTTTTGCCGACGGCGACGACTTCGAGTTCTACTTTGTGGGCGACATCGACATTGACGAGGCTACTCCTCTCTTCGAGAAATACCTGGGCTCTCTGCCTGTTCTTCCTGGCAGCGAGAAGATGAAAGGCATCGACCAGCGTATCGCAAAGGGTAAGAAGGTGAATGTGTTCGAGAAAGAGCTTCAGACACCTAATGCCATCGTGATATTCCTGTACCATGCCCCGATGAAGGACACTCCTCGCAACGAGATGGTGATGGACATGCTTCAGCAGTTGATGACCATGCACTACACCGAGAGCGTGCGTGAGGACGAAGGTGGTGCCTACGGCGTGCCAACCCAGGGCTCCGTGACCGACTATCCTGAGGAAATCGCCGAGTTCATCGTTCAGCTGCCCACCGCTCCTGAGAAGCGTGCCCGTATGACCGAGCTGGTCTATGAGGGTGTTGACAAGATGTGTGCCGACGGCCCGAAAGCCGATGACTTGCAGAAGGTGAAGGAGTACATGCACCGCAAGCATGCCGAGGATTTGAAGAAGAACTCATTCTGGATGGGTGCCATGGTGAAACAGAGCCGTTACAACTTCGACGAGGTGACAGGCTACGATGCCATGGTGGACGAGATCAGCGCGAAGGAAATCCAAGACTTTGCCAAGAAAGTGTTCAAGAGCGGCAACGTGATTGAAGTTGGTATGACCAGCCCCGTGAAATAAACCGGTTTTGAACTTTAGAATTCGTAAAATAAAGAGCGTGTCACATGATGGTGTGGCACGCTCTTATGCTTTTAGTGGCTTGAAACTCAGCGTCAGAAAAAAGCGTGCTGCATGAAGATGCGGCACGCTTAATGCTGTTTGTGGAGTATACAGGACTCGAACCTGCCACCTTTTGACTGCCAGTCAAACGCTCTAGCCAGATGAGCTAATACCCCATGACTTTGCAAAGTTAGTGATAAAGATTGGAATATGCAAACGTTTGTGTGAATTTTTTTGAAAAAATAAGTGGGAGGATAGGTCGGACTGGTCAGACAGGTCAGACAGGTCGGACTGGTCAGACAAGTCGGACTGGTCGGACTTGGTCAGCTTTTCTGAACCTATTTGAAAATGAGATGTACGAAAACGGGATAGTGGTCGGATGGCAGCCGTCGTTGTGGTTTTCTGCCCGGCTTTTTGGATGCCCAGTATGAGTTGGTGAGAATGGCGTATCGTTCGATACCGAAATGTCGGGAAACGAAAATATGGTCGATACGGCTGTCGTTTTTCTCGTTTTGTTTGTAGTTGTTGAAAGTTCCGTTCTCTGCAAATCTGATTCTGCTGTTGGCGTATGTGTCGATGAGCATGCCGGATTGAGAGAAGAGTTGGTATGTGGTGTCGTGTTGGCTGCCGTTGAAGTCTCCGGTAAGGATGACGGGCAAGCTCTCTGAGCTCAACTCTTTGATTTTTTGGATGATGAGCTTCGCTCCTTCTGTCCGTGCTGTCTTCCCCTTGTGGTCGAGATGGAGGTTGAGGAAGAGGAACTCCTTGTCGGACCCTTTCGTCAGGAAGCGCCCCCATGTGCATATTCGTGGGCACGCCGCGTCCCATCCGATGCCGGGCTTGTCTGGATTCTCAGCAATCCAGAACTGCCCATGCTCCAGCAACTGCAGTTTTTGTGGGTCGTAGAAAATGGGCGAATATTCCCCCGCCTGCTTGCCGTCGTCGCGTCCGCTTCCTATGAATTCATATCCGTCGAGCATGGTGAGCATGTCGTTGAGCTGGTTGTGCTTCACCTCCTGCGCACCGAAGATGTCTGGGTGCTCGAAGTTGATTTGTGCACAGATGGGCCTGCATCGCTGTGTCCACCCGTTCCCTTTCCTTGTGTCGTTCTTGTTTTCGTATCTGATGTTGTAAGAGGCTACGTAGAGATGCTGTGCCTTGACGGCGCAGGCACAGAACATCATGATAGCAGGCAGAATAAGACGGATAATTTTCATGCTGATGGTGATTATTTTGCAAATATAATGGATTTTTTGGAATAAGTTCGTGTTTTGTGGTAATTATTTATGAAATGGGCAATGGGCTGAATGGGCAGAATGGGGATTTATAATTAAGAGTCAGTTTTTGCCAGTTTCCTTCGATGACTTGGAACTGGGCTCTCTGGGCTCTGTCCTCATAGAAAATTCGTTATTTTCGCATTTTTTTACCTTATATATAGAGAAAACTTGTCGTTTATATAAAAATATATTAAAAAAAGTGTAGATTTTTTTGTAGTTATTTTTGCTTTTGCTAACTTTGCCCCACTTTTGGAAAAGTACGAAGCAAAAAAACAGAATACATCATAAAAATGGCAAAAAATCTGGTAATAGTAGAGTCCCCAGCCAAGGCCAAAACGTTGGAGAAGTTTCTTGGCAGTGACTATAAGGTGATGTCGAGCTACGGCCACATACGCGACTTGAAGAAAAAAGATTTCAGCGTAAACACGGATGACTTTTCTCCGGTATATGAGATACCCGAGGACAAGACCGAGGTTGTAGGCAAGCTGAAGAAAGCGTCTCAGACGGCAGAAAGCGTGTGGCTGGCATCCGATGAGGACCGTGAGGGAGAGGCCATCTCCTGGCATCTGGCTCATGTGCTGGGTCTGGACGTTGCTCACACAAAACGAATCGTTTTCCATGAGATAACAAAAAATGCGATATTGGAGGCAATCAAGCATCCCCGCACGATAGACACGAACTTAGTGAACGCCCAGCAGGCCCGTCGAGTGCTCGACCGCATCGTAGGCTTCAAGTTGTCTCCTGTGTTGTGGAAGAAGCTCAAGCCCCAGTTGTCAGCCGGCCGTGTTCAGTCCGTCGCCGTACGCCTGATTGTGGAGCGGGAGCGTGACATCCAGAAGTTCACGGCCGAGTCATCCTATAAGGTGACTGCCGAGTTCGTAGCCCTTGACGCCTCAGGCAAGCCAACCGATGTGATGTTGAAAGCCGACTACGAGCAGCGCTTCGCTACGGAGGATGAGGCAGCCCGTTTCCTTGAGCAATGCAAGGACCGCCGTTTTGTCATCACCGACATCAGCAAGAAGCCGATGCATAAGTTCCCGGCACCTCCTTTCACCACCTCAACGCTTCAGCAGGAGGCAGCTCGCAAACTTGGCTTTTCCGTGGCCCAGACCATGTCCGTAGCCCAGCATCTGTATGAGTCAGGACAGATCACCTATATGCGAACCGACTCTGTGAACCTCTCGTCGCTGTGTATCAATGCCTCAAAGAAAGAGATTGTAGACAAGCTTGGCGAGAAGTATTCGAAAGTGAGAAAATACCAGACGAAGTCGAAAGGCGCTCAGGAAGCCCACGAGGCCATCCGTCCGACCTATATGTCGGAGCACGAAATCAAAGGCACCGCCAACGAGAAACGTCTCTACGACCTGATATGGAAGCGGACGATAGCCTCTCAGATGGCTGACGCCGAGATAGAGAAAACCACGATTCATATTGCCTTGGAGCCTTCCGACTCAAGCTCACAGAAAGGGGAAGAAGCGTTAGGTATGTTTGTTGCCAACGGTGAGGTTGTGACGTTCGACGGATTTCTGAGGGTTTACCGTGAGTCGTTCGACGACGACCAGGAAGCCGGCAGCGACACAGAATCTGCCCTCGACGCCAGCCTCCATTCCGGTCAGCAATTGAGTTATAATGAGCTGACAGCCACCCAGCATTTCACCCAGGGGCCGCTTCGTTTTACGGAGGCCTCCCTTGTGAGGAAGCTGGAAGAACTCGGCATCGGCCGTCCTTCCACCTATGCTCCTACGATTTCCACAATCCAGCAGCGCGAATATGTGGAGAAAGGCGATAAGAAAGGAGAGAAACGAAGCTATGTCATCCTGACTCAGCAGCCAGGCAAGTCGCTGACGAAGAGTGAGAAGAGCGAGATTGTAGGCAAAGAGAAGGGCAAACTGCTCCCCACTGACACCGGCATCGTGGTGAATGACTTCCTTGTGGAGTATTTCCCCACAATCGTAGACTATAATTTCACAGCCAATGTTGAAAAAGAGTTCGACGAGATAGCCGACGGCAAGGAAGACTGGCAGCAGATGATGCGCGACTTCTACGACAACCTGATGCCCGAAGTGGACAAGGTGATGAACATCCAGCTCGACCATAAAGTGGGCGAGCGCGTGCTTGGCCACGATCCAGCCACGGGCCGGGAGGTGACGGTGAAGATTGGCCGTTTCGGCCCGATTGTCCAGATTGGTTCGGCCGGCGACGACGAAAAACCCCGTTTCGCCCAGTTGAACAAAGGCCAGAGCATTCACAACATCACCCTGAAGGAAGCCCTGGAGCTGTTCAAGCTGCCCCGCACGTTAGGCGAGTATGATGGTGAGGAGGTGAAAGTCGGTACTGGCCGTTACGGTCCATACATCTACTATAAGAAGCAGTATGTGTCGATACCGAAAGGCGTGGATCCGATGACGCTGACGCTGGAAGACGCCGAGCAGCTGATAGCTGACAAGAAAAAGCAGGACGCAGCCAAGCATCTCCGCAAGTTTGACGAAGAGCCGGATTTGGAGATTATGAACGGCCGTTTTGGTCCGTATATCGCTTATAAAGGCAAAAACTACCGAATTCCAAAGACCATCAAGGAGCCAGAGACTTTGTCCTTGGAGAAATGTATGGAAATAGTGGAGAAGGCAGACACCAAAAAGAAGTGACCCACCCATAATTATTAAACATTGAACAAAGTGTAGGCCTTCAGAGGTTTCCGTTTCCGCCAAAAACGGCTTGGATGGCCAAATCAACAGTTCCAAATGACGAAAAAATGCAGAGGATCGTATTGATAGGGTATATGGGAGCCGGCAAGACTACCATCGGTCGTGTCCTGGCCCGCAAGATGGAGTTGGAGTTCTTCGACTTGGACTGGTATGTCGAGGCTCGATACCGCATGAAGATCCCCCAGATATTCGCAGAGCGCGGAGAGAGTGGTTTCCGAGAGCTGGAGCGCCTGATGCTTCATGAAGTTTGCGAGATGGAGGACGTGGTCATCGCCTGTGGCGGTGGTACCCCCTGCTTCTTCGACAACATGGACTACATCAACTGCCAGTCGGAGAGTTTCTATCTGAAAGCTGAACCCGAGGTGCTGAAGGCCCATCTGCTGATGGGTAAGTCGCAACGTCCTCTGATTCAGGGTAAAAGTCCCGATGAGCTGATCAGCTATATCCAATCGTCTCTGGAGATTCGGGAGCCTTTCTATCAGAAGGCCAAGCACGTCATCCCTATAGATGTGATTCATACAAAGGCTCAGATCAACCACTATGTGGACGAAATAGAAAAAAGTTTGGAGTTTAGAGTTTAGAGTTGAGTGTTTAGAGTTCAGGTTTAGAGTTGAGAATAAAATAGCCAGTGTTAGTTTATTTCACCAAAGTTGAATATTTGATAACGATATATTATAAAGCTTAATGAGAAAATGGCGTATTGAGGACTCCCAGGAGCTATACAGCATCGATGGCTGGGGTGTGAATTATTTCCATATCAACGACAAGGGCCATGTTGTTGCCACCCCATTGAAGAATGGCGTTGAGGTAGACTTGAAAGACGTGATGGACGAGTTGTCGCTTCGCGACATCTCCGCTCCCGTATTGGTGCGTTTTCCCGATATCATAGACAACCGTATCGAGAAGACCGCCACCTGCTTTCAGAATGCCGCCCGAGAGTATGAATACAAGTCGGAGAGTTTCATCATCTATCCCATCAAGGTGAATCAGATCAGTCCCGTTGTGGAGGAGGTGATCAGTCATGGCAAGAAGTACAATCTGGGTCTTGAAGCCGGCTCGAAGCCCGAGCTTCATGCCGTTCTGGCCGTGAATATGGACAGCGACTCGCTGATTATCTGCAACGGGTATAAAGACCAGAGCTATATTGAGCTGGCGTTGCTGGCACAGAAGATGGGCAAGCGCCTCTTCATCGTTGTGGAGAAACTGAACGAGCTCGACGTGATTATCGAGACCGCCAAGCAGCTGAATGTCCGCCCCAATATCGGCATCCGCATCAAGCTGGCTGCCAGTGGCAGCGGCAAATGGGAGGAGAGTGGCGGCGACGCTTCAAAATTCGGCCTTACCTGCGGCGAACTTCTCTCTGCCATAGACGTCCTTCAGGAGAATCACATGGAGGACTGTCTGAAATTGATCCATTTCCATATCGGAAGCCAGATCACCAAGATACGCCGTATACAGAACGCTCTCCGTGAGGCAGCCCAGTTCTATGTCCATCTGCGTCAGATGGGTTTCGGAGTGGAGTTCGTGGACTGTGGCGGCGGACTGGGCGTGGACTACGACGGTTCGCGTTCTGCCAACAGTGAGAGCAGTGTGAACTACAGTATTCAGGAATATATCAATAACTGCGTCTACACGTTCGTTGAGGCAGCGAATCTTAACAACGTGCCTCACCCGAATCTGATCACCGAAGGTGGCCGGTCGATAGCCGCTCACCATGCCGTGCTGATATTGGAGGTGCTTGGAGCCGCCGAGCTGCCCGTGATGCCCGAGGAATTCGAGGTGACAGAAGACGCCCATCAGATGTCCAAGGAACTCTATGAGATCTGGGACAATCTGTCGACCCGTTCGATGCTTGAGGACTGGCATGACGCCCAGCAAATCCGAGAGGAGGCCCTCGAGCTGTTTGCCCATGGCATGCTGGACCTGAAGACCCGCGCCGAGATTGAGCGTATGTTCTGGGCCGTAGCCAAGGAGGTGAACACGCTGGCACATACGATGAAACACGCTCCAGAAGAATTCCGCACACTCGACAAGCTGTTGGCCGACAAGTACTTCTGTAATTTTTCCATCTTCCATTCGCTTCCTGACTCCTGGGCCATCGACCAGTTGTTCCCCATCATGCCCATCCATCGCCTTGAAGAGAAACCCACACACAACGCCACGCTACAGGACATCACGTGCGACTCCGACGGAAAAATCACTAATTTCGTGTCGCACCAGACCGTAAGCAGTTTCATCCCCCTTCACAACCTCAATCCCAAGAAAGGTCCGTACTATGTGGGCGTGTTCCTTGTGGGCGCCTATCAAGAGATTCTGGGTGATATGCACAACCTGTTCGGCGACACGAATGCCGTTCATATCCAGGTGACAGAGGACTCCTATGAGATAAACCATATCATAGACGGCGAGACCGTGGCCGATGTGCTGAGCTATGTTCAGTACAACCCGAAGCGTATGGTCCGCAACTTGGAGATTTGGGCACGAAAGGCCGTTCAGCAGGGCAAAATCACGCTTGAGGAAGGCAAGGAATTCCTTGCCACTTATCGCTCCGGCCTGTATGGATATACCTATTTGGAATAAGAGATGGTTCAATTGGATCAGACCGATTTGAAGATACTTCGTGCTTTGCAGGATAATGCAAAGCTGACGACGAAGGAGCTGGCTGAGGCCGTGGACCTCAGCACGACTCCCGTGTTTGAGCGTCTGAAACGCATGGAGCGTCAGGGCGTGATCAAGAAGTATGTCGCTATTTTGGACCCGGCTAAAATAGGCGCGGGATTTATGGTGTTCTGCAATGTGAAGATGCGTCAGATGAACCAGGACATCGCGAATAATTTTGAGCGTCGCATACAGGAGTTTCCAGAGGTGACTGAATGCTACAACACGTCAGGCAACTTTGACTTTTTGCTTAAGATTTACGTGAAGGACATGAAGGAATACCGTGAGTTCATATTGAACAAGCTGGGCACCGTGGAATATCTCGGTTCTCTGGAGAGCACTTTCGTGATGAGCGAGGTAAAGCATGACTATGGTGTGAACGTGTGATATTCCTTTTTTTTTGATTTGATTCTGCCGTTTGCTTCCCAAACGGCATTTTTTTGTGACCCGCCTTTTTCTGTGTCACTGATTTCTTGCATAATCTATTTTTTTTCGTTATCTTTGCAAGGAAAAATAGCCACAATGTGTTATTAGAAATTATTTTGGCAAAACAACTGATATGAGAAAACTACTACAGACATTGTTGTGTATTTTCGGGGTGATGATGGCAGGCAAGGCTGCCGCCGTCGTGTGGTATGATGGCAGGTCGCCGGTGTGTTATCATGTGAACGGTAAGAGATCGCCCGTCGTCGGCATCGCGCTTGATATGTTCAGTTCGGACATGGAACAAGTGACCGGACACCGTGCCGTATCGGGCAAAAACGGCGTGATTCAGGTGTATCAGTTAAATCAGAATGCCAATTTGGCTGGCAGACTGACAGATATGGGCTGTCCTGTGGCAGATGTGCGGGAGAAGATGGATGGTTTCTGGATCGGCGTGCATAAAGGAAAGATTGTGGTGGCAGGCAATAACGGGCGCGGTTGTGCCTATGGTCTGCTTGAACTGTCGCGCATGGCCGGTGTCTCTCCCTGGGTTTGGTGGGGTGATGTGGTTCCAGAGCGAAAATCCATGTTGAATCTTGACGACAGCTTTACTACGTTTCAGAGCCCGAGTGTGGCCTACCGCGGCATCTTTATCAACGATGAGGACTGGAGCCTTCGGGAATGGTCCTCAAAGACGTTTGAGCCGACCGGCGTGAAGGGCTCCATCGGCCCCCGAACATATAAGGAAATCTTCAAACTTCTGCTCCGTCTTCGTGCCAACATGATATGGCCGGCGATGCATGAGGGCACCACCGGCTTTTTCACCGTGAAAGGAAACCATGCCGTAGCTGACTCCTGTGGCATACTGATCGGCACGTCGCACTGCGAGCCCTTGCTTCGCAACAATGTGGCAGAGTGGGATGTGAAACAACGTGGCGCGTACAACTATATCACCAACGGCCAGTCCGTCCGCAATTACTGGGCTGAGCGCCTGAAGGAAGTGGCAGGCACAGAAGCATTCTTCACCATCGGCATGCGTGGCATCCACGACGGCTCGATGGAGGGTGTGAAGACCCGCGAAGAGAAACTGAATGGACTGCAACAGGTGGTGGACGACCAGCGCGAGCTGCTGAAACAGTATGTCAACAAGGACGTGACTAAGATTCCTCAGGTGTTTATCCCCTATAAGGAGGTGCTTGAGATTCTGGAGAGCGGTCTGAAGGTCCCTGACGACGTGACACTGATGTGGTGCGACGACAACTACGGCTATATGACGCGCCTGAGCGACGCGGAGCAGCAGCGGCGCAGCGGGGGTGGGGGTGTGTATTACCACCTGTCGTACTGGGGGCGTCCCCACGACTACCTCTGGCTGACCACCACCCAGCCCGGTCTTATCTATACCGAGATGAAGGCCGCCTACGACCATAATTGCCGTAAACTTTGGATTGCGAACTGTCATGATCCGAAGGTGGCTGCATACGACCTGGAGTTCTTCCTCGATATGGCTTGGGATATCAATTCTGTCAAGCCGAACACCATATATTCCCATCTGGAGCACTGGCTATGCAGGCAGTTCGGCGAGAAAGCCGGCAGGCGGCTGGCGCCTGCCATGCGTGAGTACTACAGGCTGACTGCCATCCGCAAGCCTGAGTTCATGGGATGGAGTCAGGTGGAGCTGGACAAGCGGAAGTATGCCCGTGGGTGGTCGCCGGTGGCTGATACCGAGTTCTCGCCGACGGAGTTCGGCGGAGAGCTCGACCGCTATGTCAACAGCTATGCCGCTGTCTGCCAGACAGTGAAGGAGGTGAGCATGGACATCCGTCCGGAGCTCCAGGACGCTTATTTCGCCGCAGTCAGCTATCCTGTGTGCGCTGCTGCCGCGATGGCGGAGAAGCAGCTGGAGGCGCAGAAAGCCCGCTGCTGTGCTGATGATCAGGAACGGCGAGATGCAGCCGCCTGTTCGATGACCGCATACGGTGAGATAGAGCGGCTCACCGACTATTATAATCATGAGTTGGCGGGCGGGAAATGGAACGGTCTGATGAGTATGGCTCCCCGTGGTTTGCTTGTGTTTGGAAAGCCCACGCTGCCATTTGAGGCTGAGGAGGCTCCGTTGAGGGACTACAGCCGTTATCCCAGTCCGTCGGCGGTTCCCGCTTCCGACGATTATGTGGCGCGTGATGCCGACAGTTTCGACGGGGCTACGGCAGGCGTGGAACCGATTCAGCTGCTCGGCCATTCCCTACATGCCGTCCCGCTGCCCAAGGGGGGTGAGCTGACCTACCGCTTCACGACTGCCCTCGAAGGGGATGCCATCCTTTATACCGCTATGATTCCGACGCAGCCGAACGATAAAGGCGACCTCCGTTATTCCGTCAGTATCGACGGCGGCGATCCGGTGGTGATTTCGCTGAAGGAGAAATTCCGGTCGGAGTTCTGGAAGCAGAGCGTGCTGCGTGGACAGGCGTTGAAGCAGACTCCCGTACGTGTGTCGAAAGGGCAACATACGCTTACCATCAAAGCGCTCGACAGCCATATCATCATCGACCAGTGGATGCTCGACTTCAAGCCCGAACGTAAGTTCTATGTGCTGCCCGTGTATTGATTTCAAGATTTAAAGATGTACGATGTAAGATTTCTTGATTACCAAACTATTATAGTTTTTGGTTGTTAGTAGCCATTCGGACAGTTTTTTGGGGTCGTTTATATATAAAAACATTTTTATAGCCCACTTTTGTTTGTCATTGGCTATGAGGACTTCGCTTAAAATGATTAAAAAATAAAATTCAAAAATATTTCAAAAATTTGAGTTTTGGATGTTCAATCAACAAAAAAAGAAAAAAACTCTTTTATAAGTGTTTAGTTTACACCTAAATAATTTCAAAGTACGTTCTTTTATCTGAAATGTACAAAATAATACGCTTTAGCCGTGTTAAATGTTGTTAAATTTGGTTTATTTCGTAAAATTTTAAACAATTTCTACATTTTTTTTGTATTCTTTGTGAAATATTTCTATATTTGCAAGTCCGTTTTCCATTAAGCTGATGCGAGGGAGGCGGAGGATAAAACGCCGTTTTCTAACATCACTTGCATGAGCTTAGAGGAAACTCAAAACAACCAGTTAGGAAATGAGTATTTAGATACTTGACACATAGAAGTTTTATAGAAAGGGGGTTGGTGAAAAAAACTTTTTAGCTGACTAAGAAATAAAGAATTCGATGAAATAAGCTATGAATGACAGTCAGTGAGGATACAGGCTGCATGTATGTGTATGTAAAAAAACTATTCGTTTGATGTTCAAATACTAAAAACAAATTATATAATTAAACCTTATGAAGAAAAAATTAACCTTTTTATTGTTGGTCCTCTTTGCTGGACTAAGCATGAATGCGGCTGACATAGCTGATGGCTATTACCGCATCAAGAACGCCTCCACCGGCAAGTATGTGGAGTGCACGGGCCGGATACATGCCGCTCCGAATGTTGTTGACCCGTCCGCCAAGCCGGGCACCATCATGAAAGTGGCTTCTGAGAACGGAAAGCTGACCGTGCTCCGCTCTCAGGGTGTTGACGTTTGTCATTATATGACACGCGCGCTGACCTACGTACCCGATATGTTTGAATATGCGGCTGATCAGGTTTTCGGTCTCGTCGGCGAGGGCGAGTTGCTCGGCAGAGAGGGACTCGACAAGCTGAAAGCCTATTTCGAGCAGTACAAGTCCTCTTTCAGCCTCCATGTTGAGGAAGTCGGAGGCGGTTACCGTCTGTATTACCAGCTCCCGTCGATGAATGCTGTCCAGAGATTCTATCTGGATCCTGACAACAAGGCTCAGATTGACTATAAGCTTGAGCACACCAATATTGATGAGCTGGTGAACAAAGCTATAGAGAAGACGGTGAACCAGGTGCTGAAGGCAGCCGGTATCAATATGACTTATCAGGATATCTATAACGCAAGGCCTGATTATATCGAGGCTATCACCTACAGTGCCCAGAAGGCATACAATGCTTTGGCCGAAGAGGGTAGCGACCTGGTTGATCCGTCAACAGGGGGCAATGCTGCTTTCTATAAGTCTGTTCTTTCCAATTCCAAGAACATCTTCTATTTCGCCCGTGAGGTGTCGGTGACGATGGTGGAGAATTTCCTCGACGCAATAGGAAAGACCAGCACATTTCAGGATCTTGTCGCTAACATCAGAAGCAATGCTGTGTTTAAGAAACTGTGGGGTGCTTTCAAGATAGTGAAGCCGAACGGCAAATATTATCTCAGCGACAGCGGCGATGAGTTCACGCTCGTCAACGAGGCTAACACCGTCATCAAGAACAACGACGCCATTGCCATCTGGGAGCTTGAGTCAGCCGAGAGCCTGACCGTTGAGCTTGACGAGCAGTTCGACGGCAAATACTACACCACGCTCTATGTTGATTTCCCGTTCACCGTTGACGGTGGTACCGCATACGCTGTGACCAGCGTGAAGCAGGATGACGGAACGGTTGAGAAGACCGCTCTCTCGTCAGTGGCTGCACAGGTTCCGGTTCTGTTGGAGTCGGATCAGGCTTCGGTTACCATCGTTCCAGCAGCTTCGGGAACCACTCCGTCCGTGAATATCCTTAAAGGCAATGAGTTCCTGATAAATGAGCTTGACATCAAGACGACGACTGTTTCATTTGAGGGCTATACCCTGACGATAGACGGCTCTGTCGTGACATTTGGTGATTACAGCATCGACCTGTCCAAAATCAGCCAGACCCTCTGGAACCGGTACAGCTATCTTGTTGACCGCAATTCAGGAACGGTGAACAACAAGTTCTTCTTCGGCCTCTCTGCCGATGACGTGGCAGCTGCCACCCAGACCAAGACGCTGGCAGCAGACGAGGAAAAGCTGTTCTTCGATGATTATACCGGTGCGATGGCAGCCAACAAGGCTTACATCTATGAGCCTGAGAACTACATCGTGGAGCAGATTGAGGAGGAGCCGGATGAGACCCCAAGCATAGCTGAGGGCTTCTACTATATCAAGGGTGCGAGCGGCAATTACGTGAACGTGAGAGGCC